>JBGSID010000334.1:0-12870 GCA_041751895.1 Lysobacteraceae bacterium | reverse complement strand
GCGGGCTTGAGCCCGCGGGCAAAAATACAGCGGGCTCAAGCCCGCTCTGCATGATCAGGGCGCGAAATCCCGCGAGAAGGCCATGGCTGATTTCGCCCCGCCTTCGCGGGTGATGTCGACCGCGAAGCTCAGCGTGTCCGGTGGCGAAAATGCCAGTGTGCCGATGTAGTCGACGTAGTCGCCTGCACGCAGTTCGCGCATGGCGATGGTCTGGTGTTGCCCCTGCAGGTTGGCGGCAGTGGCTTCGACCGTCGCCGGCAACGCGACATCCTGGCCGTCCGGCCCTTTGCGCACGGAGACCAGCAACAGCAGGGCGTGCTCGCGGCGCTCGATGCCATAACCACGGGCGACGGATTCGTTGAGCTGGGTGGTCGGCATCACGTTGGCGCGGATGGTCACGTCGCCATCGCGGGTCACCGCTTCCTGTGGGACATCGATGCGCTTGGCGGGTTTGGGGGCATCGTTGCCGCAGGCGGCGAGCGCGACGCAGAGCAGGAGGGGGGCGAGCAGTCGCATGGTCGGGTGTCTCTTCATTGGCAGCAGGGTCAATCGTTCGCGGCGGACAGCTCGCGCCCGCGCTCGGTCGCGTTGCGGATGGCGGCGGCGACCAGTTCGCGGAAGCCGCCGGCCTCGAAGGTCTCGATTGCGGTCTGGGTGGTACCGCCCGGCGATGTCACCCGCTGGCGCAGTTCTGCCGGTGGTTCGCCTGCCTCGGTCAGCATCCGCGCGGCGCCGAGGATGGTTTCCAGTACCAATGTGCGCGCGGCCTCGGCGGGCAAACCCTGAGCGATGGCGGCTGATTCCATCGCTTCCGCCAACAGGAAGATATAGGCCGGGCCGCTGCCGGATACGCCTGTCACGGCGTCCATCTTTCTCTCGTCGTCGATCCAGACGGTTTTCCCGGCTGTTGACAGCAGGTTGGCCGCTCGATTACGGCCGTTGTCGTCCACTTCGGCGCTGGCGAACAGGCCGGTGACGCCGGCGCCCAGCATGGCTGGTGTGTTTGGCATGGTGCGGACCACGGCAACTTCGCCGCCAAGCCAGCGTTGCAACTGTGTGGCGGTGATGCCGGCCGCGATCGATACGACCAATGGCCGGTTGGCCTGCGCCAACGGCGCCAGGGCTTCGCAGACGGCGCGCATGACCTGGGGCTTCACCGCCAACACCCACAGCTTGGCCGGTGCGGCGGCGTCGGCGTTGTCGATGGCGGTGGTCACACCGAAATCACCCGCCAGCGCATCGCGGAGGACGTCGACCGGCTCAGAGACACGGATGTCTGCGGCGGCAGTGCCACGGGCGATGAGGCCGCCGATCAGGCTGCGGGCCATGTTGCCGCCGCCGATGAAGGCGATGGTCGATTCGGAAGTCATGCGGTCTCCGGAGGACAGGGCGGGGAGGTTTTTTGCGGGCGAGCGCCGAACAGTGCGCTGCCGACGCGGACCATGGTCGCACCTTCGGCAACGGCGAGTGCGTAGTCCTCGCTCATGCCCATCGACAGGGTGTCGACGCCGGGATACTGCAGGGCCAGCGTGTCGAAGAGGGCCCGCATCTGCCGGAACGCCTCACGGCGACGCTCCAAATCGGGGTCGGGCGCCGGGATCGCCATCAGGCCGCGCAGACGCAAGGCAGGTCGGTTGGCGATGGCGTCGGCAAGGAGGGCAACTTCATCGGGTCGACACCCATGTTTGCTGGCTTCGTCGTCGACATTCACCTGGATCAGGACGTTCAGCGGCGCCTGCCCGGGCGCTCGATATTTGGCGAGAGCGTCGACCAGTTTGATACGGTCCACGGTCTGGACCCAGTCGAAGGCGGCTGCGGCTTCGCGGGCTTTGTTGGATTGCAGATGGCCGATCAGATGCCATTCGATGCCCAGCCCGGCCAGCGCCGGCTGCTTTTCCAACGCTTCCTGGACGTAGTTTTCGCCGAACGCGACCGGGCCGGCTCTGGGGCGGGAGCGGAGCGCGGCGGCGAGGTTCGCGACGGCTTGCGCTGGCTGCGTCTTGCTGACCGCCAGCAGGCGTGCGGCTGGCCTGTCGGCATTGTCGGCGGCATGGGCCATGCCATCGAGAATGATGTCGAGGCGGGGAGGCGGCGGGGCGAATGTGGTGTCGTGGCTGGTCATGCGGGTCATATTCAGGTCGTGGACGCGGACGTGAGTGCGATCGTTGGCCTTGTCCGTCGCGCGCCGGAATGTCGCGGATGCGACGGGCGTCGCGGAATGATGGGATGGGGGCAGTGTAAGTCGAATGCGACGTTGCGACAGGCAGGATGACAGCGGCGGGTCCGGGGCTATACTCCGGCAGGTGAGTCGTTCCATCTCGTCATCACACGACATTTTCATACGTCATCGCAACGCGGGGAGCTTGCATGGATATCGCCGAACTTTTGGCATTCTCGGTCAAGAACAAGGCTTCGGACTTGCATCTGTCGGCAGGGTTGCCGCCGATGATCCGGGTCGACGGCGATGTGCGCCGCATCAATATTCCCGCGCTCGATCACAAACAAGTGCATGCGCTGGTCTACGACATCATGTCGGACAAGCAGCGTCGCGACTTCGAAGAATTCCTCGAGACCGACTTCTCGTTCGAGATCCCCGGCCTGGCCCGCTTCCGTGTCAACGCCTTCAACCAGAACCGTGGCGCCGGCGCCGTGTTCCGGACCATTCCCACCGAAGTGCTGACCCTTGAAGACCTGGGCACGCCGCCGATCTTCCGCGAGATCATCGATCAGCCGCAGGGCCTGATCCTGGTGACCGGTCCGACCGGTTCGGGCAAGTCGACCACGCTTGCGGGCATGGTCGATCACGTCAACAAGAACGAATACGCGCACATCCTCACCGTCGAGGATCCGATCGAATTCGTGCATACCTCGCAGAAGTGCCTGATCAATCAGCGCGAGGTCCACCGCGACACCCACGGCTTCAACGAGGCGCTGCGCTCTGCGCTCCGCGAAGACCCGGACTACATTCTGGTTGGCGAGTTGCGCGATCTCGAAACCATCCGTCTGGCGCTGACCGCTGCGGAAACCGGCCATCTGGTGTTCGGCACCCTGCACACCAGCTCGGCCGCGAAGACCATCGACCGCATCATCGACGTGTTCCCGGCCGGCGAAAAGCCGATGGTGCGCTCGATGCTGTCCGAATCGCTGCGCGCGGTCATTTCGCAGGCGCTGCTGAAGAAGGTTGGCGGTGGACGCACCGCAGCATGGGAAATCATGGTCGGCACCCCCGCCATCCGCAACCTGATCCGCGAGGACAAGGTCGCGCAGATGTATTCGTCGATCCAGACCGGTCAGAGCTACGGCATGATGACCCTCGACCAGCATCTTCAGGATCTGGTCAAGCGCAGCCTGATCACGCGTCAGCAGGCCAAGAGTTATGCCAAGGACAAGCGATTGTTCGAGTAAGGCCTTGTCGTTCCGGGCGCAGCGATCAATCCGCTGCTGCCCCAGCGCCGAGGAAGACTGCTTCCTCGCCGCGCTCCGGACATCTCTCGTCCGAGTGCCGCCCCCAAGATCCGGAGTGTCCCTATGAGCAGCATCGACTTCACCTCCTTCCTCAAGCTGATGGCGCACCAGAAAGCGTCGGATCTGTTCATCACCGCCGGCATGCCGCCGGCGATCAAGGTTCACGGCAAGATTTCGCCGATCACGCAGAACGCGCTGACACCGCAACAGAGCCGCGATCTGGTGCTGAACGTGATGACACCGTCGCAGCGCGAAGAGTTCGAAAAGACCCACGAATGCAATTTCGCCATCGGCGTCTCCGGTGTCGGCCGCTTCCGCGTCAGCTGTTTCTACCAGCGCAACCAGGTTGGCATGGTGCTGCGCCGGATCGAGTCGAAGATCCCGACCATCGAAGAACTGGCGCTGCCGCCGATCATCAAGACGTTGGCGATGACCAAGCGCGGCATCATCATTTTCGTCGGTGCGACCGGTACCGGTAAGTCCACCTCGCTGGCGGCGATGATCGGCTTCCGCAACATGAATTCCAGCGGCCACATCATCACCATCGAAGACCCGATCGAATTCGTGCACAAGCACGAGGGTTGCATCGTGACGCAGCGTGAGGTCGGCATCGACACCGACAGCTGGGAAGCGGCGCTCAAGAACACCCTGCGACAGGCGCCGGACGTGATCATGATCGGCGAGGTGCGTACCCGCGAAGGCATGGACCACGCCATCGCCTTCGCTGAAACCGGACATCTGGTGCTGTGCACATTGCACGCCAACAACGCCAACCAGGCGATGGATCGCATCATCAATTTCTTCCCGGAAGACCGGCGCGGTCAGTTGCTGATGGACCTCTCGCTGAACATCAAGGGTGTGGTCGCGCAGCAGCTCATTCCGACCCCGGACGGCAAGGGTCGCAAGGTCGCCATGGAAATCCTGCTCGGCACACCGCTGGTGCAGGATTACATCCGCGAAGGCGAAATCCACAAGATCAAGGAAGTGATGAAGGAGTCGACCAACCTCGGCATGAAAACCTTCGATCAGGCCCTGTTCGAGTTGTATCAGGCCGGCGAGATCAGCTATGAGGACGCGCTGCGCTTCGCCGACTCGCAGAACGAGGTGCGTCTCAAGATCAAGCTGGCGCAGGGCGGCGACGCCCGCACGCTGGCGGCTGGCCTCGACGGCGTGGAAGTGGCCGAGGTCCGCTGAGCGCCATTGCGCTGAACTTCCTTGCAGGGGGCATGGTCTTCCAGATGGCTCCTTGCTTCGCGACCGTGCCGCCTCCGGGCGGCGCCGTCGTTTCGAGGGTCCGCTTGAGGGGCCGGCCCGACGGGGCGATTCCGGGTGAAACGGTCAGGCCGTGCCGACATCGAGGCGCCTGCTAGAGTATGACGACCAGCCATACCGGCCGATTTGCCGGTTCCGAGGGCAGAACGAGTGAATGCAGTAGTGGATCCATCGACCGAAGCGTTGGGTACGACAGAGAAGCCGGTGCCGACGGCCAGCGACAGTGAGCGCATCGTCGCCGCATTGCTGCTGAAAGGGCGCCTCAAGGAGGCCGATCTGGCCCGTGCGCAGCGTCTGCAGGAAGAGGCTGGCGGCGAGTTGCTGGCGCTGATCGCCCGTCTGGGGCTGGTGTCCGAACGCGATCACGCCGAGGCCTGCGCCGAGGTGTTGGGGCTGCCCTTGCTTGCGGTCAAGGAGCTACCCGACCTGCCGCCCGAGGGCGCTTATCTCAGCCTCAAGTTCATGAAGCAGTTCGCTGTGGTGCCTATTGCGGAGACGGAGACCCAGGTCGACGTGTTGATGGCGGACCCGCAGGATCCTTATACCTGCGATGCGATCCGGCTCGCCAGCCAGCGCAAGGTGCGGTCGTTGGTCGGCCTGCGCTCCGAGATCGGCGACCTGATCGAGCGTTGGCACGGCCAGGGACGCAGCGCCATGGGTGCGATCGTCGAAACTGCCGAGGGCGAGACCGGGGATGTCGACGATGTCGAACACCTGCGCGACCTCGCCTCGGAAGCGCCAGTCATCCGGCTGGTGAACCTGATCATCCAGCGCGCGGTCGAGCTGCGCGCGTCGGATATCCATATCGAACCGTTCGAGAATCGGCTGAAAGTGCGCTACCGGATCGACGGCGTGCTGCAGGAAGGCGAGAGCCCGCCGGCCAACCTCACTGCCGCAGTGATCTCGCGCGTGAAGATCATGGCCAAGCTCAATATCGCCGAGCGTCGCCTGCCGCAGGACGGCCGGATCATGCTGCGGGTGCAAGGCAAAGAGTTGGACTTGCGCGTGAGCACGGTGCCGACCGCGCACGGCGAATCCGTCGTCATGCGTCTGCTCGACCGCGAAACGGTGGTCTTCGACTTCCACAGGCTGGGCTTCACCGACGACTTCCTGCCGCAGTTCCAGCATGTGCTGGAACAGCCGCACGGCATCCTGCTGGTGACCGGCCCGACCGGCTCGGGCAAGACCACCACGCTCTATACCGCGCTGAGCAAGATCAACACCCCCGACGTGAAGATCATCACCGTCGAGGATCCGGTCGAATACCAGATCGAGGGCATCAACCAGATCCAGGCCAAGCCGCAGATCGGTCTGGATTTCGCCCACGCCCTGCGCAGCATCGTCCGACAGGATCCGGACATCATCATGATCGGCGAAATGCGCGATCTGGAGACCTGCAAGATCGCGATCCAGTCGGCCCTGACCGGCCATCTGGTGCTCAGTACCCTGCACACCAACAACGCGTCGGGCGGCATCACCCGTCTGCTCGACATGGGCGTCGAAGACTACCTGCTGACCTCGACGATCAACGGCATTCTCGCGCAGCGCCTCGTGCGCCGCCTCGAACCGACCCACGCCGAGCGCTACGAGGCTTCGCCGGAAGAGATCGACAAATTCAGTCTCCGCCGCTATCAGCCCGAAGGCACGATTTATCTCTACCGCCCACGCCCATCGGCGCTCACGCCGACCGGTTATCTCGGCCGCACCACGATCATGGAATTCCTGGTGATGAACGACGAGATCCGGCGTGCGGTGATGCGTCATGCCGGCATGGGCGAACTCGAACAACTGGCGAAACAGGCGGGCATGCGCACCATGTACGAGGATGGTATCGCCAAGGCGTTGACCGGCGTGACCACGATCGAGGAAGTGCTGCGTGTCACCGAGGATGCTTGATGCGCCCGCAGTTGTCGTCTCCTTTGATGCCGCGCTGCGGTGACCCCGGATCGCTTTGCATGAGGTCGTTTGGATGAAGAAGGGATTGCTTCTCGCCGTTTCTGCGGCGGTCCTGGCCGTCGCGGCCGCAGGTGTCTGGTGGTGGAGTACCCGCGAAGCGGCCCCCGCTGCTGTCGCGACCGATGCCAACGTCGGAAAGGCGGAATCCAGCGCCGAATCCTCCACGCTGCCCGGGCGCTCCGAGCAGGCCCGTCTTCGCATCGAAGCGCATCGCCGCCTGTGGCGTGACGCCAGCTACATCGACGTGCGGCAATCGGCGCAGGATGGCGATCTGGTCGCGCAACGCAGGCTGTCGGAAATCTACGAAGACTGCAGGGCCTATGGCGGCAGTCTGCAGAGCAACATGGAACTGTTGCGCCGATTGGCCGGTGCGGATCGTGGGTCGAAAGCCGCCGTCGACGGTATCTATCACGACAACAGTCGTCTCTGCGGTCAAGCCGATGCCGATATGCGCAAAAACCCCGGTTTGGCCGAGTATTGGCTGCACAAGAGCGCGAAAGCCGGTGATCTGACTTCCGAGATGCGCTATTTCAGTCGCACCGTCACCACGTTGAGCCCAAAGCAGTTCCAATATTTCGTCGAAAAATTGCGCGATTCCGGCGATCCGGATGCGATGTTCGAACTCGCGCTGTTGTTGTCGAAGCTGCGTGGCGACTGGCCGGATCCGTCGCAGGCGCCGGCGTTCAAAGGCGAGTCGGCCCAGTACGCATGGATGCTGGCAGCCTGTCGCGCCGGCTATGACTGCACAAGAGGATCCCGCACGATGAATCTGCTCTGTGTCGGCATGTTCGCGTGCAGCTCGCCGGATTACGAACACTATCTGCTCGGCATGCCGAGCTATCTCTCCAGCCGGGATCAAGTCGCTCGACTCGTCAATCTCATCGAGAGCAGCATCTTGGCGCCGAAGAAGACATGACGTGCCGTGGCAGGTCTGTGGGAACCATCGCCACCCCGCAGACTCTCAATCTTCGGCCCCTGCCGATATCCTCGGGCACTCGATGCCATGTGTCCGGGCCGGAGATGCGAGCGTTCTCCTGGCTTGATCCCTTCAATGCCCCGACTCCGATGACCCGATCCTGATGCCCCTGTATCGCTACAAAGCCCTGAACAACCGAGGCGAAGTGCTGGATGGCCAGATGGAGGCCGCCAGCGACGCCGAAGTCGTGCTGCGCCTCCAGGAACAGGGGCATCTGCCGATCGAGGCCATGCTCGCTGCCGCTGGCGGTGAGCTGGCCTGGCGGAACCTGTTCAAGCCCAAACCGTTCGGTGGTGCGCGACTGGTGCAGTTCACCCAACAGCTGGCGACCCTGCTCGGCGCAGGGCAGCCGCTGGATCGCGCGCTGTCGATCCTGCTCGAACTACCCGAAGACGAAGTGGCCCGTCGGACCATCCTCGATGTCCGCGACGCCGTCCGTGGCGGTACCGCGCTGTCGGTGGCGCTGGAGCGTCAGCACGGCGCGTTCTCGCGCCTGTACGTGAACATGGTGCGCGCGGGCGAGACCGGCGGCAGTCTGCAGGACACCCTGCAGCGCCTGGCCGACTATCTCGAACGTAGCCGGGCGTTGAAAGGCCGCGTGATCAATGCGTTGATCTATCCCGCCATCCTGGTGGTAATGGTCGGTTTTTCGCTGATGTTCCTGCTCGGCTACGTGGTGCCGCAGTTCGCGGCGATGTACGAAAATCTCGATGCCGAGCTGCCGTTGTTCTCGCGTTTCGTCCTGAGTCTGGGGCTGTTCGTGCGCGACTGGTGGTGGCTGTTGGTGGCGATACCCGCTGCCGCAGTCTGGTGGTTCTCGCGCAAATGGCGCGAGCCGGTCTTTCGCGCCCGTTTCGACGAATGGTTGCTGCGGCAGCGGATCGCCGGATCGATAGTGGCGAAGATGGAGACCGCGCGGCTGGCGCGTACAGTCGGCACCTTGCTCAAGAACGGGGTGCCGTTACTGACCGCACTGGGCATCGGTGGCCGGATCCTCGGGAACCAAGCATTGATCGCCGATGTCGAAGCTGCTGCCGGTGATGTCAAGAATGGTGTCGGCCTGTCCGCAGCCTTGGGCAAGGGCAAGCGCTTTCCCCGGCTCGCCATGCAGATGATCCAGGTTGGTGAGGAATCCGGTGCGCTGGATGCCATGCTGCTGAAGACTGCGGACACCTTCGAGGCCGAAACCGGGCAGGCGCTGGACCGGATGCTCGCGGCGCTGGTGCCGGTGATCACGGTGGTGTTGGCGGTGGTGATCGGCTTCGTGATCATGGCCGTGCTGCTGCCGATGTACCAGCTCAGCGGTTCCATATAATCGTTTCTGTGGTTTCCCTTTTTCGAATGGACTGATCGATATGCGCAATCCTCGCTCGCCCCGCCGTTCCGCCTCGCGCCGCTCGCAGGCCGGCATGACCCTGATCGAAATCATCATCGTGATCGTGCTCATCGGCGGCATTCTGGCAGTGATTGGCGGCACGATTTTCAGCAACAAGGACAAGGCGAATCACAAGCTTGCGGGGACGCAGATACAGACCGTCGCCGCCCAGATCGAACAATACAACTCGGATGTCGGCGAGTATCCGCGAACGCTCGAAGATCTCACGACTGATCCGCAGCTCAACGGCTGGCTCGGCCCGTATGTGAAAGAAAAACAGCTCAAGGATCCCTTCAACAAGCCGCTGCAGTACAACGCTCCCGGTGAGGATGGTCCGTTCGATCTGATCAGCTACGGCAAGGACGGCCAGCCCGGCGGGTCGAGCGTCGACGCCGACATCAAGTACGAGCAGTAATCGTCACGGCGGCGCGCAAGCGCCGCTTCGCCGCGAGCGCATGCCACGATGATTCGACACCGCGTCCGGGGCCATGCCCATTCGAGTTCCTCCCGTCGACATCTCGTCCGCCGATTCCCAGCAGACGGTTTTACGCTGATCGAAATCCTGGTGGTGGTGACGCTGATCGCCGCGCTGATGCTGGTGTTGGTCGGCGCGATGAATGGCGGCATGGACGGGCTGAAACTGCGTTCCAACGCGAAGACACTTGCTGCGGAGCTGCGCCACGCGCGTGCGCAAGCGATCTCCACCGGCACAATCCAGAGTTTCACCATCGTTCCCGAAAAGCGTTCATGGACGGGTGCGAAAAACCGCCATGGCGAGATCCCCAAGGCATTGACCGTGACCTTCCACGGTGTGCGACAGGTCCAGGCTCGTGAAGGCGAGGGCGTGATCCTGTTCTTCGAAGATGGTGCTTCCACCGGCGGCCAGATCCAGCTCAGCGCCAAGAAAGCCGCGTGGAATGTCGATGTCACCTGGCTCACGGGCGAAGTCACTCTGAATCGCGGCGAGGTCGGGCAATGACCGGGTCACGACAATCTTCATCAGGAGTGCCCTTGCGAAGACTGGTCTTGCGGGGATCGAACTCGCAAACATCGGTTTCGCAAAGATCGGCTTCACATCGCAATCAGCGCGGGTTTACGCTCATCGAGGTGGTGATCGCATTCGCACTGCTCGCCTTCGCATTGACCCTGCTGCTCGGCTCGCTGACGAACGCGACGAAGCAGGTGCGCACATCCAACGACTACGGACGCGCCGCGCTCCACGCGCAGTCGCTGCTCGACCAGGCGGGCGTCGGTGAGGCCTTGGCCGTGGGCCAGACCAACGGCGAGCTCGAAGACGGCCGTTATCGTTGGGACATGACCGTTTCTCCATTCAATGATCCCACCGCGCCGCCTCGGCAGGCGCAGGTGCTTGGTGCCCCGCAATTGTTCCAGATCGATCTGAATGTGCGCTGGGGCGACGGCGGTCCGCGCCAGACCCTGCATTTGCAGTCTTTGCGGCAGGTAACGCCGACCGACATCAACGCTGGAGGGACGACGCTATGAGGCTTCATGCCCCCCGTGGGCGAGAGGACGGTTGTCGTCATCGCCCTCTCCCTCTCCCTCTCCGTCGATCAGCGGCCGGTTTCACGTTGATCGAAATCCTGATCGCAACTGTGCTGCTGGCCGCCGCGATGACATTGGGATTCGCCACGTTGCGCGCCGCATCGGCCGCAGTCACCCGTGGTGAAGTGTTGGCGCAGCGCAACGAGCGGATGCGCTCGGTCGAAGGATTTCTGCGCAAGCGCATCGCTTCGGCGTTGCCGATCGCCTTCGAGGTGAATGCAGACACCGGCGCACCTCTGCGCTTCGCCGGAGATCCGGACAGGATCCGGTTTGTCGCCGATCTTCCGGCGTATCTCGGGCGTGGTGGTCCGCACCTACACGACATCAGCGTGGTTCCTGATCGTGGTGAGGGATTGCGGCTGCAGGTCGACTTCGCGGTGGTCCTCGCGAATGAAGTGAATGCCGAACGCGATCCGCGCCCGCCGGAATTGCTTGCGGGCGGTCTGCGTGAGGTCAAGCTCCGTTATCGCGCGCTGGACGCCCAGAATCGTATCGGCGAGTGGCAGGATCGTTGGGAGCAGGGCGACCGGATGCCGCTGCAGGTGAAGATCGAAATCGTCGACGGGCACGGCGATGTTTGGCCGCCGATCGTGGTGTCGTTGCCCCAGGCCGCCAGTTTCGGCGGCTATTCGCAGCTCCCGATATGAATGCCGACATGAACGCGCACATGCCGTTGCAACAGCAGCGATCGCTGCGTGGCGCAAGTACCATGCGCGGTGCCGCATTGCTGCTGGTCATGTGGCTGGTCGCGTTGCTGACCGCGCTGGTCGGCGCCTTCGCGTTGACCGCAAGGATCGAATACATGCAGGGCCGGGTGCTCAGCCATGGCGTGGTCGCCGATCAGGCCGCGCGGGCGGGGCTGGAATATGCGATGACCCGGGTGGTCGATTTCGACCAGACCCGGCAGTGGCTGCCTGACGGGCGCGAATACAACTGGCGCTACGGTGAGGCCGACGTCGTGATCACGATCATCGACGAGTCGGGGAAGGTTGATATCAATGGTGCGGATCTCGATCTGCTCGCCGGCCTGATGCAGGCGGTGGGTACGGAACGTGAACCTGCGCGCAAGATCGCGGCCGCGATCCTGGACTGGCGGGATGCCGACAGCCTGACCCAAGCCGAAGGCGGCGCGGAGGACGCGGACTACGCCAGTGCGGAACGCCCGTACGGCGCCAAGGACGCGCCGTTCGAGACGATCGCGGAGCTGCAGCTGGTGTTGGGCATGACGCCGGAACTGTTCTCGAAACTTGAGCCGCATCTGACGGTCTACAGTGGCCAGGGTCGCCCTTCGGAGCAATATGCCAGTGCGGAAGTGCTGCAAGCGCTGGGGGTCGACGCGGAGCGTGCGCTGGCCGAACGGCGGCGCCCGCGCCTGCCGGGGGAGACCGGGTCTCTCGTCGGTACCGGCACGGGCACGTATAGTATCGACAGCCGGGCGCGGTTGCGTGACGGGCGCGTGTCGGTTCTGCGCGCTGTCGTGCGCGCCGGTAACAGCGGACTGCCGGGTTCTGCCTACACGCCGCTGCGCTGGGAAGAAGGGGCCGTCGTGCGATGAGATCGCTGCGATGACCCGTTTCCCTGCCCGGTTCGTTTCCATCCGGGAACCCCGAGTCGTTCGGGGCTCACGATGTGGAGCCGCTCTCGTCCGGAGCTGCCCTGACGGCAGGTTCGCGGGATTTCTACTTGTGACGCGCCGCAATTGCGGCGCGTCGTGCGACTGATCGAGGACTGTATCTGAGCGCCACCGCCGACAATGCGACGCCCGCACGGGCACCGTCGAAGCTTCCGCAGGCCGGGCTCTCCCGTGCGTGGCCGGGGCTGCGCGTTTTCTGGTCCTGGTGGCTGAATGCCTTGGGCAGTTGGCTGCCGCCACGGCTGCGGGCGGTGTTCGGTCTTGCCCAGCAACGCCTGTTGCTGCGGCATGAGGACGCGACCTTGCGGCTGTCCCTGTCGCTGCCGATGCAGCCGGGGGAATCCCAGATCCGTGCGTTGGCCGAACTGCCGTGGCATGCCGAAAGCGTCGACGATGAGCCACTGACCCGTCTGCTTGCGCCGCAGATCAACAGCCTGCCGCGCTGGTTGCTCCTGCCAGCCCGCGTCGGCCTGCGTCGCCGGTTGTCGTTGCCCGCCGCTGCAGCGGATCGGCTGCGGGAAGTGCTCGGCTTCGAAATCGATCGGCAGACGCCTTTCAGTCTCGACGAGGTGTATTACGACGCCCGGGTGCTCGGACGTCGCGGCGATGGCCAGATCGACGCCGAGCTCG
>JBGSID010000333.1:0-3280 GCA_041751895.1 Lysobacteraceae bacterium | reverse complement strand
CCCCCCCCCCCCCGCCACTGGGCGACCATCAGGAAGCGACGCTGTACATGCGCAAGATGCGCAACCAGGTCGCGGAAGAAAGTCGGACGGTGGTGCAGCGCGCGGGCTGGCCGATCGCCCCGGATCTGCCGGCAACGATGCACTTGGACGATGCGACCGAGATCGAACTGGAGGCCTATGACCAACAGGGTCGCCCCATGGCCGTAAGCATGGACTGGCGGGAGGGCGGTACCGAGCGGCACCGCGCTTGGCCCGCTGCGCCGTCCGGGCCGCCGGCACCTGCAGTGCTACCCAAGGGCACCTTCGAATTCCACAGCGAACAGCCCGGTGTGCTGCGCGTGCGCAGACATGCCGATGGACGGCTGCTGCTGCCGGACATGCTGCGGCTGCCGGTTTTCGAGGTCGCCAAGGCGACGCCGCTGGACTACAGCGTGCATCCGTTGCCGGGTCGGCCGACCCGGGTGCGACTCGACCTGCGTCCTTTGGACGGCAATACGACATTCCGCCTCATATCCCGATCGGGGGATGGGGCGAGCACATCGAGCGAGGAACGCACGATCACCGCGCACCGCTCCCGCTACGAACGCTTCGCCCGCGCCCCCGACACCGCAGCACCGGCCGCATCGAGCTGGGTCGTGGATCTGCCCGCGACCGCGCATGGTTTCCGTCTTGAAAGCGATGCGCCTGCACTGGTGACGGCGTATGTCGAAGGCGTCGGTCGTGGCCGGATTGCGGGCTCGGCACCGCGCTGGTTTCACTTCCTGCCTGACAACCGCGACCGGTTGCAGCAGCAATTCATATACAAGCAGCCGGACAGATCACCCGCTGCGCCGCGCGGGACCGCCGACTCGGGCACGGCGCGGTTCGTGTTGATCAAACCCGAAGGTCTGGTGATCTCGCAGTTGTTCCTGATGCCCGAGGCATCGACGCCGGCAACGGGCGATACCGAGCCAGGCATGCCGGGCCGGCTGCACAGCCTGGGCTCCGGCCCGCTGCGCATCTCGGTCGAACCCGGACGCACGCCACGGCTTGCCTGGTTGGGCGCACGCAAGACGCCGACGACTGCGAGCATCACCGTGGACTCGACCATCGTCCCGATTCCGGTCGCGGGCGGGTCCGGTCTGGTTGGACTGCCGACGCTCGCACCGGGCGTGCATACGCTGCGCGTGAACGACGCTGCTGGCGCACGCTGGATGGTCAGCCAGGCGGCGCACAGCGACTGGCGCCTGCGCAGACTCTGGTCACTGTCCGATCGGCAACCATGGACGCTGCGCGTGCGCCGCGAAGGCCGCGGTCGCGAATCACTGCAACTGCTGGTCTTTACGCCGCCCGGCGTGCAGTCACCAAGATTCACCGCCGAATTTCCCGTCGACGGCCAGGCGGTCGCCGTCGTCGCAGCCGAACGTATTGCAGCGCGACGTCCGCCGACCGAAGCTTGGCCGATGTGGCAGCGCGCCGACGCATGGCACGGCCCTGAGCGCTGGTCGATCGAAGTGCCGGACGCACTGCCGGCAGGACGCGACATCCGGGTGCGCCTCCGCTGCAGCGGTTGCCGCGATATCCGTGCGCTGGCGTTTCGCATGAGCGAAGTGCCGGCACCTCGACAGTTGCACGCGCGTGCTGGCGAAAGGAACGACGATGCGCAGTGATCTCCGTCATGCGCGCCTCCTCACGATGTCGTACGCGATGCTGGCATTCACCATGCTTCCGTCTGCCATGCATACGTTCGCCATGATGCTGCCATCCGCTGCCGCGACCCGGAACGAAAGCAGCCGGAACACCGAAGCTTCGCCGCAGCTGTCCGCCGAGGCGCGCTGGCTGCGTCGCGTACGGGCCGACCGCTACATCGCACCGGATCCGGCGTGGACGCGCATGTTCACGGGCGCGGTCCGGGCTGGCGCTGCGGGTGATGACGGCACTTGGCACACACTCGGCTTCGAGACCCGCCGGAGCGGAGGCGTGCTCTGGCTACGCGAAACCACGCCGACGTCAGGCCACGGCGCCTATGCATTGCGGAACAGCGGAAGGTTGCTGCTGCAGGCACCACATGCGGATACCGATCTGGGCACCGGTCAGATCGCGCTGCGTCTGTTCGAAGAAACGGATGCCGCCGCGCTCGCATTGAACAACGTGCGACGCGATATCGCGCCTGGTGCGGATCAGGCGCATTCCCCGGCAGGACCATTCGTCGCGATGGCAATCGCATTGGCCAAAGCCTCACTGGTCAAAGCCCCACTGGTCAAACAAGAAGAGGCGATGTGCGTGGTGCAATTGCACGGTTTCTCCAGCGAGACCGCCGAACGTTTGGCGTTGTCCGCTGAAACGATTGTTGTGGGTGGCGACAGCAGCGCGCACAACGCGAAACTTGCGGACTGCCTGCGCGAACACGGCATTCCGGCGCAGGCAACGGGCCCCAACACCCGTGAGCTCGCCGGTCGAGGCAATGCAGTTGGCGCTGCACTACAGAGCCTGGGAAAAGGCCGCTTCGTCCATCTGGAACTCGGCCCCGGCCAACGCGAACGGATGCTGCGCGACCCCAAAGCACGTCGGGAACTGTCGCAATGCTTGTGAAACACGCCCTGCCCACCGCCATTGCAGCGGCGCTGTGGCTCTGCCCGGTGCCCGCCCACGCTGCCGATCACATCGTTCTCGCGGCCCGTCGGGATGGCGCGATGCCATCGTCGCGCATCGACGACGACCGGCTGTTCGTCAGCGAAGGCGGGGCGCTGTTTTTGGAAGCAAAGCTAGAGGCAAGGTCGACGGCCCCACGGGGCATCGCCGATCCTCGTTGGTGGATGCGGATCGGCGACAGTCCCGGATTGCCGTCGCTACCGCCCGACATCCCGCCGCGTCCGCTCGCCAGCCCTTGGCAAGCACCACTCTCGGGCGACGCGGCCGTACGCAGGTCGCGTCCGGGTCGCATCGATCACCCGCAGCGGATGACGGCAGACGTCCCGGTCGAATTCGCTTTGGCAGACACCGAGATGGACGCGGCGGCAACAGATCTCGTCGTCGAGGTGATGCGCGACACTGCCGTGCTGCCGCAGGCGGCGCGTCGCCGGACTGCCCTGGAGATTCAGGCCGATGACACCACGGTCTTCAGCGGCATGCCCGCACTGCCTTCCGCTGCGCGCCGGCCGTATCGGATCGGCGGCGAAGCGCATTTGCTTGAGCAGGTGGCCGAACTGCGTATCGCCGTTCCAGCCGGCACTCATCGCCTGCGCGTGCGAGGCGAGCCAGGCGCGTATATCCGCGTGCTCACGGCGCTGACCGGCAGCCC
>JBGSID010000332.1:0-12258 GCA_041751895.1 Lysobacteraceae bacterium | reverse complement strand
GCAATGCCACCACTGCGGCGCGCGGCAGACACCGCCCTCCGCCTGCCCCGACTGCGCCAGCCTCGCACTGCAACCGCAAGGCGTGGGCACCGAGCGTCTGGAAGAATTGCTGGCCGAAAAGTTCACCGACATGCCGGTGCTGCGCATCGACAGCGCCAGCACCCGACGCAAGGATGCGCTGGCGAAACTGTTCACCGAATTCGGCACTCAACCCGGCATCCTCGTCGGCACCCAGATGCTGGCCAAAGGCCATGACCTGCCGAATCTGACCCTCGTCGCCGTGGTCGGCATCGATGAAGGCCTGTTCTCCGCCGATTTCCGCGCTGGCGAGAAACTCGCGCAATTGCTAATCCAGGTTGCCGGCCGCGCCGGCCGCGCCGAAAAGCGCGGCGAGGTGCTGTTGCAGACCCACCACCCCGACCATCCGTTACTGCAGACGCTGATCCACGGCGGTTATCACGCCTTCGCCGACGGCGAACTGGCCCAACGCGAAGCCGCAGGCTTTCCACCGTTCGCGCACCTTGCGCTGTTGCGTGCCGAAGCGCAGCACGCCGACGCACCGATGCAATTCCTGCAGGCGGCAAAAGCTGCGCTGATTCCATTCTGCGGACAGCGCCGTTCACGCGACATCAACACGGCACAGGGCCTGAGCCTCGACGGCCCCATCCCGGCACCGATGCCGCGCCGTGCTGGCATGTACCGCACGCAGCTGTTGCTGTCGTCACCCACACGGCGCGAGCTGCACGCCGCACTCGAAGCCGCACTGCCGGCAATTCACGCCCTCCCGGAAGCACGCAAAACGCGCTGGTCGCTGGATGTGGATCCGATGGATCTTTACTGATGACAACACGGCATGAGCCATTGCCACGGATGTGCTCGCTGCAAAGAAGAAACCGTTGTTGCTATCCGCCCTGCGGAGTTTGCTTTTTCTTTGTTGCTTTCAAACGTTTGATGTGATTTCCATCCGGACGCAACTCGAATAACCCGGTTGCAACGATCAACGGCTTCAGTGTCCGATAACCGTAGTTCTTTGGCGTGAACGATCCGCGATTCATGATGTAATTTCCAACAGCTCCCAAATTAGACCAACCATCCTCATCTTTTGTTGCTTCGGTCGCATTGCGAAGCAGATTGACCAAACTGGTGTCGCTGCGTAGTTCGGAGCCCGTCCGCTTCTTGGGAGGTTCGACTGGCGCGACAACTTGCGGCAGCGTGGCCGCAACCGGAACCGACACTGCTTGCTCTATCGCAGGTCTTGCATCGATTGGCGTATTCAGGCTCTGGCCCGGAACAACCGCATGATCATCCGCATCGTCCGGGGCGTCGACATTGAAGAATGTGGTGCACGCCGCCTTGAACGCAGCTGATGTCTTGGTTCTACCGAAGCCATAGACTCGCATGTTGCTCGCTCGGAGACGCATCACCAGTGGCGTGAAATCGGAATCACTCGACATCAGCGCAAAGGCATCGAAACGGCCGCTGTGTAGCAAGTCCATCGCGTCGACTACCATTGCCATGTCTGAAGCATTTCCTTTGCTGACATATGCGATCTGTTGCATTGGTTGAATTGCGCTGCTCAACAATGCATCGCGCCAGCCACGCAGATGGGGGCTACCCCAATCGCCATACGCGCGGCGGACGTTGGCGATACCGAGATCGGCGATCTCATCCAAAACATAATCAAGCGTCGATACTGACGCATTGTCCGCATCGATCAGAAGCGCGATTCGCAAGCGTTCATCCATGACGTTCTCCGCAATAAGTATTCACTAGGTTAGGCCTACAGAACGCAGCGCGTCCAGCGACACCGAAAGTCCTACTTGCCGTCGCGCAACAGCTTCTGGATCTTGCCACCAAGCTTCATCACCTTCATCAGCGTCGCCGGCTCCAGCCGCAGCATTTCGTCGCCCCAACTGGACAGTGCGTTCATCAACATCAGCGTTTCCTTCACCCGTGCGCGCGCGTCCGCAGGCTCGTCCACGAATGCTTCGTCAACGACGAGTTCCTTGAGCAATGCAGTCGTGGGATCGAACTCGCGCGATTTCCGTTCGCGGATCACGGTGCGGAACAATTCCCACACGTCCTTGCCGGTCTCGAAGTGATCACGACGATCACCCAGCAGATGTACCGTGCGCACCAGATTCCAATTGATCAGTTCGCGCAGACTGGTACTGACATTCGAGCGCGCGACCGACAGGATGTCGACGATCTCATCGGCATGCATCGGCCGTCCGGTGTAGAACAACAGCGCGTGAATCTGGGCGACGGAGCGATTCACGCCCCAGCGCGAACCCATTTCACCCCAATGAAGCACGAAACGCTGACAGAGCGGCGACAAGGGATCGGCGGCAGGTTGTGCGGACATGGCTGCGAACGTCGTTCAAGGCTTGCCAGCAGCCTAGTTTCGCCATATATTTCTGTCAAGACAGAAATTACTGACATAACGATCAGAAAAGGAGACGCGCATGGGCGCTCTCGACGGCAAAACGACTGAAATCGAAAGACCACGCGTCATTCTGGTGCTCGGCGGCGCCGGCTTCATCGGCCGCCATGTGGTCGATGCCCTGCTCACAAGCGGATGCCAAGTCATCGTCGGCACCCGCCATCCGCGGCGACGGCAACGTCGTTGTGCCCATGCCGGCACCTCGTTCCACGAAATCCATCTCGACCGCATGCTCGATGCCGATGCCTGGCACGACACGCTCAAGGACTGCGCCGCCGTCGTGAACTGCGTCGGCATCCTGCGCGAACGCGGACATGAAACGTATCAGCGCGTGCATCATCGCGCGCCTGCCGCATTGGCGCAGGCCTGCGCAGCGCGTGGACTGCGACTGGTCCATGTGTCCGCGCTCGGTCTCGACGGCGAGACGCACAGCGGATTCTTGCAGTCGAAGCGCGATGGCGAGGCAGCACTGCGCGATAGCAAAGCGGACTGGCATATTGTGCGACCGTCGCTACTCGACGGTGAAGGTGGTTTCGGTGCGCGCTGGATCCGCCGCGTCGCACGCTGGCCTGTACATCCGCTGCCGCGCGGAGCGATCGGACGGATCGCAGTCATGGATGTGCGCGATCTCGGTGAAGCGATCGCGAATCTCGTGCTCGACGACACGCAACAGACCGGCGATCTTGCATTGCGTGAGCACGACCTCGGCGGCATGGAGATCCGCACACTCGCCGAACATCTCGCAGCGATGCGCGCACGACATACCTCGCGTCCTGCGCTGCGTATCCCGCTGCCGGACGCACTCGCACGCATCACCGCGCATGTCTGCGACCTTTTGCATGTCACACCATTCTCGTACGGTCACTGGGAACTGCTGCAACGGGACAATTGCCCATTGGACAATCGTTTGCCCATCCTGCTCGGACGCGCTCCGCGCGCTGTCGGAGCGACAACACATGCGTCGGCACTTTCGGATCCTCTTTTTCCCATGGCCACAGAAGCGTGAAGGACATTGCGATGACCGATCTTCCCCATGTCGTGATCGTCGGCGGTGGATTTGCCGGATTATGGGCTGCACGCGCGCTGCGCACAGCGCAGGTCCGCATCACATTGCTCGATCGCGGCAATCACCATCTGTTCCAACCACTGCTGTATCAGGTGGCGACCGCCGGACTCTCCGCGCCGAACATCGCCGCACCACTGCGGCACATCCTGCGGCGTCAGAAGAATGTCACCGTACTGCTCGGCGAAGTCGCAGGCATCCTGCCGGACGAAAACAGATTACGACTCGTCGATGGTCGTGTGCTCGACTACGACCAGTTGTTGCTCGCCAGCGGCGCGACGCATGCCTATTTCGGGAACGACGACTGGGCGGCGCACGCACCCGGCCTGAAGACACTGGATGACGCGCTGGATATCCGCCGCCGCATCCTGATCGCGTTCGAACGCGCTGAAGCCGAAGACGATCCGGCGCTTCGCGCGGAATGGCTGACATTCGCGATCGTCGGCGGCGGGCCGACGGGCGTCGAACTCGCCGGGACGCTCGCCGAAATCGCGCGACATACACTTGACGGAGAATTCCGTCGCGCCAATCCGCAGGATGCGCGCGTGCTGCTGCTCGAAGCCGGATCACGGGTCCTGTCGAGTTTTCCCGAATCGCTGTCTGCGAAAGCGCGCTTGCAACTGCAACGGCTGGGTGTCGAAGTCCGTACGGGCGTTCCCGTTGCGGCGATCGACGATCGCGGCGTGCAACTGGGTGGCGAACGCATCGCCACGCGTACCGTGCTGTGGGCCGCAGGCGTAGCGGCTTCACCGCTGGCGCGCGATCTCGGCGTGCCGCTGGATCGGGCCGGTCGCGTCATCGTGCAACCGGATCTGAGCGTCCCCGGGTATCCCGCGATTTTCGTCGCAGGCGATCTCGCTTCGGTACAACATCAAGGTAAACCGGTTCCGGGGATAGCTCCTGCGGCAAAGCAGATGGGACGGCATGTCGCGCAGTCGATCCGCGCGCGTCTGCGGGGCGGGAAGACAATGCCGTTCCAATACCGCGACTTCGGCAACCTCGCCACCATCGGTCGCATGGCTGCGGTCGTGGATCTGCACGGCTTCCGGATTTCCGGCTTGCTTGCCTGGTGGTTCTGGCTGGCAGCGCACGTGTTTTTCCTGATCGGTTTCCGCAACCGCATGGTCGTGCTCATCGACTGGGCACAGGCTTACTGGAGTTACCAACGCAGCGCGCGGATCATCCTCGGAAAAGAACGCACGTAGTCACGCTCACACGCGCTCGACCCGGCACGCGTAGCACCCCGGCTGCGCATAGTGGACATGGATGTACGCGGTTCGTTCCATCGCGAACTGGCGCTCGATGGCACCTTCGATTTCGACACCCGGCACCACTTCGGCCCAAACCATCATGCCCTCGGCATCGTAGGCACGCGCCGACAGAATCCGACGACGAAGCAACCCGGGTACTTCTCCCGGCAACGGCAATGCCTCTTGTGCGGTTTCGCGGACATAGATCGCGCCGGAAGCGCGATACGGCGTATTCACCCGGTGATGGTCGTGCGGCAACAACAGCAGACGTTCACCTTCAATCGCGTCCTGCAGACTGACGCGGCAGGGATACGCCGGTCGGCCATCGGCGATGACATTACGAATGTTGTGGCCTCGCAGGTCGTCGTCGGACAGTGCGAAAAACGGGGCGAAGGTTTCAGCAGGAAGCGCATGAATCTGGAACGGCATGGCGGGTGTTCCTCGTTTGGAAGACCGCACTTTGCACTTCGCTTCCGCAACAAAATATCCGATTCATGCACTGCAAGGGACGACGGGTCCATCGTCTGTTCGTAATGACACCTCAGAAGTTGACGACGCGCATGGATATCGCATGGCAGCGCTTCTTCCGCCCAGCCGGGACATGCGCCCAGAGCGCAGACCGCAGTCCCGTTCACCGGAGCGCCGAATGAAAACGGCCCGGTTGCCCGGGCCGTTCGTATCGATATCTTGACTGCTGGAGATCAGGCCGCGAAGAGTGCCCGCATCTTTTTCAGCGCGTTTGCTTCGATCTGGCGAATGCGTTCGGCAGAGACACCGTACTCATCCGCAAGATCCTGCAAGGTGATCTTGCTGTCCGCATCCAGCCAGCGGCGCTTGACGATGTCGCGCGAGCGGGCATCGAGTTTGGCCAGACCGGCACGCAGCTGGTCGAGCTGGTCGGACTCACTGCTCGCCGTTTCGTAGCTCTGGGCCGGATCCTGACCTTCGACCATCAGATAGGCCGCAGGCGATGGCGGCGCATGATCGTCGTCGGCATCGTCCGGCGCATCGAAACCGATATCCCGACCGGAGAGGCGCGATTCCATTTCGAGCACTTCGCGCTCGGAAACATTGAGGTCGTTCGCGACCGCGCGCACTTCCTCGGCATTGAGCCAACCCAGACGCTTCTTGCTACGGCGCAAGTTGAAGAACAGCTTGCGCTGCGCCTTGGTCGTGGCGACTTTGACGATGCGCCAGTTCTTGATGATGAACTCATGCATTTCGGCACGGATCCAATGCACCGCGAACGACACCAGGCGCACGCCGACGTCGGGATCGAAGCGCTTCACCGCCTTCATCAGGCCGATATTGCCTTCCTGGATCAGGTCGGCCAGTTGCAGACCGTAGCCGTTGTAGCCGCGGGCGACATGCACCACGAAACGCAGGTGGGAGAGCACCAGTTCGCGGGCCGCGTCGAGGTCGTCCTGCTCATGGAAGCGACGGGCGAGCGCTTGCTCGTCCTCGACCGAGAGCACGGGAATCTGGTGGACTGTGCCGATATAGGCCTCAAGCGAACCGAGCGCACTCGGGATCGGGAGGCTGTTCGGAATCAGAGCAGTGGATGCGATGGTCTGGTTCATTAGGGTTCCGATCTTAGCAGTCGACAGGTTGGAGTGCTAAATCCGTGGATAGTTCCCCAGCGTTCCGTTCATGGGACAACGCCGGCGTTTTTCGATCTTACAGTCGGTTCATGTCAATTCTGGTGCCCGTTCACGCTGACCGCGTCAGCCGTGGCAACCCAGCTGTCACCAACACATTCATTCAGTCAGCCTCGCCGTCAAATTGAGTAAATTTCTTTGTGAATCAATAATATGAGAGTGATTGCCTGACTTTACAGTCGACCGCCTTGCATCCCTCAAGGCTGGGGCAAAAGCCGCCATGTGGGGAGGCCCGAAGGTCACGCAGTTCGATGGGCTGTTCAGCATCTGGCACGGCACCACGCACGGTAGCCACCTCCAGTCCACCAGCCTCCAATCCCGGCAAAGAACACGTGCAGCCGGGAATGACGGTCACCGAAGCCAGTTCACGACTGAATCATCCATAAGCTCTACAGGCGCTCAACGGCCGTGCTTGTCAGAACTGCGTTTCAACCTTCCGTTGTGATCGCAATATCAGACTCGATGGCATCTACTGAGTGCGGGACGACTCAGCCCAGCTTGCCTAGAAATCAACAGGCAGGGCGTTGTCAAGCCATGTGGGGCAGCACTTCGCTCGGTCTATACCGAACTGAACGTAGACAAGATTCATCAAAGCCCATTCGCTTGCAGATTTTTTCAGAGCTGTGATCATGCTGCGCGCGATGGGACATCCGTCGCACTTCGGGACGGGCCCAGGGGCGGCGCTCGTCCGACTGAACAGGCGCACGACAAGGATTGGGGGACACTTTGCTGGCGAATACGCTGAAACATCGTGCGGCCCTGGGGCGCCTCACGATGCTGCACGGGGCTGTCACTCCGGTGCTCATTTTGTTCGTCATCAGCCTGGTTTCGGTCCTGGGTGTCTTTGCCGTCCCCGATACGATCTGGTTTTCGACGGCCGTCCGGTGGCCGCCGTTGCAACCGCCGCCGCACGACGTCATCATCGTCGATCTGCCAGCAGATGCCCCCCACGCAACCGCAACGCTGACTGCGCGGTTGCATGCGCTCGGCGCACGTACGACGCTGATGGCGGCCGAAACGGCCGAAATGGGGGAGACCGGATGCATGCCCGAAATCATCGGCGGCCAAGCATTGCGCTATCGTGATTTCACTTCTGCTGCATGCGGCCGTGTGGCCGCCGATGGCGCAGCCGGCACACAGCGTAGCGCCCTGTTGTCGCCCGACTTCAGCATGGCGACGTCTTCCTCGATTCCACGAATGGACATCGCCCATCTGGAGGACACCGCGTTCGCCCGCGAGGTCGTGCGTGGGAAGACTGTCCTGCTGGCCTCGCCACAACGCCAACCGGTGTACGTCACGCCGATGTACCGCAAGGACGGATTGCTGTCCTCGGCGGTCTTCGAAGCGCTGATGATCGAATCCATGCTGCGGAAACGGTCGCTACGATGGGCATCCGCGCCGGTCGAGTTCGCGTTTTCCGCGATATTCCTCGGCATGCTGCTGTGGTGGAGGCATCGCAAGCCGGGTGTCTCGCCGATACTCGGCCCGATTGCAGTTGCCCTGCTCGCTCTAGTGTCCAGCGCTTTGCTGCTGCGCCTGGGGTGCATCGTTGTACCCATTGGCTCGACGCTGGCTACGCTGACCGGTGTCGCTCTGCTGTGGGCTGCAGAGGCACGACATGGACTGGCCAAGCGCCTGCATACGCTGGAATTCGTCCTGCAACACGCGACGCACAGCGCCGACCGGGGCGGATGGCGTTCGGGCTTCGATGCCGACCAGCCCATGTGGGCGCAATTGAATGCACTCGCCATCGAGCATTTCGGCGCCAAACGCAGCGCAATGCTGTCGCTGCCTCCGGGGAAGATTGAAGTCGAAGTCGCCGACCTGTACGCGGAGCGTGACGGCGTGATCGTCGAAACCCAGCGCGATCATCGTCTTGCGCCCTACGATATCGCGCTCGCACAAGGGCGGCCAACCGTCGCGGCCACACTCTTCTTCCCAGCCCCGGGTGTTGAAGAGGGACGGACTGAAACGATCATGACCGCGCTGTCTCATGCCGGCGAAACCCTCGGCTTCTGGGTTCTGGAAGTTGACGCCGAAATGCTCGCGAGCGCCCCTGCCCTGCTCGATGACATCGCGGTATACGCGGATGCTTTCGCGCGATCAGCGTATCGGGCTGGACACGTCTTTGAGCAACGCCAGCACGCGCTCCCCGGTGCGCCGGTGCTTGAATCGCTGGGCCATGAAGCCGCCGAGCAGATCGCCGCATATCGCAATCTGCACTCGGCGCTGCGGCATCCGATCGCGGTACTCGACCCATACGGGCGTATGCAATTCAGCAACACCGCGTTCGGTTTGTTGGCGAGAACGTCCAAACAGCCACTGCTGTCGATGCCACTGCTGCAGATGCTGATTGCGCTGTGCGGCCTCTCGCGGAGCCAGGCGCAGGCCGCGATACGCGGCATGATCGTGGGTCAACTCGGCCTGGAATATCCCGTTGCGCTTTCGCAATTGCCGATACCGCTGACGCTGCACGCCTATCCTGTCCCGCGCAACGCCGCCCGCGCCGGAGGCGCCCGCGAACCTGGCCTGCAACTCGATCTGATCGGCGTCGTTCTGGAGCTTCTGCCTGAAGACGGCAATGCGGTGTTTCTCGCCAGATTCGATGAAGGATGCGAACGCATGGTGGCAGCGACCGGGCGGGCGCTGGATGATGCGGTGTCCTTGCTCCGGCAAAAGATCGATACGCATTCGCCCGCAACGAATGAAGCACTGGCGGGATATCTGTTCACGGCGCAAACGTCGCTGGCGCAGTTCGAGCAGCAATTGCGCGCGCAGCGCGCGCTCGACAGTCACGAACATCGACATTGCGATCTGCGCACAACGCTGGATCTGGCGATTCACGGCGCGCATGAGTCGCTGAGCGAGCGTCGCATCCTGTGCAGGGTCGGGGGTCTCGAAACCATGCGGATCGCGGCCGATCCCGATATGGCGCGAGCACTGCTGGACGATGCACTGACCCTGTTGATCCACGATGCGGCGCCGGACAGCCACCTGATCTGCGAGGTCTCGCATGGCCATGCCGCGATGCTGCGACTGCGCAACGACGGCTTCGGCGTGCCCGATTGGCATCTGCACGAAGCGATCGCGCATGCCGGCACCGCGACGGGCGACGACCCTTTGCGAAAACTGCTCGCGCACACAGCCACCTTGAGCGGCTGTCATGGGCGATTACTGGTGACGTCCTCGCTGGGTGAAGGCTACGAGATCCTGATCGAATTTCCGGCGGCTGACTGACGACGCATGTCATTACCGATCTTCCCGCCGCATGCGCTCGACAGCTCTGTCATCACCACCGTCTGGTTGGGGCTGTGCGTCATTGCCTTCCTCAATCTGCGTTTCGGCACCACCATGGCCGGGCTGGTCGTGCCCGGTTATCTGGTTCCGATGCTCATGGTCAAGCCCATCGCCACCGTGGTGATCCTGGGCGAGGCGCTGGTGACCTATGTGTTGGTGCGGCTGTTCGCCGACGTGCTGATGCGCAGATTCGACGCCACCGAGTTGTTCGGACGGGACCGCTATTTCGCGATCCTGCTGATGAGCGTTCTGGTCCGCGTCGCGGGCGATGTCTGGCTGTTGCCTGCTCTGGGTGAATGGCTGCAAGGGGAAGGAATCCGGTTCGACTGGCGCAACAACCTGCACAGCTTCGGCCTGGTGATCGTGGCACTGACCGCCAATCAGTTCTGGAACGGCGGCATGCGTCGCGGACTGGCGTCGTTCGGCCTGTATGTCGGCCTGACCTGGTTTCTGACGCGCTGGATCCTCGTGCCATTCACCAACTTCGATGTCTCAAGCCTCAATTTCGTCTACGAAGACATGGCCGCGAACATCCTCGCCAGTCCGAAGGCGTACATGATCATTCTGGCCTCCGCGTTCTTCGCTTCGCGGTTGAACCTGAATTTCGGCTGGGATTTCAGCGGCATCATGGTGCCGGCGCTGATCGCGCTGCTCTGGTACGAGCCCGAGCGCCTGGCGAGCACGGCGGCGGAAACCATCATCGTCTATACGCTCGGGCGCCATGCATTGAAACTGCCCGTCTTCAAGCGCATGAACATGGAAGGCTCGCGTCTGTTGTTGCTGTTCGCAACCGTGGCCTATCTATACAAGATCGCGATCGGCTTTTTGCTGGACGCGGTGGCACCGCAGTTCAAGCCCACCGATTTCTTCGCGTTCGGCTATCTCATCTCCACGCTGCTGTCCGTCAAGATGTACGGCAAACAGCTGACATGGCAGCTGGGCGCGACCACGTTGACCGCGTCGGTCGCCGGACTGGTGATCGCCAATGTGGTCGGGCTACTGCTGTCGCTCGGCACGCTCGATAGCGGGATGCCGCCTGCAGCACTTCGTTCCGCGCCTGCAACGGAGGAGATTTCGCCCGGATTCGTATCGCGCATGGCGGAACTCAAGCGCGAGCTCTACCGGTTGCAGTCGACCGAGCCCGACCCGGTGCGCGTACTCGACGGCGATGCATTGGTGGATGGCCTTCGGCGATTGTTGCGCTATCGCAGGGAACCGACGCCCGCAGCGTTGGCTGAGATTTCGCACGCACTGACCCGCGCCGGTTACTCGCTGGAACGCCGGGACGACTGGTTGATCGTCGCCGACCGCACACCCGGCCGGAACAGCGGTTTCTACGCGGTCAATCTCGCGCCCCGCACCGGCCTGATGATCAGTGTCCCGGCGCCGCTGGACGAACCCGGTGTGCTGGAAGCCGCGAGCCGGTTGGCCGATAGCGGTGGTTACGCGATGCTGGCGGTGGCCGGCATGCGGATGTCGCGGCTCTCGGATGGTCGCAGCGATCCGTTGTCCGAAACGCGTCTGCCGTTTTCGCGCACGCATGCCTTGGCGGACGAAGGTGTGGTCATGGTGCGCGGTGCGGCGCGGCAGAACCAGACGGCGCATGCACGCCTGTGGGTCTGGGGCGGGCTACCCGCCGGATTGTCCACGCGATGGCTGCGTGAAGAACTCGGCGACTATGAGGTGAAGTGGGCAAAGCGCGACACCGAAAACCGGCTGCGCGACGACAGCACGGTGCCTTTCATGGAACTGATGTTGAGCAGTGCCGCACGTCTGCGCCTGCTGGCCCGGGGCCCGCAGCGCGAGGCCTACTCGGCCGCCAGCGGTACGCAGCGGATCGAAGGTTTTCTCTTCGAATGGCTGATACAGCGCAAAGGCGCGATCGCTGAGGCCGGCAGCACGCGCCCCACGGTGCCGACCCTGGGGGATCTGCGTTATTTGCAGGAAGAAGTGATCGCGCCGATCCTGGCGGTGGCTGCGGATTGGGACCGGCGCCACGACGAGGATGCATTGCGTGCAATCGCCGCTTCGGCATCGAGTCTGGGCTATCAGTTGATCCTGTACCGGCAGCGCGACACCGGTGAAACCCATCTGATCCTGACCGAACCGCGCGAAGGCGACAGGAGTCACTGGCAACCGCGTTTCTGGGGGACCTACGTGTTCCGCATGGGCGATGCCACCGATTACGCCATCGAAGTCCCGCGTCCATTGGAAGAACTGCAGTCATTCGAGTACGGCACCACCCTGTATTCGCAGCTGCGCGCGCGCAGTCTGTCGATTGCCGGTGCGCATTCGGCCGCACGCGACGACGGTGCCGCTGACGTGCTGGCAGCGGACAACCGCCTGACCGTCTTCAATGCTGCCCATCAGGCCTTGTTGCTGCGCGGGCAAGGCCGTTGGTTCCTGCAGGTCCGCGGTCGTGCCGACCGCAATCCCGATACGCCGGACGTGATCGCCGCGTTCGCCGGAACGCCGCCGGACGCCCGCGAGCGCAAGAAGGTTCATCAGCTGCTGCATTCACTTGAAGAAGCCAAAGCGAAGATTGCG
>JBGSID010000331.1:0-2273 GCA_041751895.1 Lysobacteraceae bacterium | reverse complement strand
CACCGGAGCGCTGCTGGCAACCGCGCCGCCGCCACCGCCACCGCCGGCAGCCACCAGCGAGGCAACCACTGCACAGGCGACCGAGCCGGCAACCCGCCCACGTCCCACCATCGAGTTGAATGCAGTCATTGATGAACTCCGTGGCCTGCTGCAGGCGTGATCGACAACGTCAGACCACATCCGTAAAGCTCCGACCTCGTTGGAGTCAATGCGAGGTCCCCGGCAAACACCTGTTCCGTGTGGAGAGTGCCTCCGCAGTCACACAGCCGAGGGAATGATATTCTCAAATCTCTGTTCGCTGGAGATGTCGAGTGCAGCCGGGACACCGATTGTCATCGGCTGTTTCGCCGCGCAGATTTCCGTGGCGGTCGCCGGACCGGCACTGCCCATCGCAGCCTTCGTCATCATGCCAGCCGATGTCGCCACACTACCCGAAGCCGCAGGATCGGGCCTGCATCGACTACTTGCAGACGCGATGGGTGCCGTCGCGGCCGTGGCGGGCGAGGTCCATGTGGAAATGGTCGCGGTGATAGATGTCGGCGTGCGGCCCGAGCACCGTCGAGAAGCTGTCGCAGGCACCGCGATGCACCGCGCGCAGGAACGAGCGCTCCTGCACGTCCTCGCTCCACCAGCCGCCCTTGACGCTGACCTTGCGGCCGTCGGCGAGGTGGAACTCGGAAATGTCGATGGCGTTGGCGAGGCCGTGCTCGGACAGCTTGGCGCCCCATTTGTGGTTGATCGGCCGGCAGCCGTACGAGGCGGCAACCTTCAACCGATCCAGCGGCACGCCGAAGTGGAAGCGGGCGGCGGGCGCCACCACGTCCTGCACCCAGCGATCGACGGCCGGGATCATCGGACAGCGCAACACGGCCGGCGGCTGCAGCTGCACCCGCCCGCCCCGGGCTCCGGACATTTCGAAGGGGTGCTCGGCGCCGCACGCGCTCGGACCACCGAGCATGGAGCGCGTCTGCACGAAGCGGCTCTCACGGACGATGCCGGAGTCGAGGCACTGGCGCTCGTCGACCGCGCGCCACGGCTCGTGCTTGGCGACGAACGTCGAACTGCTGTCGCCGCGACCGCATCCGTAGAGGACGAGGGGGGCGAGCAGGCATGTGGACACGAACGATACGCGGGTCTGGTACATGGTCGAGAACTATCGGTCCGGTAACCCTAATTTCGGGTTAATGCGCGGAGCGTGACTGCTCCCTCGTGGGAGAATTTCAGGCAGCGCGGGCCGTTTGAGGACCGATTGGCGGCTGATTTGCGTTATTGTGCAGCTGCGAGATTGGAAATTGGGCAGTCATGCAAGTGCCATAATGTCTTATCCACAACCAATGAACGGCTGTCCCCTGATTCTCCGAGACTCCAAGTGCATGAATTGGTACTTTCGCAGTGTCCGGAGCGGATAGCCGACCCCCGTCGCAGTCTCCCGGAGCCGGTCCCGAGTAAGTGTTGCGTACCTGCGTCGTGTGCCGTGTGACGAGCGTAAATGCGTGTGTGCTGCGTGTCGTGTTCGAGTTGTGTGTGTTTGCGTACAGTAATCTGCGTCATGTGTGAGTGTCGTGTTCCGAGTAGTTTGCGTATCGAGTCGCGTGCGTACCGAGTAGTTTGCGTAGTGTTTACCGCGTATCGATGATGAGCGCTTGGCGTCGCCCCACGTCGACCTGCGCTCTTGTCGGATGAGTTGCTCACGGCCCTGGTGCTTCGCCCTGGTCGATCTGCTGACAGCCCCCAGTTTGTCTTTGCAGATCAATTTCAGCGGCCTGCCGGGGTCGTTTGCGTTTTGGCGGATGCATCGGTTGCCAGCAGGCCCCACCGCTGCCGCCCACACAGGGGCTCCGAGCCGCTTTTTTCCGCTTCTGGCTTCAGTCCGCCCGGCCCCACGCCCAGGCCCGGCGTAAGCCTGAAAAACCAATGGGGTCCAGGGGACCAGTCCCCTGGTCTTCACTTCAGTCTTACGATGGCCAATCTGGACGGACTTACCCCACCGCCGCCAGAAACTCCGCGACGCCGTCTTTATAGACCCGGTCGCCGACTGCTTTCATATGATCGCGGCCCGGGATCACCAGCGCCTTCGCCCCCGGAATGAGCTCGGCGAGTGCCGCGGCCGAACCGCCGACCACATCGGTTTCGCCGACGGCAACCAGCACCGGCACGCCGATGCGGCCGACATCCTCGCGCCCCAGCGGCTCGCGCGAGGCCCGGATGCAAGTCGCCAACGCCTTGAGATCGCTGCCCGTCTGCTCGGCGAAGGCGCGGAAGGTGCGGGCCGT
>JBGSID010000330.1:0-20354 GCA_041751895.1 Lysobacteraceae bacterium | reverse complement strand
GCGTGCTGGTCGATGCCGTGGTCACCGGCAGCCGTGCGGCCCGCAACGGCCTGCGCAAGGGCGATGTGATCCAGGCCGGGACCGTCGGCGAATTCGGCGACCTCAGCGGATTCCGCGCCGGCTTCGGCGAACGCCCGGATGCCCTGGTCCTGCGGGTGTGGCGCAATGGCCGGCAGGGTGATCTGACCATGCGTTGAGCACGACGCCCGTGCAATCCGCCCTGCGTGATCTGTACGCCGGAGGCGAGCTTAAGCTGTCCGCCTTGCAACCCCGGACAGCGCCATGGTCGATATCGATGCTTCATCCGACAGCGGTACGGCCCCGCATTCCGATGCGGGGCACCATGCGGCGACCACGCCGCGCCCGCGCTCTTCCAACGCCGCCATCGTGCTGGCGGTGCTTGCGGTCGGCTACACCCTGTGGGCGACCCAGGAGCTGTTGCTGCCGATCCTGCTGGCGATGTTCCTGGCACTGATCGGCAATCCGATCCTGCGCTTCCTGCAAAAACTCCATATCCCGCGCTTTCTCGGCGCGATCGCGGTGCTGTCCGGCGGCCTCGCCAGCGCGATCCTGCTCGGCAATCTGCTGGCGGAGCCCGCTGCGGATCTGGTGCATGAATTGCCGCGTGAACTGCACGAGCTCGCACCCAAGCTGCGGCAAGTCGTCAAACCGGTACAGGACGCCAAGAAGGGCGCCGAAAACATCGCCCGCGTCGCCGGAGGCGAAGACGCCGCGAACGTCCGCATCGTCAGAACAGAAGTGAACGACCCTTACCGCGCGCTCGTGGCCACGCCACAGGCGATCGCATCGGTGCTGGCGGTGGTGCTTTTGACCCTGTTTTTCATGACTTATGGCGAAAGCCTGCAGCGCCGGGCGCTGGCACTCCTGCCCGGCCGGCAACAGCAGAAACTCACGGTGGACATCCTGCATTCGATCGAACGCGAGATGTCGCGCTATGTTCTGACGATCACCATCATCAACGCGCTGCTGGGGCTGTTGCTTGCCGCCGCGCTGGCGGCAATGGGGTTATCGATGCCGGAAGCACTGATGTGGGGCACCTTCGCCGCGTTGCTGAACTACGCGCCGTATGTCGGCCCGCTGATCGGCATCATGGCGATGCTGCTGATGGGCTTCGTGCACTTCGATGCGCCGCTGCAGGCCCTGATGCCGGCCGGCGCCTATCTGCTGCTGCATACGCTCGAAGGGCAGTTGATCACCCCGATCGTCCTCGGCCGGAGGATGGCGCTGTCGCCGCTGGTGTTGATCCTCGGCCTGATGGTATTCGGCTGGCTCTGGGGCATCCTCGGCCTGCTGCTGGCGGTGCCGCTGCTGGCCTGCACCAAGCTGGTGCTGGAACGCATTGAAGGCATGGGACCCTGGGCACGGCTGCTGGAATGAAATACCCAACATCCGCATCACAGGCACTGGGTGACTGGCACAGCGCTGAAAACACGGACGCGGCAGCCGTGACGGCGCGCTAAACTCACCCGGTGAACTTCAACATACGCGCCATCACCCTTGATCTCGACGACACCCTCTGGCCGTTCGCGCCGATCGGCGCTCGCATCGAGCGCGTCCTCGACAACTGGCTTCGCCTGCATAGCCCGCGCACCGCCGAACGGTTCCCGATCATGGAGATGCGGGCACTGCGCGAACAGGTCTTCGCGGACAATCCACAGTTGCTGCACGACATGAGCGCACTGCGCCGGTTGACGCTGGAACGCGCGTTCGTCGAGAGCGACACCGACCCCGGACTGACCGATGCGGCCTACGACGTGTTTTACGCCGAGCGCAACCGCGTGGAGTGTTATCCAGACGCGGTCGAGGCCTTGGCACGCATCAGCGCGAAACTACCGATTGCTGCGCTCAGCAACGGCAACGCGGATCTCGCCGCGATCGGGCTGGACCATCACTTCGCGTTCCAGCTCGGCTCAAGCGAACACGGCGCGGCCAAACCCGACGCCAGCATCTTCCTCGCCGCCTGCGCACGACTCGACTGTGCGCCGCAGGAAGTCCTGCACGTCGGTGATCACATCGAGATGGATGTCATCGGTGCCGCACGCGCAGGCCTGCGCACCGCCTGGGTACATCGCGAGGATGCGCGCGAACGCCATCCCCAATGGCCACACGACGACATCGCCCCGGACCTCATCGTCCAAGATCTGGCCGCGCTGGCAGACAGAATCGACAGCATGCATGCCCGCATGATCGCTACGACGCAATTCAATCATGAGATCTCGCCATGACCGCACTCCCCGGTTTCACTGCCACCGCCGACCACGCGCTGCCACTGCATGCAGTGACGACGAGCGGTTTCGACGCCTGGTCCGCACGGCAATCGACGCCGCTGCAAGCCTGGCTCAAGGCGCAGCAGTTCACCGCCGCCGCCGGCACGGTTGCACTGCTACCCGGCAATGACGGCCTCGCCGGTGCGGTACTGGGCATCGGCGAATCCAACGACCCTTTCGCCTATGCGCATGCGCCATACGCGCTGCCGGCCGGGGACTGGCGCATCGCGGACACGCTCGACGCCGACGAGACCGCTGCAATGCAACTGGGCTGGGGACTCGGCAGCTACCGCTTCACCCGCTATCGCGACGCAACGCGCGCACCGGCGCGACTGGTCGGTGCGATCGACGACGATATCGCCGCGCAGATCGCCGCCTGTTTCCGCACCCGCGACCTGATCAATACGCCGACCGAGCACATGGGCCCGGATGAACTCGAAGCGGTCGTGCGCGACATATCGATCACGCACAGCGCCGATCTCGACGTGCTCGTCGGCGACGACCTGCTGGCGCACAACTTCCCGGCCATCCACGCGGTCGGCCGCGCTTCGCATCGCGCGCCACGGTTGCTGGTGCTGCATTGGGGTGGCAATACCGACGAAAACAAGACGCGTCCGCACATCATCATCGTCGGCAAAGGCGTGTGCTTCGACACCGGCGGCCTGAATATCAAAGCCGGCGTCGGCATGCGCAACATGAAGAAAGACATGGGCGGCGCGGCGCATGCGATCGCGCTGGCTGAACTGATCATGGCGCGGAAACTGCCTGTACGGATGACCCTGCTGGTGCCTGCGGTGGAGAACGCGATCGGTCCGAATGCCTATCGTCCCGGAGAAGTCATCGCCACACGCAAGGGCATCAGCGTGGAGATCGACAACACCGACGCTGAAGGCCGCATCGTGCTCTGCGACGCCCTGACCTACGCCGCCGAGCAGTCGCCGGCGCTCATTCTCGACTTCGCCACGCTCACCGGCGCAGCGCGGATCGCACTCGGCCCCGATCTGCCGGCATTGTTCAGCAACGATGATTCGCTGGCGAACGACTGGTTGAGCGCAGGCACACACTATTTCGATCCGCTGTGGCGGATGCCACTGCATCGCCCGTACATGCGCTACCTGAGCAGCAACATCGCCGATGTCGCCAACGGCAGCAGCTCACCGATGGCGGGCTGCATCACCGCTGCGCTCTATCTCGACCGCTTCGTGCCCGTCGAACAAAAATGGGCGCACCTCGACGTCTACAGCTGGAACGACAGCGACCGTGCAGGCCGCCCCACCGGCGGTGAAGCACAGGCACTGCGCAGTTGCTACATGATGTTGAAGTCGCGTTATGGTTGATCGTTGCCGACACGTTCTGATCGCATCGGCACTGTTGTTCCTGGCGGCATGCACGCCATCACCAGCGCCGACACCAGCAGCTCACAGAACACCCGACAAGACATCGTCGCCGCCCAGTGAGAGCACGCAACAGCCCGAAACACCCGCGCCAACCGCACAACATACTGTGCTCGTGATGGGCGATTCTCTCGCGGCGGGATACGGCCTCTCCGCATCGGAAGGCTGGGTGTCGTTGACCGCAGAGAAGGTGGCAGTGGAGTCGCCGGACTGGCGCGTGGTCAACGCGAGCATCAGCGGCGAAACCACTGCAGGCGGCGCTGCGCGCATTGCGGCGGAACTGAAACGCCATCATCCCGCCGTAGTGGTCATCGAACTCGGCGCCAACGACGGTCTGCGCGGACTGCCGCTGCAACAAACCCGCGAGAATCTCGAAAAGATGATCGCTGCTGCGAAAGCGGAAAACGCGCAGGTCTTGTTGATCGGGATGCGCCTGCCACCGAACTATGGCCCCGATTACACCCGGCAGTTCGAACAACTCTTCAGCGACCTTTCGCAACAGCAGAAAACCGCCTTCCTGCCGTTCCTGCTCGAACCGATCGCGATGGACGACAGTGCATTCCAGGCGGATCGTCTGCATCCCATCGCGGCTGCGCAGCCGAAACTGCGCGACCACGTCTGGTCGGCATTGGCACCGCTCTTGAAATGAGCTGCTGCAAACTTCCGAAACTTCACGGAATTTTATTTCGCCGTTTTTGAATCCAAATGACGCGCGTTTTCGTATGCGCGGATCCTGAATCGAAGCAACCTTTTTTTCGAATATGACTGCATCCATCGCATGCAGACCTGCGTAATTGTCTCCGTACCGGTCTTCCGCGCACTCCTCTGCTCTCCCTACCCGGCGCGGCGGACCGGTCATCCCCAAAACCACGGAGATACGACACGATGAACATCAAACTGCTGACCGCCGCATTGGCCACCACATTCGCGATCGCCGCTGTCGCGCAAGCCGGCAACATGGCGAAGAACCCGATGGTTGGCGGTGCGGCGATGCTGCCCACCAAAGACATCATCGACAATGCGGTGAACTCGAAAGACCACACTACCCTGGTGGCCGCAGTGAAGGCCGCAGGTCTCGTCGATACGCTGAAAGGCAAAGGCCCGTTCACCGTGTTCGCGCCGACCAACGCAGCCTTCGCCGCACTGCCCGCAGGGACTGTCGATACGCTGTTGAAACCCGAGAACAAGGGCGCACTCACCGGCATCCTCACCTATCACGTCGTGCCGGGCCGCATCGACAGCAACGCCATCGCCGCCAAGATCAAGGCCGGAAAGGGCAGCGCCACCTACACCACCGTGCAGGGCGAAACGCTGACGTTCAAGACGATGGGCAAAGACGTTACCGTCACCGACAGCAAAGGCAATGCCGCCAAGGTCACGATCGCGAATGTGTACCAGAGCAACGGCGTGATCCACGTCATCGACAAAGTGCTGTTGCCGAATTGACGGTACGCCGGTTTACCGGCATTCGACACTATTTGCGGGCGACTTCGGTCGCCCGCTTTTGTATGCATAAAAGAATCCGATGGCATTCATCAATCACGCATCTACGATCGATCCGTTCGTCGGTTTGTAAAAAAATTGTTTGCAATCGAAAAAAGACCGGTGTAACGTGCGCGCCCATCGCAGTACACCTGCACGAAACCCTACGAATTACAGCCGAGTCGCCCATGAAAGCCGCCCTCCACACCGCCAGCCAGTTCGAAACGTCGCGATTCCATCGCGATGCCGATGCCTGCACGCTGCGGAACGGCTGCGGCAATCCCGGCCAGCAGAAAGACCGCAACACACACCACGACTGATCCCCTGACAGGAGATCGGTCACCCCGATCTCCGAGGAACGCGAATGCCCTCGGATTCACATCCGGGGGTTTTTCTTTTTCGGCATTCGCAACGATGGTTTTCGAAACGCGCGCGTTGATTCGCGTCGCGAACGGCTTCGCGCTGCCGTTTTTCTGCACGCGTCCACTCCCGAAACAACATGATCTAAAACAACACGCTCCAAACAACATGTTCCGAAGCATCCTGCACCGAACGTCTGGACAACGAAGTCCACGTACGGGTCGTGCAGTCACGGACTTCCACCATGAGGTACGCAAGTACTGCGTCGCGATGCTCGGCGCGGGTGGCGGCAGGGATCCGCAGAAACAACAGTCCGCTCGCGCATTTTCGGTTGGCGATAGCCCTCGATGCAAACATCGAACCTGAAAACAACCCGACAGACATCCATGCAGTGGGACATGACCCACTGCAGAACATTCAACGAAGAGATACGCATCATGCGTCAAGACATGTACAAGGTGATCGTGGAACGTCCGCGCCGTGGTGGCTGCAATCGCAGCGACCTCCGCGAGCCGGATGATCTCGAGGACTCACCCAGGCAGGAAGGCCTGCGCCGGCGACATCGCAGTCGCAAATGGTTGAACGAGAATCTGCGGCCGCTGGAACGGTTTCTGGCATCGCAGGTCGGACGCCCATGGGACAAGGTGTATTCCGAGATCTGCGCCGGCATCGATCGCCGCAATACCGTGCAGCAGCATATCCATCAGCACCTGGAAGATTTCGTTGCAGTCAAAGTGATCGAGATCGACGGCACGATGCACCATGTTCGTCGGCATTGGAAACCCCAGCCGCTCAACAGCACTTACGTTGGATACGGCTCGGCACCGAAGTTTTACGTCGACCCGGGCACTGGCCTGCTTTTGGTCAATCGATGGCGCAACGAAGCCCGGCGGAACCTGCGTGATCAACGCCGGATCGCGCATGCCGAGCGTCACGGCGGGCTGCGCGATGGGCTGCGCATCCTCGATGCGACTCAGCAGTTGCACAGGATCGAAGGCGTCTGGTATCGCGTCGAGGTCGCGCCCGTTCGTACGGCATCGGCGTCGGAACCGGTCACCGTCGATGCGATCAGGAAAATACCGGTCGATCAGTGTCCGGACCACAACGACAGCAAAAAGATCGCAAGAAATCTCACCCTGTTCGGGCACGCCGACCTCTATGCCTACAGCAAGCGTCAGCTCAATGCACGCGAGCTGCGGCACTACCGACTGTCGAACGACAACGCATAACATCAATCATCGCGCTGACGACCTTCGGGAAGCAGCGCACTGGATACGGATATGAACACCTCATTTCAACTTCTGCACGCCGAAGGCAGCACCAACCCGATCAAAGGCTGGATCTCCGGCGTGCCGCTCGAACCCGAAGCACATCAGCAGTTGCGCAACATCGCGGCCATTCCGTTCGTCGGGCCGTGGGTCGCGGTCATGCCCGACGTGCATCTCGGCAAGGGCGCGACCGTGGGTTCGGTGATCCCGACCCGTGGCGCGATCATTCCCGCCGCCGTCGGCGTCGACATCGGCTGCGGGATGGCAGCAGTACGGACCACCTTGCGGGCGAACGACCTGCCCGACTCGCTGGCGCAGCTGCGCAATTCGATCGAACGCAGCGTGCCGGTCGGCAACGGCAAGGGCGGCGATCACCGCAAGCTTCCGGACAGCATCGAGACGCGGATCGCGCAATCGGGACTGGTCGCGCGGCTGGATGCGATCAAGGCCAAGCATCGCCAGATCCGTACCGACAAGCTCGACAAGCAGATCGGCACGCTCGGCGGCGGCAATCACTTCATCGAAATCTGTCTCGACGAGGAAGGCGCCGTGTGGGTCATGCTGCACTCGGGTTCACGCGGCACTGGCAATCTGATCGGCAGCTATTTCATCGAGCGGGCGCGCGAACAGCTGGCGCATCGCGTGCTGGACTTCCATGTGCCTGATCGGGATCTCGCATTCTTCATGGAAGGCGAACCGATGTTCGACGACTACGTGGAAGCGGTGTCGTGCGCGCAGGACTATGCCCGCGCCAATCGCGAAGCGATGATGGCCCGGGTACTACACGAGATGCATCACCGTCTTCCGAAGTTCCAGTTGGAGAAGATGGCGGTGAACTGTCATCACAACTACGTACAGCGCGAAGAGCACTTCGGGCAATCGCTGCTCGTCACCCGCAAGGGCGCGGTCAGCGCACGCGCAGGCGAGCTGGGCATCATCCCGGGCAGCATGGGCGCGAAGAGCTATATCGTGCGCGGCAAGGGCAACCCGGACAGTTTCTGCAGCTGCAGTCACGGTGCCGGGCGCAAGATGAGCCGCACCGCCGCACGACAGCAGATCACGCTGAAGCAACATCGCGAAGCCACCGCGCATGTCGAATGCCGCAAGGACCAGGGCGTGATCGACGAATCGCCGGCAGCCTACAAGGACATCGACGCGGTGATGGCGGCGCAAAGCGATCTGGTCGAGATCGTGCACACACTTCGCCAGGTCGTGTGCGTGAAAGGCTGAGTCGAAAGGCGATGCCACAACCGGGACGCCGCTGCAGATGCACGGCGTCTTTTTTGTTCTTGCTCTACGCAGTCACCCCGACTGCCTCGGGCGCCTGCGCACGCTCCTGCTGCTGCATCGTCCACAGCTGCGCGTAATACCCGTTCTGCGCCAACAGGCCGGAATGACTGCCGCGTTCGACGATCATCCCCTGATCCATCACCAGTATCTCGTCCGCATTCATGATCGTCGAGAGGCGATGCGCGATGACGACGGTCGTTCGCCCCTGTGCGATACGGTCGAGTTCGGACTGGATCGCTTTTTCGGATTTGGAATCGAGGGCCGAGGTCGCTTCGTCGAAGATCAGGATCGCTGGATTTTTCAGCAATGCGCGGGCGATGGCGACGCGCTGCTTCTCGCCACCCGACAACTTCAATCCGCGCTCGCCGACTTCGGTCTCGTAACCATCGGGGAGGCCGACGATGAGTTCATGGATGTGCGCGGCCTTCGCTGCCTGCTCCACGTCCTCGCGCGTCGCCTCGGGGCGCCCGTACAGAATGTTGTAGTAGATGGTGTCGTTGAACAGTACCGTATCCTGCGGGACGATCGCGATCGCCTTGCGCAACGAGCCCTGCGTGTAGTCGCGGATATCGCGCAGGGTGCCGCTGGCGTCCTCGATCATGATGCTGCCGGCATCCACGTCGTAGAAACGGTACAGCAGGCGCGCGAGCGTGGATTTTCCGGAACCGGAATGGCCGACGACGGCAACGGTGCCGCCGGCCGGGACTTCGAAATCGATGCCGCGCAGGATCTCGCGGCGCGGGTCGTAGCTGAAATGCACGTCCTTGAACACCAGTTTCGGCTTCGTTGCCTGCAGCGGCAGCGCATCGTCGCGATCGCGCACATCCATGGACTGGTCGAGCAGACCGAACAGACGCTCCAGATTGGTGAAGGCCTGTTTGACTTCGCGATACATCATGCCGAGCAGATTCAGCGGCGCCGACATCTGCAGCAATATGGCGTTGACGAACACGAGGCCGCCGATGGTCATCGTACCGTCGACCACACCGGCTGCCGCGCGCCACATCATCGCGGTGACACCCAGCGACACGATGGTGACCTGGCCGAGATTGAGCAGACCCAAGGTCTTGCGACTCATCACCTGCGCTTCTTCGCGGTGCTGCAGGCTGATGTCGTAACGCTGTGCCTCGTGCTCTTCGTTGCCGAAATATTTGACGGTCTCGTAGTTGAGCAGCGAATCGACCGCGCATTCGTTGGCGCGGGTATCGGCTTCGACCGCAGCGCGGTAATACTGCGTGCGCCATGCGGTGATCTTGAACGTGAACGCCATGTAGGCGGTGAGGGTGAGCAAGGTGATCAGCGCGAACCCCCAGTCGTACATCCACACCAGTACGCAGGTGACCAGCACGACTTCGAAAATGGTCGGCAGGATGGTGTAGATCATCCAGTCGAGCAGATCGGAAATCGCGCTGCCGCCGCGCTCCACATCGCGCGCGACGCCGCCGGTGCGGCGGGCGAGATGGAAGCGCAGCGACAGCGCGTGCAGATGCCGGAACACCTGCAGCGTCACCCGACGAGACACACGCGCCATCACCCGTGCGAACACGATCTGCCGGATTTCGCCGAACAGGCTCATGCTGACCCGCGAGGCGCCGTAGGCCAGCAGCAAGCCGACCGGCAGCACCAGCAGCGCCGGCTGGGTTTTGACGCCGAGGGTGTCGACCAGTGACTTCAGCACCATCGGCACCGCAAGGCCAGCGAGCTTGCCGGCGATGACCAGCGTGAGTGCGAACAGAATCCGACCGACGAACGGTCGCAGGTACGGAACAATCTCGCGCAGGATCTGCCCTTCGCTGCGAACGGTCCCCGCTTCGGCCACGGCCAACACCGGTGTGGAATCAGTGGCAGCGGGATCGGTAGCGGTGGGGTCGGTAGCGGTGGGCTGGGGATCGTTCGTAACGGGGGGCTGCGTGGTCATCGCATTATCATGAGGGCGAAGCGGCGGGATTCAAAGCCGGAAACCCCTGTTTTCCAACCTCTTTTTTTGCACGATGACGCGGCCGCATGTTTCACTGTTCCGATGGCGGTGTATGTCGACAACGCAGTGTTCCAGTGGCGCGGGCGGCGCTGGGCGCATCTCATGGCCGATACGCTGGGTGAACTGCATGCCTTCGCGGCCGCATTGGGGCTGCCACGCCGCAGTTTCCAGGACAAGCGCAGCGGTGCCCACTACGACATCGACAGCGCGATGCGCGAAGCAGCCCTGCGCCTCGGCGCAACGCCCATCTCACGCCACCTGGATCGAGCGCATGTGCGTGCGATCATCGCCAAAGCCAGACGCCAGTGGAGCGGCTTCGTCGCGAGCACAACCGATACCGCCGACCGCGTCTCTCCTGATCACCCCATTCCGGAAAACATCATGTCCGCTTTCGATCTGTCCCCGCCCAATGACGCGCAGCGCGCCGCACTGACGGTCGCGCTATCGCCGGAAGAACGCCGCGTCCTGCTCGCCCACGGCACCGAAGCACCGTTCTGCGGCGTCTTCCTCGACAACAAGCGCGACGGTGTCTATGTCTGCCGGTTCTGCGGCCTCCCGCTGTTCCGCTCCAACGCGAAATTCGATTCCGGCACCGGCTGGCCGAGCTTCTTCGCGCCTTACGATGAAGCCCACATAGGCCGCATCCGCGATGCCAGCCATGGCATGGTGCGGGTGGAAATCGTCTGCAAGCGCTGCAGCAGCCATCTTGGCCACGTCTTCCCCGACGGCCCGCCGCCGACGCACGAACGCCATTGTCTGAACTCGGTCTCTCTGGCGTTCGTCGGCGCCGAAGAGGCCCTGCCCGACCCGCTGCAGCGTGGCGAAGACAAGGTGCCCGGGGAAGATCGATAGGCTGCGGCAGGGCGATTGCGTATCCTATCGGCGACTTTCACCAACCCGCTACGCCACCATGACCGACACGCTCCCCGATCGCCTCTCCAACGACCCGCGCAGCCCGCACTACAACGCCGAGCTGCTTGAAAGCGGGATCGGCATCCTCTTCAACGGCGTCGACCGCACCAATGTCGAGGAATACTGCGTCAGCGAAGGCTGGGTGCGGGTGATCGCCGGCAAAGCGCTGGACCGCCGCGGCCAGCCGATGACGATGAAGCTCAGGGGCACGGTGGAACCGTACTTGCGCGGCGCGGAGTAATCCCGGACGGCGCCTGAAGGCGCTGCCTTCCCAGGATCGCGTCTACGGCTCCCGACGGCTTATTGGGCGGTCGCACCGCCCAGATGCTGCGATAAAAACGCCAGCAGTTTGGTATAGAACTCGCATCGATGCGCTTCGGAATAGAAACCATGTCCCTCGTTCGGGAAGTACAGGGTTTCGACCGGCACGCCGGCTTTCTTCAATGCCTTCTCCATGCGCTCACTGTGCTCGATCGGCGCAGTCCTGTCCTTGCCGCCAGCAGCAAGGAATACAGGCACCTTGATACGATCCGCGAATTCGGTCGGCGAGATCGCGGCCATGTCCTCACGCTTCCCCAACCAGTCCTCGGCCCACGTCCGCAGGCTGCGGCTGTCACCGGCTTCATTCTTGTACAGCCTGGCCATATCGTAAACGCCGACATAACCCACCGCGCAGCGATACAGATCAGGCTCGGTCGTGACGCCCATCAAAGCAGCGTAGCCACCATAACTGGCGCCATACATGCAGATGCGCTCCGGGTCGGCGATCTTCTGTTCGATTGCCCAACGTGTGGCATCGGTCAGATCGTCCTGCAATTTGCGACCCCACTGCTTGGCGCCGGCCTCATGGAACTCGCGACCGTAATTGCTCGATCCACGGTAATTCACCCGCAGCACTGAGTAGCCGGCTTCGGCCAGCAGTTGTACATCGTCATCGAACCACCAGTCATCCGATACGCCGAACGGACCACCGTGGGGCAACATCACCATCGGAAGTGGTGTGCCCGGATCCTTGCCAAGCGGAAGCGTCAGATAACCGTGCAGCTTCAGACCATCGCGCGCCGTGATCTCGATGCTGCGTGTTGGCGGGCGTTTGGCCGGGTCAAACCACATCCGTCGGCTGAACACCGGCTCGACTTTCTTCGCCACGGTATCGTAGAGATAGAAATCGCCGGGATTGCGATCGCTCCACACTGCAAACAGCAGCAACCGGCCATCGTTTGTTCCTGACGTCAACGTGACCGTATCGCCGGGAAACGCCTTTTCCAACTGCCGATAATATTTGGCGATCTGCGCGTTTGGATCGAAAAAACGGGTGCTCGTGCCGGCATGCATGTAGAGCGCGCCGACCGGCGCATCGCTGTCCGCGGCTTTCAGGATGATGTTCGGATCGACCACCGGATCGCGCAGCAGCTCGGTACGCACACCTGTGGCAACGTCCAGCGCCACGATCACATCCGTGCCGCTTTTGCGCTCCGTCTGCAGATAGGCGGTGCGGCCATTGGTCGAAAAACCAAGCGGGTATTCATCGACGCCACTGATCGCCTCATCGTTGAGCAAACGCCATGGCTTGTTCACAGGGTCGCGGTAGTAGAGCTTGCTCAAGTTGTCGGAGCCGGCACCGATCGCGAAGCGAGCATTGCCGTCGTGATCGGTCACGAAGCCCGCGCGACGCACCGGTGCAGCCGACACCGGGCTTCGATTGCCGGTGTAGACATTCATCTTTTCCAGCGAAGTCTCCGGGCTGTCCCCGTAAGGAATCACCCTGATCAAGACGTTGTCGTCGTCATTGCGCAGATCATCCTGCATCAGCGCATAGGTGTAATCGGTCGGACCAGTCAACCATTTCGAGCGCTTGCCATCGGCATCCACCGCAACCAATTCGCCGGTCAGCGACGGCGTGTCGTTGCGCCCGTATTTCTTGCCCATGCTGGCCATGACCCGATTGCCGCTGACCCACCAGAAATCGGCGATCACCGTATCTTCCTTGTCTTCGATCTTCGCCGTCGGCGTCTGGTCGGAACGACGGATCACCACCAGGACCGTACGGTCCTCCAGTGGCACCGTGGCCGCGTAATACTCACCGTTCGGCGAAATCTTGATCCGCTCGTAGCTGTCCCTGCGCAGGAACGGATCGAGATCAAGCTTGTGGCTCTCCTGCGCCGACACTCCGAATGCAAGCGACATCAACAAGACGGTCTCGCACAACCGCTGTAAATGGCTGTCGTTCATTGCGTACCGTCCCTGACGGTATCAAGATGGGCTCAGCATACGTGAGGCGACATGCGCGGGAAATGTCGCGGCACATGTTTTTTTCGTCGATCACGACGACGGGCCGGCAAAAGCCGGCCCGTCGAGTTGCACTCTGCAATCGGATCAGCGGCGACCGGGAGGATCGGCAGCGAAACCGTTCGGAAATGCCTGCGGCTGGCCGCGACGATAGGTATCGTAGCGATTGGGCCGCGGCATCACGCCCATCGCCATCAGGTTGTCGATATCGTCGTAGCGCAGCTGCATCACCTGCGCAGGCGTACGCGATGCGCGGACAAAGTCGGTACGGCTGACTGGCGACCATTCGCGTGCACCGTGGCCCGTGCCGATGCTTTGCGCCGCACCATTGCCGTAAGCGGAATCAGCGGCGGCTTCTGCAGAACGTCGCGATGCCTGTGGCGCGGCGGGCGCGGCCTTGTCGGCCCGGCCCAGCGAGCCACGATAACGGTCGTCGCGCTCCTCTTCACGCGCGATGGGTGCGGGCTCGTAATACGGTTGCGGTTGCGCACGTTCGCGGAACACCGCCACACCGATCACACCGACATTGTCCAGGCGGCCTGTGCGTGCGGCGTAGCTGTCGGGCAGATCGGTGAAGTAGAACTGGGCGATGTCCTGCCAGGATTTGCGCCAACCGGCGATCTCGGTACTCTGCCATGGGCCCAGCACATAACCGGTCTGCGCGGCGGCGGCGGTTTCGCCGCTGATCGCGTTCACGCCGTCCACCGACAGCACCACGAGCACACGCTCGCCGGTGGTGTTGGTCAGACGCACGCTGTAGCGATGACCCGGCGTACCCGGGATCCAGTCATTGCCGCGATGGCGATACTCCGGCAACCATTCGCCGGTGTCGCGGTCGACGACATCCACATCGACCAGCGGCCGTGCAGCCAGCGGACCACAGGCGGTGGTTGCGATGAGGGCGGAAAGCAGCAAAACAGTGGGACGCAACATGGCAAGGCTCCGTGGTCGATGTCCGATGTGGACACTGACCTAGAACGCCCCGGACAGGTGAATGGGGTTTGTGCGCGGAAGCGAATGCAAGCCGCGACATTCAGCTGACGGTAAACTGGCAGACCGATCTCTCCCCGCCTGCTCCTCATGACCGTTACCCGCGTCCTTACCGGCATCACCACCTCCGGAACCCCGCATCTGGGCAACTACGTTGGCGCGATCCGCCCGTCCGTGGCAGCCAGCCGTACGCCCGGCAGCCAGAATTTCTATTTCCTGGCCGATCTCCATGCCCTGATCAAGGTGCAGGATCCCGCCAAGGTGCAGCGCTCGACGCTGGAGATCGCGGCCAGCTGGCTCGCCTGCGGACTGGTGCCGGACAACGACACGGTGTGGTTCTATCGGCAGAGCGATATCCATGAAATCCCGGAACTGACCTGGTTCCTGACCTGCGTCGCCAGCAAGGGTCTGCTCAATCGTGCACACGCCTACAAGGCCGCCGTCGACAAGAACCGCGCCGAAGGCGAAGACGATGACGCCGCGATCAACGCCGGCCTGTTCATGTATCCAGTGCTGATGGCCGCCGACATTCTGGTCTTCAACGCCCACAAGGTTCCCGTGGGCCGCGACCAGATCCAGCACATCGAGATGGCACGCGATTTCGCGCAGCGCTTCAATCATCTCTATGGTGAGCCGATGGGCAAGGATCATTTCGTGCTGCCCGAAGCGCTGATCGAGGAACATGTCGCCACCCTGCCCGGCCTCGATGGCCGCAAGATGTCGAAGAGCTACGACAACACGATTCCCTTGTTCTGCTCACGCGATCAGTTGAAGAAGCTCATTTTTTCGATCGTCACCGATTCCCGCGCACCCGGCGAAGCAAAGGACACCGAAGGCTCTGCACTGTTCCAGTTGTATCAAGCCTTCGCCAGCGCCGACGAAACTGCAGCGATGCGTGCCGCGTTCGCTGACGGCATCGGCTGGGGAGATGCAAAGCAGACATTGTTTGAACGCATCGAGGATGAAATCGCTCCGATGCGTGAACGCTATGAAACACTGATGGCGGAACCGCAGCGGATCGAAGAACAGTTGCGTGAGGGTTCGCGCACCGCGCGCGAACGCTTGTCGACGCCATTCCTGCGCACGCTGCGCGAGGCGGTGGGGTTGCGGGATCTGTCGACGATCGCCGTCAACGCGCAGGAAAAGATCGAAAAGCCAAAGTCCGCGTTACCGCAGCTCAAGCAATATCGCGAAAAGGACGGCAAGTTCTATTTCAAGCTGACCACCGAATCAGGCGAAACACTGCTGCAAAGCAATGCTTTCGACAACCCCAGGGATGCGGGCACATGGATCGCACGTTTCCGGAAGGAAGGCGCTGCGGCGCTGGCGGATGCCGAATGCGTACTTGAAACGCTCGATGCCGATACTCATGGGCATACAGTTGAAGCACTCGATGCGCTGAAGCAGGCTGAAGACGAGCGTGAGCGCGCCAATCACGCGTGAATTCCGTGGGTTGCGTGATGGCATTGTTATCGGACACCGGCACAAGCCGGGGCTTCTGCACGGATTTCACGGCGAGATTGGATTCGGAACATCGGGGCTGAAGCCCCTCCTACGAAGCACAGCGTGCGAAACGGCTGACATTACTCAATGAATCCGACGATCGAACTCAATCTTGCCCTGATCCTGTTCCTGCCCTGGTTCCTGATTCTGGGTGTGTTGTATTGGGTGTATCCACGACAACCTCGCGATCTCTCACGCATCGTGTTCGATATCACCGCACTGGCGCTGGCAGTCGCTGCTTTCCTGCTGAGCACCTACTGGTCGCATGCCAACGCCGATATGCACTACGGCAAGATGTGGCCGCAGGTGCAGGCAACCGCACTCGGTTACGGCGTCTTCCTCGGCGCGATGGCCATCGCCTTCTTCGTTCGCCGCAGTTGGTTAAGACATCGCTTGCAGCGCTGACTCGCGCGCGACGTCACCACGCATTCGGCGTTGCACCGCGCTCCGGGTGTTTCATCTGCACCACGCAGAAGCGCTGCCCTGTCGGGGCTTCCATCACAACCCACGTGTGCACGGCGGTGACGCGTTTCGCACCCAGCGCTTCGAGGCGTTTAACTTCGGCTTCGATGTCATCGGCTTCGATATCCAGATGCACGCGCGAAGGGTGCGTCACCTTCTGCACTTCGATATGCAGGTCGCCCGGGGCATCGTCGAGCTTGGCGTAGGTTGCGGATTCCTCCGGCGAGAGCTCGCCGATGGGTAATCCGAGTGCGTCGCTCCAGAAACGCGTGGCGCTATCGAGGTCATCGGTCTGGCAATCGATGATGAATCCGGCAAGGCGACTGCGATGGGCCATGACGATCACTCGGTCGAAGGGTCAGGCCCAGAGTCTAGCGCTGAACGTGCTCAGCGACCGCCCTTGCGCGGCCCGCGAGGCTTGATGGCTTCGATGCGCGCGTCTTCCTCCAACTTCCGCTGCCGCACCTGCTCCAACTCCCGCGCTTCGATGATGCGTCGATGCAGCGCCTGGGTGATCAGCCCGAGATAGAACGGATGGATGCTGCCCCGCCCCATCGCTTCCCAGAGCATCTCTTTGCTGGCGGACTCGACGAACACGCTGACGCGCTCGAACTCGGGGAGCTCCGGCTCCTTTGCAGTGATCGTGATGACGAATTCACCGAAATTCATGCTCAGAAGCTCCCGGGCGTCATGTCAGCCGCATCGCATCAAACCGAATCCCACCACATCAGCAATTCGTGCCACATCCGCTTGAAGAAGCCGGCTTTGGCGACACCGTCCACCGCGACCAAGGGCGCCTCGACGACGATTTTGCCGTCCAGCATCACCCGCACGGTGCCGATCTTCTGCCCGGCCTTGATCGGCGCGACCAGCGTCTTGGGCACGTCCATCTGCGGCTTGAGATCGGCGTAGCGGCCACGCGGCGTGCTGACGAGCAAGGGCTGCTCCAGGCCGAGCTTCACTTCGTCGTTCATGCCCTTCCACACTTTGTGCGTGGCGATCGCAGTATCGGCCTGATACAGGCGATGGGTCTCGTAGAAGCGGAACCCCCAGTTGAGCAGTGCCAACGAATCGACAGCGCGTTCTTCCTCACTGGCGGCGTGCATGACGACGCTGATCAGGCGCTGGTCGCCGCGTTTGGCCGAATTCAACAGGCAGTAGCCGGCGCCGGAATGATGGCCGGTCTTGATGCCATCGACCGATTCGTCGCGCCACAGCAGCAGATTGCGGTTGCGCTGGGTGATCGGACCGACGGTGAATTCGCGGATCTTGTTGTAGGAGTATTCGACCGGATAGTCGCGGATCAGCGCGCGGCCAAGCAGCGCGAGATCGTGCGCGGTGGAGTAATGCCCTTCGGCCGACAACCCGTGCGCGTTGACGAAATGGCTATTGTTCAGGCCGATCCGCTTGGCGTAATCGTTCATCAGCGTGGCGAACGCCGCTTCGCTGCCGGCGGTATGTTCGGCCAGCGCGATCGCGGCATCGTTGCCCGACTGCACGATCATGCCCTTGAGCATGTCGGTGAGGTCGGCAGTCTTGTTGACCTCAAAACCGCTGTAGCTGCCCTCGGTGGCGGCGCCGCCGGTGCGCCAGGCGTTCTCGCTCATCAACACCTTGTCGTTGGCCTTGATCCGGCCGGCCTTGAGTTCGGCGGCAATCACGTACGACGTCATCACCTTGGTGATGCTCGCCGGCTCCAGGCGCGTGTCGATGTTCTCGCCCGCCAGCACCTTGCCGGTACTGGCGTCCATCACCAGCCAGGCCTTGGCGGAGACGGGCTTGGGGGCATCCGGGATGCTCAGCGGCGGCGGTGCTGGGGCTGCGGTGTTCGGCTTCGGCGTACCGGCCGGCGTCTGCGCCACGGCCATACCTGTCATCCACACGACGCATGCGGTCGCCAACCACCACCGACCTGCACCCTGCCGCACTGCACCCAACATCTTCATTCATCTACTCCGGGGAAAACGGCCCGAAAGGCCGTCGAATGGTCTACAAGCCGCATAGTTTGAAGGATGCGGCGAAAGATTCCGATATTTGGCCGTTCGATGCCGCAGATTCACTCACGCACGATCTGCACCGACCCGAACCCCAGCGCCGCCGCGCGCGCAGACAATTCCTGTATCTGCGAGGCCGGCACAGGACCGATCCGCAGGCGCCAGACCGGCTGTCCGTTGACCGAAGCCTCGTCCACCCGCAGTGCCCCGATGCCATCGGCGCTCAGCCGCTCACGGGCACGCTCTGCGTTGTCGCGTGCCGAGAACGAAGCAAGCTGCATCAGGACATGCTCCTCATCACCGGTACCTGCAGGCAGTGAAGCGGTCGTCGACACGGATGTGCCCATGGAAGCCACGACCGTCGAAGCGGGATTTGCCGGGGACACATCGCCCGGTTTGCCCGCAGCGAAACGGATGCCTTGCGCCTGCATCCAACGCTCGAACTCATCGGCGGAAACCGAATGGTCTTCGACCGCTGTTGCCGCAGGTTGTTCAGCAGGCACTGCGGCCAAGTCTGGTGCGCCCGGGTCTTCACCGGGCTTCAGCGCGCGCACTTCGACCCGTGCCGTGCCCTGCCGCGTATAGCCGAGCTTGGTCGCTGCAGCAAAGCTCAGGTCGATGACGCGCCCGGCGTGGAACGGGCCACGGTCGTTGATCCGCACCACCACCGATTTGCCGTTGTCCAGATTGGTGACCCGGGCAAAGCTGGGCAGGGGCAGCGTTTTGTGTGCCGCCGTAAACGCGTACATGTCGTAGACCTCCTGGTTGGAGGTCAAGCGGCCATGGAATTTCTTGCCGTAGTACGACGCCGTGCCCTGTTCGACATAGCCATCTGCGGAATTGCGCACCCGATAACGCTTGCCGAGCACCGCATAGTCGCGGTTGCCGGCACGGGACAGCGGCTCGGCCTTCACTTCGGGCTCGGGGATCGCATCGACATCGACGACTTCGTCCGGAACGCTGTCCTGGATGTGTGGCGCATACAGCCCACCGGCGACGTAATCGCCGCGCTTGCCAGGATCTTCCACTGCGGGGGCGTACGGCGACCGCTTGGGCGCATGGACATGGGCAACCTGACCCTGCGGTTCCGTCCGTTCGGCGGTGGGCGGCGGCCGGGACTTCGTCGGCGCCGTATTGCAGGCGGTCAACGCCGACAACAGGGTCACGGCTGCCACCACGCGCAGCGGCGTCATTGGGCGGCTCCGGCACGGATCGCCTGGGCCAGCTGGTGCACCGCCAAGGCGTACATCGGCGAATGGTTGTAGCGGGTGATGACGTAATAGTTGCGATAACCGAGCCAGTATTCGCGTCCGGCATCGCCGTCCAGACCGACAACGGTGGCGCCCTCGGCGACCGGCTGGCCGGCCATCGGCCGATAACCGCGTTCGGCCAGTTCCTTCAGGCGATGCACCGGCTCCAGATTCTCCGGCACCCATTCCTTCTTGTAGGGGTCGAACATGGCCTGCGCCACGACCGGGCCACCGCGCTCCCATCCGTGTACGACGAAATAGTTCGCGATCGACGCAAACACGTCGGGCCGGTGGCTGAGCAGATCCCGACGGCCGTCGAGATCGCCGTCTTTCGCCCACAGCCGGTAGCTCGACGGCATGAACTGGCCCATGCCCATCGCGCCGGCATAGCTGCCTTTCAAGGCGAGCAGATCGAGCTGCGGTTCCTGTGCGGTCAGCGCAAACAGTTGCGCCAGTTCACCCGCGAAGAACGGCGCGCGGCGCGGATGATCGAATGCGAGTGTGTACAGCGCATCCAGCACCCGGTAACTGCCGGTATTGCGGCCATAGGAGGTCTCCACGCCCATGATCGCAACGACATATTCGGCCGGCACGCCGGTCTGGGCAGCGATGCGATCCAGCGCGTCGCGGTTTTCGCGGTAGAACGCAACGCCACCATCGATCCGCGCCGGGGTGAGGAAGATCTTGCGGTAATCGCTCCAGGGCTTCACTGCCTCGGCCGGGCGGTTGATCGCATCGATGATGCTCTGCTTGTAGACCGCCTGGGCAAGCGTGTCACGGATCCGCTGCCGGTCCACGCCGTAGGTCTGCGCGGTGTAGTCGACGAAGGCGGCAATGCGCTGTTCGCGCGGGATCGCCGGATCGGTCACCGAGGGCGGCGCCACCGGGCGTTCC
>JBGSID010000329.1:0-30760 GCA_041751895.1 Lysobacteraceae bacterium | reverse complement strand
GGCGACGCGACAGCGCGGTCGATACGCACCTCCGCGAGGCGCGCACCGAGTGCGCGTGCCTGCGCTTCGCCCACCGGCGAAAGCGGAATGTCTTCCTGACCCTGATAGCGGCCTTCGGCGTTCCACGGCGTTTCACCGTGGCGTGCGAGGAGAATTTTCATGAGTTCATCCGAATACGTACGTCGCGTCCGCCATTCCCACGTGCGGGAATGGCGGCTCCTTGATCACAACAACATCATGGATCACACCAGGATCACACCTGCTGGATCGACAGCACGCCCGGCACCGCCTTGAGCGCCGTCACCTGCTCATCGGTCAGCGGTTTGTCCACAGTGATCGCGGCGCGCGCCTGACCATCGCCGGCCGCACCGAGCGCGAAGTTGATGATGTTGACGCCGGCTTGGCCGAGTTGCGAACCGACCTGCCCGATCATGCCGGGACGGTCTTCGTTGCGCATCAACAGCACGTGCGCGAGCGGATCGAATTCGATCTCGACACCGTCCAGACGGACAACGCGGGCACCACGATGCAGCGTGGCCTCGATCTCGCGCGTGCGACCTTCGCCGACCACGCGCAGCTTCAGCAAACGGTCGAAACCGTCGCCATCGCCGCCGACGGTTTCGGCGACCGTCAGACCGCGCGCGGCCGCTTCCTGTAGTGCATTCACCGGCGTGACGCGACCGGACGACGTGCCCAGCAAGGCAGCGACGAGCAGACGGGTCAGCGGACGCGTGTCGAGCGCATCGGTACGGCCTGCATACGTGATTTCAAGCCGCGTGGGCGCACGCACCAGACGAACGGCCAAACGGCCCAGCGCCGACATCAGCGGCATCCACGGGCCAACCTCACGCGCGGCTTCGGCAGTGAGCGGCGGCAGATTGACGCAGCCGGCAACCGCCCCGGTCTCCACGAAATCGATGATCTGGCGGGCGAGAATCGTGCTGACCGCCTGCTGTGCTTCGCCGGTGGACGCACCGAGATGCGGGGTGAGGATCAGCTTCGGATGCGCGCGCAGCGGCGAATCGGCCTGCAGCGGTTCCGTCGCGAAGGTGTCGAGCGCGGCACCGGCAAGATGACCCTCATCGAGCACTCGCAACAACGCGTCCTCGTCGACCAGACCACCGCGCGCGGCATTCACCAGGTACGCGCCCTTCTTCATCGCGCGCATCTGCGGCTCACCGATGAGGTTGGTCGTTTCCTTGGTGCGCGGGATATGCAAGGTGATGATGTCGGCCCAGGCCAGCAGTTCGTCGAGTGTCTTCAGTGCGACGCTGCCCTTGCCCGCCGCAGACGCAGGCAGGAACGGGTCGAATGCCGCCACTTCCATGCCGATGCCCTGCGCCTTGCGCGCGACGGTGCTGCCGATACGGCCGAGGCCGATCACGCCGAGGCGCTTGCCTTCGAGTTCGAAACCGGTGAGACCGGCTTTCGGCCACAGACCGGCTTTCATGCCGGCATCGGCTTTCGGCACATGCCGCGCCAGCGAGAACAGCAGCGACACCGCGTGCTCGGCAGCGGCGAGCGTATTGCCGTCGGGGGCGTTCATCACCGCGATGCCCTTGGCGGTGGCGGCATCGACATCGATGGTATCGACGCCGGCGCCGGCGCGGCCGATGACTTTCAGCTGTTTGGCGCCTTCGATGGCCTCAGCCGTCACCAGCGTGGACGAACGCACGAGCACGGCATCGACGCCTTCGAGCGCGGCGGCGAGTTTGGCGGGGTCTTTGATCGGATCGGAGATTTCGACGGTCCAACCGGCGTCGCGGAACATCGCAAGGCCGTCTTCGTGGATTCCGTCGCATGCCAGCACTTTCATCATCAAGCTCCTAGTGGGGAAGGTATCCCGCGGAGCCATGCAAGCCGGCACAACGCATTGCGATGAAGCTGAACGTGGGCGCCGCTCGAAGAACGAGGGCAGTCCACTGCGTGTCGGAAGACGGGGCCGGCTGGCATGGGAATCCGCGACAGGCGAACAGCCTAGCAGACTATTCCGGGGCGGCAAAGGGCGCTCGCGATCGACGGCGCAACACGGCATGCTGTTGCAATCGAAATCAATGGAACCGGCATGCCCCAGGTCAAAGGCGAGTTCGAGGTGAAACGCGAAATGATGCCGATGGTCGAGATGGGCGACGGCGTCCAGGCCGCCCACATGCGCTTCGACAAGGTATTCCACGGCCCGCTCGACGCCACCAGCATCGTCCACATGCTCGCGGTCGGCACGGCCACCGAAGGGTCTGCCGCCTATGTCGCGGTGGAACGCATCGCCGGTACGCTCGACGGCCGCGCCGGCACGTTCGCCATGCAGCACAGCGGCACGATGGATCGCGGAACGCCCTCATTGACCGTCTTGGTGATTCCGGATTCGGGCACCGATGCGCTGACCGGTCTGCGCGGCACACTCGCGATCGATATCACCGACGGCAAGCATTTTTATACCTTCGACTATTCGCTGCCTGCCTGAACCATGCTGCACGCCCCGGGATCTTCCGGAGTGCAGAAGCGATAACGTTTTCGGGACGTCCCCGGCGTTAGAGTCTGATGGCCGGATGTCCCGGCAGGACTTCAGCCCGAAAAGGAATATCACGATGAAGACTTCTCTGCAGCGCCGCAACACGAAAATCGCACTCGCCATCGCCACCGCATGCGTGATCGGCGCCGCCGTCGCCGCCGCGCCCGGCCCCACAGCACGCGGTGATTTCTACTACTACTTCGATGCCAGCGGCAACACGATCGGCTACCGCGCGATCGACTGCAACGGCCAGTACACGGCCTGGGGTAAGACCAGCACACGCTATTCGAATGGCTACGCCTTCTGCGATCCAGTGAACTGATCGGGGTTAGATACGAAAACGGCGGCCGAGGCCGCCGTTTTCATTCCATGCGTTTTTCATTGCATGCGTTGCGCCAACAAGGCCGCACGCATGCCTGCACGCATCACTTCTTCGCTGCTACGCCCAGTTCCTCCAGCAGCTGCGGCGCCGGAAACACTTCCTGCATGATCCAGCGCATATAGCGCTGATCGACTGCAATCATCCGTGTCACGGCCGGGTCGAACAGCCAGTTGGAACTCACCGACTCCCAATTGCCGTCGAATGCCAGACCGACCAGCTTGCCGTCCGCATCCATCACGGGCGAGCCGGAGTTGCCGCCGGTGATGTCGAGGTCGGACAGGAAATTCACCGGTACCGTGCCCAGTTTCTTGTCGGCCAGACCACCATAGCGCTTGGCACGAATCGCTTCGAGCAGGCTCTGCGGCGCGTCGAACGGTTCCTGCCCCGTCGCCTTGGCCGCCACTTCTTCGAGCCGGGTGAACGGCAGTTGCTTGCCGCCATCGCGTTTGTTGTAACCCATGACGTTGCCGAACGTGATGCGCAATGAACCGTTGGCGTCGGGGTACACCGCTTCATTGCGGCTCTTCTTGTATTCGGCGACCGCCTGCAGGAAGACCGGACGCGCCAGCGCCTGATCGCCCGCGCGCGACTTGCGCGCCTCTTCCAGCCGCAGCAGCGTCGGTGTCATGGCAACCGCGTAGCGGATCGCAGGATCCTTGCTGCGTTCGAATTCCTTGCGATCGAGTTTCATCCAGCGGAGGCGTTCTTCGGTACTGCCGAGTTTGGTCGTGGCCAACGATTTGAGTGCGGCAGCAATTGCCTTGTCGTCGTCGCCGCGCAGCCATGCGTCCATCGCCTGAAGACGCTGTGCCTTGGGCAGACGCAGATATTCCTTGAGCCAATAGCGCGTCAGCTCACGATCCATCGTCGGGTGGTAGCGGCGCTCCATCTGCTTGAGTCCGCCTTCGATCGCCGCGTAATCGCGCTGCTGATATCCGGGCTCGCGATCCGCATCGGGCTTCGCGCGTTCGATCGACAGGCGGTACAACTCGACCGCCGTATCAAGCACACCGTTGCGCCCCAACTGCCCGAGCACGAGATCGCGCTCGCGGGTGGAGACCGCCTGGGCGTTGAGCGACACCAGCGTTTCGTGGGCTTCCAGCGCCGGAGCATTGGCCTTGCCGCGCTTGCCCAGCCATGCCAGGACTTCCTGCTCCTGCTTGGCCTTGATGCCGGATGCGCCCATCCGATTGAAGCCTTCCAGTTGGCCGTCGTAATTCTTGAGCACGTTCTCCCAGCTACGGATGATGCTGGCGTACTTGACCGCGATATCCGGGGTTTTCTTGCCCTCGGCATCGACCAGCGCGACCATCGCCTTGTAATGGCGGGCAAGCGTCGGATAGGTCCAGTCAGCGGTGTTGTCGAACTCGGCCGCAAGCGAGTAACGGCTGGTCCTGCCCGGATAACCTGCGACCATCACGAAATCACCGGCAGCCAAGGGCTTGTCGGCAAGGCGCAGGAATTGCTTCGGACGATAGGGCACGTTGTCCGGCGAAAATGCTGCGGGCTTGCCATCGCGACCGACATAGGCACGATAGAACGCGAAGTCGCCGGTATGGCGCGGCCACATCCAGTTGTCGACTTCACCGCCGTAGTTGCCGATGCTCGCCGGAGGCGCGTACACCAGACGCACGTCCTTGATTTCGAGATTGCGGAACAGGCGGTAGGTCGCACCGCCGAAGAAACTGTAGAGCCGGCAACGATAGCCTGCGGTGGATTCGCATTCGGACACCAACTGCTTTTCGATCGCATCGAGAGCCTTGCTGCGCGCGAGCGCATCCGGTGCGGCAGCGATGGCCTGGCGGACCTTCACGGATACATCGTCGATACGGTCCAGGACGAACACGCGCGCATTCGGTCCGGCAGACAATTCATCGGCTCGCTTGGCCGCGTTGAAGCCGTCCTTGATCAGGTTCTTTTCGGCCGTGGAATTCAGCTGGATCGCACCGTAGGCGCAATGGTGGTTGGTGGTGACCAGCCCCTCGGGCGAGACGAAACTGGCGGTACAGCCACCAAGCGACACGACAGCCCCGAGCGGGTCACCGGTGAGGTCGCTGAGCTGTTTGGGCGTGAGCTTCAGGCCGGCGGTCTTCAACGGCCCTGAAATCTGCGGCAATTGTTGCGGGACCCACATACCTTCGACGGCATGTGCGGTGGACATCGTAAGCGGCGACAGCGTACCGGCGACGGCAGTCAGGGTCGCGGCGGCGATCAACGTGAAGGTATTTCCGTTGCGGCGCATGGTATCTCTCAGGGAAGCGGAACAAAGAGTTCGAGTGTATCGGCAGCCACCGGCCATCACCATGTCCAATGGTCATGCCTGCAGCGACGGATGTCACGACGCCCTCCTCTCCCACTCTCCCATACCCGTCGAAACCGTTTCCGACCTTCCGCGGCGGCACGGCATCCGGGCGCCGTCAGCGGAAATGCACAGGGACGCACGGCGTATAATCCGCGCCTTGACCAACACACTGCGCGGGCGGATCCGATGGCTGCGACGATGATGAAAGCGCTGGTGAAGCGCGAGGCGGCCAAAGGGATCTGGATGGAAGAAGTACCGGTGCCCACGCCTGGCGCCAACGAAGTGCTGATCAAGATCGAGAAGACCGCGATCTGTGGCACCGACCTGCACATCTACCTGTGGGACGACTGGAGTCAGCGCACGATCAGGCCGGGCCTGGTCATCGGCCATGAATTCGTCGGCCGGGTGGTCGGACTCGGCCCGGGCGTCACTGGCTACCAGATCGGCCAGCGGGTGTCGGCAGAAGGCCATATCGTCTGCGGTCATTGCCGGAACTGTCGTGCCGGCAAACAGCACCTGTGCCCGAATACCGTCGGCATCGGCGTGAACCGCAACGGCGCCTTCGCCGAGTACATGACGATGCCGGCCAGCAATCTCTGGCCGATCCCCGACCAGATCCCGAGCGAACTGGCGGCATTCTTCGACCCCTACGGCAATGCCGCGCACTGCGCGCTGGAGTTCGACGTGGTCGGCGAGGACGTCCTGATCACCGGCGCCGGCCCGATCGGGGTGATGGCCGCCGGCATCTGCAAGCACATCGGTGCCCGCAACGTGGTGGTCACCGACGTCAACGATTACAGACTGAAGTTGGCAGCCGACATGGGGGCGACACGCGTGGTCAACGTGAGCCATTTGTCGCTGAAAGACGTGATGACCGACCTGCACATGGACGGCTTCGACGTAGGCCTGGAGATGAGCGGAAACCCGCATGCATTCAACGACATGCTTGATTGCATGTACCACGGTGGCAAAGTCGCCCTGCTCGGCATCCTGCCCAAAGGGGCGGGCGTCGACTGGGACAAGATCATCTTCAAGGGTCTGACCCTGCAGGGCATCTATGGCCGCAGAATGTATGAGACCTGGTACAAGATGACGCAACTGGTGCTGTCGGGCTTCCCCCTCGGCAAGGTACTGAGCCATCAGTTGCACATCGACGAGTTCCAGAAAGGCTTCGACCTGATGGAATCCGGCAAATCAGGCAAGGTCGTACTGAGCTGGAACTGAAACGCCCGCGTTGGAGAGTGCAACGCAACATGCAAGGACCGAGACCAAATTCTTACGGCCAAAGAAAACTGACCATCTACGGCATCTATCGCCCAAGAAGGTACGCATGTATGCCGGCGATGATTGTGACACTCGAACGTCACATAAAAGAAGGGCGCCCAAGGGCGCCCTTCTCAGTTCACGGTCACTGTCGGCCGTGTGATACCGCTGGATCAGCCGCCGACCGAGAAGGTCAACACGAACTTGTCTTCGGCGTTGTCCTTGCCGAAGAGATCCTCGGCCTTCTTGTCGGTACCGACGTAGCCCAAGGCCACATTGACCGGCCCGAAATCGCGATCGACACCGATCGAATAGTCGAGATAGCTCTCGTAAGGGCCGCTGTTCGAGGTGTAGCCCAGGCCCGCCGACAGATTGATGTCGTGACCAACGCCCCAGCTACCGCCGACAGCCGTATAGATGCTGTTTTCGCTGGTGTTGAGATAGTCGTTGGTGTAGCCCAGCGTCGCCGAATAATTTTCGGCGAAGGTGAACTTGCCGATGAGTTCGTTGTACGCGTAGTCGACGCCGCTCGGCTCACCGACATAGTTGTAACGATTGATCTGGACATCGAGATTGACCTTCTCGGCGATATCGCCGTTCCAGCCGATGAAGGTGTCGACTTCGGCATCGGTGGCGTCGCCGAAATCGACGTTCGACGCCCATGCGCCGACGTAGAGGCCATTGGTGAAGCTGTAGCCGGCACCGGCCTGGATCGCGGGCTGGTCGTCGGTCTGCGAAATACCGCGGAACATGTATTCGGATGTCACGGCCGCATTCCAGTTGAAACCGGAACCATCGTCTTCCTGAGCTTGCGCCGCCAGCGGAACGAGTGCCAGCAACGCCATAGAAATCAACTGTTTACGCACGAGAAACTCCTCGGTTTGAATGTATTGGGGGGGGGAGAGCGAATGCCTCTTTTCCAGCGGCATCTCGCTGAGATTAACCCATATTTAACTCATTGAAACCGCCCGGCAAAGCTGGCGTCACGATTCGGTCATACATCATCCGTTTATTTTTTGGCATCAAACTTGCTCTATGTCCACCGGGCCTGCAGCACACGCGGCGCTCCATTGAGGCCATGAAGGCCATTCAACCAAAAGGCATAGACGAGGGATGGCATGAGTTATTCGGTGGCGCTTTGTGGTTTGACGGCCCGGGATTCCCGGCTGCTTGAAATCGTGATCAATCGCGCCAGCAGTGCCCGCCACGCCTTCACCGCAGCCCAGGCGGAGAACGCACAGACTCCGCGCGTAGCGATCGTCGACGCCAGCTCGCCGCTCTCCGTGGAGATCTATGAAGGCCTCCGGAAGAACCACCCTGACCTGCTCTCGATCACCATCTCCGATCACGGCATGGCAGGCGACACCCGCTACCGGATCGAGCGCAAATCCCTGTTTCTGCAGGTCATGCGGATCCTCGACGACCTCGCCGAACACGAATTCACCGGCAGCAAGGTCAGCTCGCACCCGACGCTGACCTCACCATCGCAGCCGACCGCAGCCACCGCGCAGCGTCCCGCCGAGAACGCCTTCGTGCCCGGCAAGGCTGGCCAGCCGCAGCCGCTCAACGCACTGGTCGTCGACGACAGCCTCACCGTTCGCGAACAGATGCGGATGGCACTGGACCGTCTCGGCATCGCCTGCGATCAGGCCGACAGTGCGGAAGCCGCGATGAAATTGCTCGAACACAACAGCTACAGCCTCGCCTTTCTCGATGTGGTCATGCCCGGCACCGACGGCTACGAGCTTTGCCGCAAGATCAAACACAACAACTACACGCGGATGATGCCGGTGCTGATGCTGACCAGCCGCTCTTCCCCCTTCGACCGCGCGCGTGGCGCGCTCTCCGGTTGCGACAGCTATCTGACAAAACCGATCACTTGGGACACCTTCAGTCAGGCGGTCGACAAGGCGCTGATGAAATCCTTCCGCAACGACCGCGCGCAGATGATCGCCCGCGGCTACCGCACCTGATCCCCTCCTCTTAACCCTCAGTTCTTAACCCCCTCTGCGTGACCCGCCCTGCGTAAAGCGCACCGCCCTGTTTTTTGAACACCCAAGGACTCATGAACATGCCCAAGATCCTCATCTGCGACGACTCCGCCGCTGAACTCGCGAACCTTCGCAGCATTCTGATGGACGCCGGCTGGCATTCGGTGACGGCATCCAACGGCGCGGAAGCCGTGCAGAAAGCCTCTGCGGAAAAGCCGGCGCTGATCTTCCTCGACATCATCATGCCGGACATGGACGGCTACGAAGCCTGCCGCCAGCTGCAGGCCAACGCGGAGACCAAGTCGATTCCGGTGATCTTCGTCTCCAGCAAGAACCAGAAGGCCGACCACATCTGGGCGAAGATGCAGGGCGCCAAGGCATTGATCGGCAAGCCCTACTCCGCCGACCAGATTCTCGACACGCTCAAGGCCTACAGCTGAGCATGGCCGCGACCGGGGACCATGTCGCCGCGACACTGCAGGAGCCGGCACGCGCCGCACCGCCTCGAATCGCGTTACGCCCGCAGGCCGGGTTGCCCTGGTTGCTGTTGCCCCAGGGCGTCCCGCTCGAAGTGCTGATGGATGCCGAGGCGATCCAGGTACCGAATACACAGCCGTGGTTCGATGGTGTCGTCAGCCAGCGAGGCAATCTGTTGCCGGTCTTCGACCTCGCGAAATGGGCCGGCCTGAACACGACCTCGCGCGACAAGCGACAGATCGTCGTCGTCAGCCTCGATAAGCGACATTGCGCATTGTTGGCAGAATCGTCGCCGATGCTGATGCACATAGACACACCGGCACCGGCACCGGCCTCCGCCAATTACGACGGACCTCTCTCGCCTTTCCTGCACGAGCATTACGCAACCGCGCATGGCGACGCTTACGAATTCGACATCGAACGCTGGCTGACCGTCGTTTCGCAACAGGTCCCGCGCAGCGCGACCTTGATGTCCCGCTGAAATCATTTCGGATTTCGCCCCAGAAGGAACCACAACACCATGGCACGCACTTCCACTTCCTTCTTTGGCAGCATCCGCGGGCGACTGATCGCCGGTATCGCAGCGCTGGCGTTGATCCCGTTGATCCTGCTCGCCGGCGTGCTGGGTTACTACACCAGCCAACAATCGGCCGCCGCATTGAACCAGCGCGGTTATGACCAGATGGCGTCGATCCGCGCAGGCAAGCGCGAAGAAATCACGGCCTACTTCGACGACACCGCCAACCTGATGCACACCGTGGCCAATACCGCCGAAGTGCGCGACGCACTGCGCGAAGGCACCGCCACCCAACCGCAAATGGCGGAGAGTGTGGATCTGGCCGCCGCGCGTACCGCACTGACCGATTACTACCGGCGCGAATTCGGCAAACAGTATTCGATCCGCAACCCCGGTCAGCGCATCGATATTTCCAACCTGGTCTCGAAGCTGCCGCCACAGACGCTCGCGGCGCAGTACGCCTACATCGCCAGCAACCCGAACCCCCTGGGCAAGAAGAACGACCTCGACCAGGCCAACGACGGTTCCAGCTACAGTGCGGCGCATGCACGGATCCATGGTTATGCCCGACGTACGGTGCAGAACTACGGCCTCTACGACTTCTTCCTTGTCGATGCCGACACCGGCTTCGTGGTCTACACGTACTTCAAGGAACTCGATTTCGCCACCAACCTCAAAGACGGCCCATGGGCGCAATCGGGCCTGGGCCAAGCCTTCGCCAAGGCGATGGCCGCCAAGAAGACGGATGAAATATCGATCACCGACTACGCGCCCTACCGCCCATCGTATGAGGATCAGGCCGCATTCGTCAGCACGCCCATCGTCGAGAATGGCCGCACTATCGGCATCTTCATCGTGCAGTTGCCGATCGACCGCATCAACCAGATCATGACCTTCGACGGCAAATGGAGCAGCGTCGGTCTGGGCGCATCCGGCGAAACGTATCTCGTCGGGCCCGACAAGACGCCGCGTTCGGTCTCGCGCATCATGAAAGAAAACAGCCCGGCCTTCATCGCAATCATGCGTGACCTGGGGCTGCCGCAGGCGAATCTCGCGGCCATGACGTCACGTGGCTCCAACATCGGCCTGATGCGGGTCGACACGCAGGGCGTACAGAACGCGTTGACCGGCCAGACCGGCACCGCCGTCTATCCCGACTATCGCGGTAGCCCCGTGCTGGGCTCCTATGCGCCGATCGACATCCTCGGGCTGCACTGGGCGATTCTCTCGGAAATCGGCGCCGCCGAATCCAACGCGCCCATCACCACCCTGCAGCGAGGCATCGGCATCGCTGCTCTCGGCACGTTGTTGCTGGTGGGCCTGATCGCGTTGTTCTCGGGCTTGCGCCTGGCGCGCTCGATCAATACGCCACTGTCCAAAGTGCAAAGTACCGTGCAGAAGGTCAGTGCCGGCGACCTCAACGCCCGTACCGACATGCAGTCCAACGATGAAATCGGACAGTTGGGCAAAGCCTTCGACGGCATGCTCAACGAGAAAGTGGCCGAGCTCGCCCGCTCGCAGAAAGAAAACGAACAACTTAACAACTCGGTGGTCGAGATCATGATGTCGGTCGCGCAGCTCGCCCAACGCGACCTCAGCGTGAAGGTGCCGGTGTCGGAAGACGTCACCGGCGCGGTGTCGGACGCCATCAACGTGATGACCGGCTCGACCGCGAACGCACTGCAGCGGGTCACCGAGATTTCGCGCCAGGTGTCCGAAAGCTCGAATCGCGTCAAGGCCCGTGCGAACGAAGTGCAAACCCTCGCCGACGACTCCGGCCAACAGGCGAACGCCGCTTCGCAGGAATTGGTGGATACCGCACAGGCGCTGCGCGATATCGGTGCGCAGGCACAGATCGCCGGCCGCGAGGCGGAACAGGCCTTGACCGCTTCGGGCGACGCGCTCTCGATCGTGCGCGACACCGTCGAAGGCATCAACACCTCGCGCGACCAGATCCAGGAGACGGAAGACCGCATGAAGCGGCTGTCCGATATCTCACGGCAGATTTCCAGCGCGGTGACCATCATCGAAGAAATCGCGGAGCGCACCTCGATCCTGGCGTTGACCGCTTCGATGCAGGCCGTCGCCGCCGGCGAGAGCGGACGCGGGTTCGCGATCGTGGCCGACGAAGTCAAACGACTGGCGGAAAGCGCGCATGCCTCGACCCGCCAGATCGCCGGCCTGGTGAGCACCGTGCAATCGGAAACCGCCGAAACCGTGAGCGCACTCAGCGCGACGGTGGCGCAGGTGCTGGATATTTCGCGACTCGCCGACCGTGCCGGCACGCAGATGAATGACACGCGCCAAACGACACAGGCGCTGGTGAATTCGGTGAAGAAAATCGCCGAGGCCACCCAGGCGCAAAGCGATACATCGCAAAAGCTGATCGTACGTGCGCAGCAGTTGATCAACGCATCGAAACGCACATTGTCCGAAATCGAACAACAGCGCAGCGACACCGACAGCCTGAGCCTTTCCGCAACGGCGCTGGTGCAAACCGTTTCCGAATTCAAACTGCCAGCGACCTCCGGCTGAACACTGCCGATCCGCTGACTGCCGTACGCAAACATCCATTTGTCGAATCGCACCCGGGCTTTACTGAGGAGCTCCACCCATGTTCAAGAACCTGACCATCCGCAGCAAAATGCTGTTGCTGTTCGTCGCATCAGTACTGTTGCTGGCATCCCTCGGCGGCGCGAGCTTCCTGCTGCAGCGCACACTCGTCGGCGAGATCGATACTTCGGTGGCCACGGGTAAAGCGTCGACCAACATGGTCGCCACCGCGCGCTCCGCACACGTGAACTTTCAGCGCCAGGTGCAGGAATGGAAGAACGTGTTGATTCGCGGCAACGACCCCGAGCTCTACGCAAAGCACAGCAAGGCGTTCCGCGAACGCGCCGCAGACGTGCAGAAAGAGCTGGCGACAGCCAAGCAGCAGATGGCGGCCCAGGGCATGTCGACGACGCTGATCACCACGCTGCAGAAAGATCACGCGGACATGCTCGACAAGTATCTTGCCGCGCTCGCCACGTTCAACGCCGCAATCCCGGAAACCGGCAAGCAGGTGGACGTCCAGGTCCGCGGCGTCGACCGCGCCACCTCGGGCAACTTCGACAAATTGATCGACGAGATCGTGGCGTTTACCGGCAACTCTCTCGACGCCCGAGAACAAGCGTCGGCAACCATCGCCACACAGACCTTGCAGGGCATCGCAGCCGGATTGGCCGTAGCTTTGCTGGTGTTCCTGTTCGGGTTCATGGTGGCGCGCCGGATCAATCGCGATATCCAGGGGCTGAACGGCGTGGTGGAAAAACTCAATGCGGGCGACTTCAACGCCCGCGCCAGCGTGGTCACCGACAGCAAAGACGAACTGAACGTTCTCGGCAGCGCGCTGAACAAACTGCTGGACGATCGTCTGCAGGCACTGGTGGTGGCGAATCGCGAAAACGAACAACTGAACGACTCGATCACCCAGATCATGATGTCGGTGGCCGAACTCGCGCAACGTAACCTCAACGTGAAAGTGCCGGTCAACGAAGACGTCACCGGCGCAGTCTCGGACGCGATCAACATGATGACCTCGTCCACCGCCAAGGCGCTGCGCGAGGTCAACAGCATTTCGGCGCAGGTCACGGACAGCTCCGGCCGGGTCAGCCGACGCGCCGATGCCGTACAACACTTGGCCGATGAGGCCAGCAACCAGGCAAACGCCGCTTCGGCCGAATTGAGCATGACCGCGAGCGCGCTGAAGCAGATCGGCGAGCAGGCACAGAGCGCGGGTCAAGACGCGGAACGCGCCCTTTCAAAAACCGGCGATGCGCTGGCCGTGGTGCGCGAAACCGTCGCCGGTATTTCGATCTCGCGCGATCAGATCCGCGAGACGGAAAAGCGCGTGAAGCGACTGGCCGAGCGTTCGCAGGAAATCTCCTCGGCGGTCAACATCATCGGCAAGATCGCAGAACGTACCTCGGTGCTGGCGCTGAACGCCTCAATGCAGGCCGTCGCCGCCGGTGAAGCCGGTCGCGGATTCGCGGCGGTGGCGGACGAAGTGAAGCGACTGGCCGAAAACGCCCGGGAAGCGACCCAGCAGATCACCGGGCTGGTGAACGCGATCCAGACGGATACCACTGAAACCCTGCAGGCCATGAACAGCACCATCACCCAGGTCGTGGACATGACAAAACTGGCCGACCGCGCCGGCGTGCAGATGACCGAGACGCGGGAAGCGACCGAAGCGCTGGCGAACTCAGTCCGCACCATTTCGCAGACGACGGCCACCCAGGGCGAAGCCTCGCAACGCCTGTTGGCCCGCGCCTACGATCTGATCAGCGCATCGCAGCGCACGCTGGAAGAAATCGAACAGCAGCGCGACGACACCGCGAGCCTCACCGAGTCGGCATCGGCGCTGGTACGTACGGTGTCCGAATTCCGCCTGCCCGCCTGATCGATCCTGCAGCGGTATTGCACAGCAACATCCAGCATCACGAAGAGGGAACACGCCATGTCACCGCCACCGGCCAGCGCAGACGTCTTCGCGCCAGAGGAATACCGTTCGCAGCTCGAAACACTGGTGTCGCTGCTGCAGGTGGCCAATGCCGTGCCCGACATGGCGGACCCGATCCTGCTGGGACAAATGGTCGAAACCCTGCAGGAAAGCACGGCCAGCGCATCGCTGCCGGGTGTACCGGATCTGCTGCGCTGCTGGAAAGCGGCACTGCATGATTTCGGACGACGCGGCGAACCGCTGTCGCAGGACGATCTGGTCCGTATGAGTCTGTGGTTCACCGGCCTGCAGGAACATCTGGCCGGCAGGCTCGACCGCGACGGCCGGCACATGCTCGCGCGGCTGCCGGAGGATATCCAATGGCTGCCGAGACTGTCGTCCAGCTTCATGCATGTCATCGCCCGCCGCCTCGATGCGGCCGCCGAGCCGATGCAGACGACCGAAACGACGTTGGAGACGACCTCGGAAGCGATATCCAAGAGCGCACCTGTGCATGCATCGAGTGACGTGCCGGATGCGTTTTCGATCGCGGCAGACACGGCCATGCTGTTCGCGACGCCGGCTGCGGTGGAAATCCCCGCCCGCGACATCAGTTTCGAAGTCGACATCGCCGCCATCAGCGAATTCCACAACGAATCCAGCAACCAATTACGCAACGAATTCCTCAACGAAGACATCGCTCCGGCCGATGGCTCCGACTTCGACGCCACTGAACCAAGCCACGTCGAAGACACCACGAGTGTCATGTCCGATGCCTCGCCGGTCGCGATGTTGACGGAAGCCGACGCGCCGGACACGGCCTTCGCGATGGACGCCTTCAGCACGAAGATCCGCGCACCGGACACGTTCGATGACGCGCCGCCGATCTTCGTCGCGGATACAGCGAACGGCACGATCTGGATCGGCCAGGAAGAACTCGACCTTACCCGCCAGGCCCTCGTCGAACAGGTCCTGCCGCTGGCGCAGGCCTGGGCGGAAATACCCGACCCCGACGTCAACACCTCGCTCGTCGAAGAGCTGCTGTACCAATGCCAACTCATCGTCAACGTCATGGAATTGATCGGCACGCCTGCGCTTGCGCACGGCATGGCCGTCGTCCGTCACGGCATCGAACAGCGATCTCCAGCGGTGCCGCCGGAGATCCTCGCCACCTGGTGCAGCGCGCTGCTTGCCGCGATCGAACAGCCCGACCGCGATGCCGCCGAACTGCTGGTCTCTGTCGCTCCCGAACTTGCCGCGCTGGATACGGCATGGGCGACCGCGCTCGGCGACGAAATGGCGCGGGTCGTGATCGGATTCGATCCCGCCCTACTGGCACAGCGCAAATCGCTCGCCACCGAGGACGACATCCAACTCGTTCCCGCCGACGACGTGTTGCCGAACGTCCTCGATGGCATGTATCGCGAACTGCCCGGCAACGCCGCTCGTCTGGGCAGCTCGGTCCGTGAGCTGGCCGATACCCGTTCGCCAACACCCATCGACGAAGCGCGTCGCGTCGCGCATACGCTCAAGGGCGACGCCAACACCGTGGGTATTCGCGGTCTGGCCAACATCACCCATGCGCTGGAAGACATCCTGATCGTGCTGGCCAAGCGGCCCGACCTGCTGAACGACGATTGCGCCGAACTGCTGACCGCAGCCAGCGATTGCGTCGAGGAAATCTCGGACTACCTGCTCCAGCGCGGCCCTGCCCCGAACAATCTCCTCGGCATCTACCAGCATGTGCTGGATACCGCGAATGCCTTGGCCGACGGTGCGGAAGCACCGCCCGCGCCGATGATGAGCACCGAAACGGAACAGGACGAGACATCGCAGGCCGTAGACACCTCGATGGCAGGCACTGTGCCGGCAGACACATTGCTGGCAGACGCATTGGCGGAGACACCTCGGGCCGAAAGCGCCGCCAGCGACAATGCCCTGCCCGCCACAGAGATCGCCCGGGCAACCGCATCGGACACGATGCCGTCCCCCGCAGCCGAAGTAACGGCCGCCGACAGCGGCATGGTCGCGAGCGGCATCCAGAGCCTCAACGTCCCGAGCACGCTGCTTGATGAACTGCAACGGCTCGCGGGCGAGAACCTGGTGACATCGCGGCAGATCGATCAGCAGATCGATGGCCTGGGTTCGATCTATCGCGACCAACGCCAAGGCGTGCGCTACACCAACGAACTGATGGGCCGTCTGGACGATCTGGTCTCGCTGCGCGGCGCGGCGCTGCAGTCCACGGCACAGAAAGCCGGTGCCGACCTCGACCCGCTCGAAATCGACCAATACAACGAACTGCACGTGATCTCGCGACAGTTGCTGGAAGCGCACGCCGACAGCGGCGAATTCATGCGCCGCATCGAGCGCCTGATGAACACCCTAGGCGATCTGCGCAGCGAACAGGAACAACTCAACCGCGACCTGCAGCGCACCATCCAGCGCACCCGCACGGTGCCGTTCGGCCAAGTCTCGCAACGTCTGCAGCGGATCGTGCGCCAGACCGCCAAACAGGTGTTCAAACAGGTCCAGCTCGACATCATCGGCGAAGAGATTCCGGTCGATGCCGAACTGCTGGAGCGCATCGTCGAACCGCTGGCGCATCTGCTGCGCAACGCCATCGACCACGGCATCGAAACCCCGGAACAACGGCGCGCCCTCGGCAAATCAGACAGTGGCCGGATCGTGCTGCGCGTCGGTCTGCAGGGCGACGCGGCGATGATCGAATTGCAGGACGATGGTCGCGGCCTGGATCTCGTCGCGATCCGGCAACGCGCGATCGCCACCGGCCTGCTGACCGCTGACCAGAATGCCGACGACCGCCTGCTCACCCGCATGATTCTGCTGCCCGGGTTCTCCACCCGCAGCACCGCAACCGAAGTCTCAGGGCGCGGCATCGGCATGGACGTGGTCAATCAACGCATTGCCGCGCTGCGCGGCACGCTGATGATCACCACCGAAACCGGGCGCGGCACCCGCGTGCAATTGCGTCTGCCGGTGACCCAGACCCTCGCGAACGTCATCATCGCCCGAGGCCAACGTCAGGTCAGCGCGGTGGTGGCCGCGTCGGTCGAGCGCGTGGTCAGCTTCGCCGCCGGCGAATGCCGCTACGACAACGGCCAACTGCGGATCACGATCGACGACGAACTGCTGACCGCCATGCCGATCGAAACCTTCTACGGCGAGTCGGCGGATATTTCGATGTGGCTGGACGCGAACGGCATCGGCCTGTACGTCCGCAACCCCGACGGCAAGGCCAGCGTCGTGTTGGTGAAAGCCATCGACGAAGTCCGCAGCGTGGTGGTGAAACCGATCAGCGCCTACCTGCCGCCGATCCCCGCAGTACGCGGCGTCACCCAACTCGGCGACGGCGGTCTTGCGCCGGTCATCGACCTCGACGTGCTGCTGCAATCCACCTCGGAGCAGCATTTCGACACCGCCCAGCTGTCCTCATCGGCGCCGCTTGCCGCCACCCGCGTGGTGGTGGCCGACGACTCACTGAGCGTGCGCCGCGCGCTGGAACAGTTGATGCAGGACGCCGGCTTCGAAGTGGAGACCGCCCGCGATGGCTTCGAAGCGCTGGCGGCGATCCATGCCAAGCCGACGCATGCCTTGCTGGTCGATCTGGAAATGCCGCGCATGAACGGGCTGGAAGTCACCCGCAATCTCCGCAACGCCGTCGAGACCCGCGACCTGCCGGTGGTGATGATCACCTCGCGCGCCACCGAAAAACACCAGACGATGGCAGAACAGGCCGGCGTCACCCGGATGCTGGGCAAACCCTTCTCGGAGGATTCGCTGGTCATTCTGGTACGCGATCTGATCGCGGAGCGTCGCAACGCGGAAGCGGCAACAGCGGTGACCAGCTGACCCCGCGAAGCGAATATCCGGATATGCAATATCCGATAACCAACATCGGACGTTGCTGTCGCATACGCCACCGCAGGGCGTCACGTGTGACCTGCGCGTAAACTGGGCGGCCACGCCCAACCGTGTGCCGCCATGTCCGCATCGTCCCCGAAAACCGATTTCGACCTGACCCGCCGCTACGCCAAAGAGCTCGACGCCATCCGTGCGCAGGGCCTGTTCAAGTCGGAACGCATCATCACCAGCCAGCAGTCGGCCGAGATCACGCTCGCCGACGGCCGCACCGTGCTGAATTTCTGCGCCAACAATTATCTTGGCCTCGCCGATCACCCGGACATCATCGCTGCGGCGAAAGACGCGCTCGATACCCACGGCTTCGGCATGGCCAGCGTCCGCTTCATCTGCGGCACCCAGGATCTGCATAAGCAACTGGAAGCGAGGATCGCCGAGTTCTTCGGCACCGAAGACACCATCCTCTATGCCGCCTGTTTCGACGCCAACGGCGGTTTGTTCGAGCCACTGCTGGACGAGAACGACGCGATCATTTCCGACGCGCTCAACCACGCCTCGATCATCGACGGCGTGCGTCTCTGCAAGGCCAAACGCTTCCGCTACGCCAACTGCGACATGGCCGATCTCGAAGCGCAGCTGCAGGCGGCCGATGCCGCCGGATGCAAGACCAGACTCATCACCACCGACGGCGTGTTCTCGATGGATGGCTCCATCGCGCCGCTGGATGAGATCACCGCATTGGCCGCGAAGTACGGTGCCCTCGTCCACATCGACGAATGCCATGCCACCGGGTTTCTCGGCGCCACCGGCCGCGGTTCGGCTGAAGTCAAAGGCGTGCTCGATCGCATCGACATCATCACCGGTACGCTCGGCAAGGCCATGGGCGGCGCACTCGGCGGCTTCACCACCGCGAAAAAAGAAGTCATCGAAATGCTGCGCCAGCGTTCGCGGCCATATCTGTTCTCCAACTCGCTGCCGCCGCACGTGGTCGCGGCCGGCATCCAGGCGTTCGACATGCTGTCGTCCGCCGGCGATCTGCGCGAACACCTCGCCGACAACACCCGCTACTTCCGCGAGAAGATGACCGCCGTCGGTTTCGACATCAAACCCGGCGTGCATCCGATCTGCCCGGTCATGCTCTACGACGCGCCGCTCGCGCAGAAGTTCGCCGAGCGTCTGCTGGAAGAAGGCATCTATGCGATCGGCTTCTTTTTCCCGGTGGTGGCGAAAGGTCAGGCGCGCATCCGCACGCAGATGAGCGCCGCGCATACGCGCGAGCATCTCGACCGCGCGATCGACGCGTTCACCCGGATCGGTCGCGAATTGGGCGTGATCGCCCAATAACATGCGCCCCGCCCTGCGCCGGCTGTTACTGCTCGCGCTGTCGACTGACAGCGCGGCGCAATTTCACAACAACCAATGGGAAACGCGGTGCCTGCACTGCCGCAGTCGGCTGTACGTGCGCGACGATGGCGAAACACTGGGCAATGCGACGCTGGAACATGTCGTGCCGCAAGCATGGTTCGGCAAGCGCGCGGCGTCCGCACTCACGTCAACGGTCGGCGAGGATGCCAACGATCCGCGCAATCTTGCGATCGCCTGCGCTGCATGCAACCACGGCAAAGGCATGAGCCACGATGCGCGCGGGCCCAACGACGATCGCGCACGCGTCGTGATCGGCCAACTGCTGGAACAACGACTCGCCCGCTGGCACGAGCCGACCTCAGCACTGGACTGAGTCAGCTCCAGACCGACTCAGCTCCGGAATGATTCAGCGCCGCTTGGCTGCCGGCGTGGGCTTTGCTTTGACTGGCGGTTTCGCATCCGCGCCTTTCGCGATGCGGATTCCGCGCGCCTTCATCCAGGCGTCGAAATCCTCCGCACGCATCCTGCGACCGTTCTGGGTCATCTCGAAGCGATTGGAATCGCCGATCCCGATCGGCGTGTTCGGCGGCGGAAGTGGCGCTTTCGCAACGGAAGGCGCCCGGCTTGCACAGCCGGACAACGAAACAACGGCGGCCAGCACCGGCAACATCACAATGCGCATCGAACAAGACCCTCATCGACCATCGGACTACCGGGGCGAGTGTATGCATGCGCGACACGCAAAGCCTGAACACGCCTGTGAAAAGCGCACAGATCGGAGATTCAGTCGAACATCTTGGTGAAGCACGTCACAAACCCGATGCTCGCACCTCATGAAGTCCGCGCCTCATCGATATCAGGCGCCAACGCGACGCAATGCCTCGCCTTCGATCAACCGCCACTGTCCTTTCGGCAAATCGCCCAGCGACAATCCGCCGATCGCCACCCGCACCAACCGCAAGGTCGCGATATCGAAGGCTTCGAGCAGTCTGCGGATCTGACGGTTGCGGCCCTCGTCGAGCACGATCTCGACCCACGCATGCTTCTCGCCTGCGCGAAGCAGCGTCGCCGAGACGGCCGACAGCCGCTCTCCAGAATCGTCGATGCCAGCGCACAGCGTCGCAAGCAGATCCTCATCGGGAATCCGGTCGATCTGGACGTGATAGGTCTTCTGCGGCCCTGTCTCGGGGTCGGTGATGCGCGCCGCCCACTGCGGGTCGTTGCTGAACAACAGCAGGCCTTCGCTGGCCTTGTCGAGTCGCCCCACCGGCGCGATCCATGGCATGGCAGCGTCGTTGATCATTGCGCCTTCAAAACAGCGATAAACCGTGTCGCGCCCGCGTTCGTCGCGGGTACTCGTGACCAGACCACGCGGTTTGTTGAGCATCAGATAGACCGGCGTCGATGCGGAGATGGGATTGCCATCGACGGCGATGTCATCGCGATCCGCTGCGGTCGGAAACTCGGGGTCGCGAATCACACGACCACCCACGCTCACACGCCCTCCACGCACCCACTCGGCCGCCTGCGTGCGCGAACAGATGCCGCGCTTCGAAAGCACCCGGGCAATACCGTGGCGGACAGGACGCGACGTAGGGCGGGCCATCTGCAACGCGTCTTCAGGCAGTTGCGGGCGCGCATCGCGCCCCGCGCAAACAGTGGCAACCCGTCATTGCACGATCAACCGCTCGATCAATTGTGTGTCGACGGCAGTGCCGATACGGGTCAACACGATCAGACCGACGGTAAACATCGTCCAGACCACGCCGAAGACCATCAGCATCAAAGTGGAGTTGTTGAGCCCGTATGCGAGCACCGCTTCCGCCGGATCTTCGGGGTTGTAGCGCACACGTACCGATTCTCCGCGCGTCAGCTTGTCGTAGATCGCCTGATGCGACTCGCGACCACTGCTGCCCGCATAACCGTATGCCAGCCGCTCGGACTCGAGATGTCGGCCTGCGACCGTGTAGGCATAGCGTACTTTCACCCGATAGGTCGTGCCGCCGTCGGAATCGCTGTCGTCGATGATATCCCGCTCAAGCAGCGTTCCCTGCGTCGTGGGCCAGTCGCTGGCCTGATTCGATTTCCACCAGCCACGTGCGCCGAAACCCAAGAGGCCCAGACCCACTGCAAGGAATATCAGAAAGAACAGAAAGACAAACACTGAAGAGATCCGGCTCATGGCGACATCAATGGGCGAATTGCGCGGAAGGTGTCTCTGTCGGATACAAGAGAACGACCGACTGTCTCCAGTCGATCGAAAGCATCAGCGCTTTTTCTTCTTCGGTGGTTCTGGCGCCGGTGCCGGCGGTGCCGGCGGTGCTGGCGGCGGCGGTGCCGCAACGGCCGGGCCTTTCACCACCCGCACACCACGCGCCTTCATCCAGGCATCGAATTCGTCGGCCGTCATCCGTTTGCCGTTCTGGGTCATGTCGAAACGCCAGGCGGTCGTTTCGCCAGGCTTCGGCTGATAGGAACCCGACAGCGGTTGCGCAGCCGCTGCGGCAGCAGTTGCACGACATTCCTGATGCTGGATGCGCGACAACACGACATCGACCGTCGCGCCCTCGGAGAACAATTGCGCAAACCCGACACCAGTACCGATCTGCGCTTTGGGCGCCGCCAATTCTTCGGCGATCGGCGTCAACTGGAGCACACCGCTCTTGGCTGGCACCAATGGCCTGAACGATGCGCAGTCGACACTCGCGTGACTCGAAGTGGCGAACGATGCAGACAGGCCGATGAGCGCCAATGCGCTCAACCCATGCATGGAAGCGGACATGGGGACTCTGCGCATGGGGCTCTCCACAGGATAAGGATGCAGGGAGTGTAGGCCTTGGAAGACAGCCGCGACAACCGATGACCACCACCGATTGCACAGATCGTGACCACACCCCGAAATCACGGCAAACAGAAAAGCCAAAGCCCGGCACAAGGCCGGGCTTTGGTGGTGTTGCTCGAAGCGACGTCCGGTATTACTGGACGTTGAGCTCGGTACGGCGGTTCGTTTCGTTCTTGCATTCCGGCAGGGTCTGCGCGGTCTGCACGAGCGGACGGCCTTCGCCGTAGCCGTTCGGACCAGCCAGACGGCTGCTGTCGATGCCATTGCCGGTCAGGTAGTCATAGACCGTCTGCGAACGACGCTGCGACAGCGACTGGTTGTAGGTGTCCTTGCCGCAAAGGTCGGTGTGACCAGCGACTTCGACGCGCAGATCCGGATAACGCTTCAGGATCTCGACAGCCTCGTTCAGGATCGAAACCGCATCCGGACGCAAGGTGGCTTTGTCGAAGTCGAAGTTAACGCCCTTCAGGTCGATCGCGATCTGGACCTTGCAGCCGTCGGGACCGATCGCTTCACCGGCCTGCGAGTTCGGGCAGCGGTCGTTGCAATCGTTGACGCCGTCACCGTCACCATCTTTGTCGGCGCAATTCGGAGCCTGCGGCGGCGGCGGCGGCGCTTCATCGACCGGAGCGGACGGTTCCGGACCCAGCGGGACGATAAAGCCAACCGAGGCAAGCACGTCGCCGAACCAGCTTTCGTTGGGGGCATAGGCGCTGCTGTCATCGGCATCGAGACGGTAAGCCAGCTCGGCACGGATACCGACGCGGCCCAGGTCGCCCTGCATACCAGCGCCGATCTTGCCGGCGAGGTTGCCGTCTTTACGCTGTCCCGGCGAATTCGGGTTCGGGAAGGCGTCGAACTCTTCTTCCGAACGCTGATAGCCGAGACCCGCCAACAGGTAGGGATTCCAGTTACGGCCTTCGACGACGAAGTGACGACGCAGATCGAACGAGACGCCGTACTGGCTCCAGTTCAGATTCTGGGCACGAAGAATCTCAGCAGCGGTCTGGCCGCTGGTCGGATTCGCGATCACGTCCTGATTGTTGAAACGCGGGTTCTGGTAGTTGAACTCGCCGTCGAGCGACCAGTTCTGGCTGATGAACTTGCCGAAACCGATGGTGCCGAACGGGGCGTTGCGGGTGCCGCGCGAATCGTCCTGCAGGTTGATGCCGGCCGAGGTCGTGAGGTACCAGCGGTCATCGAAGTCCTGCGCGGAGACGGTCTGGGCCACGGCCAGCCCGCTCAGCAGCGCAGCACAGAGGAGTTTCTTATTCATTACTCGTTGCTCCTTGGAGGAATTTGTTTTTAAAGACTCGGTGGTGTCAATTCGAACGGAGAGGCCACCTATTTGAGGTACGCCAACCCGCTCATTATCTTCCGGCCGCGTCATGGCCTTGTTAACGCTACCATAACAGTTATGGGAAGCCAAGCACAGTTCAGATCTGCGTGGATGCCCTTTTCACTGGTCAATTGGCAGCCGGGCGTCATCATCAGGTCACATACCTGAACGGGACGACTCATGCAGAAAACAGCGCCATCCATGCAGAAAGCGGCATGGCATCCATCTCCGCCGGATTGGCCGCCAGACGCATGATCTCGGCGGCCTGCGTGGCCGGCAGATGGGCCTCCAGCGCGGACTTGGCCTTGGCCATCAGGACCGGGATGCCCTCGGCACGACGCTTGCGGTGGCCGATCGGGTAGTCGATCGAGATCTTGTCGGTGTTGCTGCCGTCCTTGAAGAACACCTGGATCGAGTTGCCGATGTAGCGCTTGTCGGCATCGAAGTAGTCCTTGGTGAACTGCGGATTCTCCTTGACCACCATTTTGTCGCGGAGGGCATCGATGCGCGGATCCGCGGCGATATCGTCGTTGTAATCGTCGGCGGTCAGGCGGCCGTGGATCATCGGCACTGCGACCATGTACTGGATGCAGTGGTCGCGGTCGGCGTAGTTGGACAGCGGACCGGTCTTGTCGATGATGCGGACACCGGCTTCCTGGGTCTCGATCTCGATGCGTTCGATGTCGTCCAGACGGTCCTTGACCTGGCCATGCAACTGCATCGCGCACTCGACCGCAGTCTGGGCGTGGAATTCAGCCGGAAAGCTGATCTTGAACAGCACGTTTTCCATTACATAGCTGCCGAACGGTCGTTCGAACTGGAATTCCTTGCCTTTGAAGGCGATGTCGTAGAAGCCCCAGGTCTTGGCGCTGAGCGCAGATGGATAACCGACCACCTTCTTGTGCGCGGCGTTGATCGCGTGAGTGACGGCACGGCGGCAAGCATCGCCGGCAGCCCAGCTCTTGCGCGGGCCGGTGTTCGGCGCGTGACGATAGGTGCGCAGTACGCCGTTGTCGATCCAGCTGTGCGACACGGCGGTGATCACCGCTTCCTTGTCGCCGCCGAACATCGCGGTCGACACGGCGGTCGACGCCAGACGCACCAGAATGACGTGATCGAGACCGACGCGGTTGAACGAATTCTGCAGCGCGTACACGCCCTGGATTTCATGGGCTTTGATCGCCCAACCGAGCACGTCGCGCACGGTCAGACCCTTGCCGCCTTCGCGCTCGGCCTTGCGGCTGAGATAGTCGCCGACGGCCAGAATCGCGCCGAGATTGTCGGACGGATGGCCCCATTCGGCCGCGAGCCAGGTGTCGTTGAAATCGAGCCAGCGCACCAGGGTGCCGATGTTGAACGCGGCCTGGACCGGATCGAGTTCGAACGACGTGCCCGGCACGCGCGCGCCGCCCGGCAGTTCAGCACCGGGCACCAGCGGGCCGAGGTGCTTCACGCAGCCGTCGAACTTCATCGCCAGCATCGCGCAGGCCAGCGAATCCAGCAGCATGTAGCGGGCGGTGTCGTATGCCTCCTGCGATTCGATCTTCGTATCGATGACGTAGTCGGCGATATCGACCATCGGCTGGTCGGGATTCGGGCGGACGGCGGAGCGGATGTCGACATGACTCATAGGAATGCGGGGTCCATGGGTACGTGGAGCGTTGATGACGCGGGGAAGGCGACCATTTTGCCAGACCCGATGCCTGCACTGCCCTGCGGCCTTGGTCGAATCGACGTGATTGCGGTGTAGAGTTCCCGTTCGCACTGCAAACCCCGCACGAAACCACTTGAGTGGCGCCCGGTTTCGCGGCATCGTGCACGCCTCCATACGCCTACGTATCGACAGATGATCTCCCAAGCCGACGCATCACCCTATCCTCACCTGTTCTCGCCGCTGGACCTGGGCTTCACCACCCTGCGCAACCGGGTGCTGATGGGATCGATGCACACCGGACTGGAAGATCGCGCCAGCGATTTCCCGAAGCTCGCGGCGTATTTCGGCGAACGTGCGGCCGGCGGCGTCGGCATGATCGTCACCGGCGGTTTTTCGCCAAACATGATGGGCTGGCTGACACCCTTCGCAGGCAAACTCAGCTGGCCCTGGGAAGCTCGCAAGCATCGTCAGGTCACCAACGCCGTGCACGCACACGGCGCGAAAATCTGCCTGCAGTTGCTGCACGCCGGCCGCTATTCGTATCACCCGCTGTCGGTCGCGCCGTCCAGGATCAAATCGCCGATCAATCCGTTCACGCCGCGCGCGCTGACTGGTTTCGGCGTTGAACGGACGATTTCGGCGTATGCCCACGCCGCCCGCCTCGCCCGTGATGGCGGTTACGACGGCGTCGAAGTGATGGGCTCGGAAGGCTATCTGATCAACCAGTTCCTCAGCGCGCGCACCAACCGCCGCAGCGACGGATGGGGCGGCGATGTCTCGAAGCGGATGCGCTTCGCGACCGAGATAGTGCGCCGCGTGCGCGAGGCCTGCGGTCCGGATTTCATCATCATCTATCGGCTGTCGATGCTGGAACTGGTGCCGGAAGGCTCCGGCTGGGAGGAGATCGTCGCTCAGGCCAAGGCGATCGAAGCCGCTGGCGCCACCATCCTCAACACGGGGATCGGCTGGCATGAAGCGCGAGTCCCGACGATCGCGACTTCCGTACCGCGTGCCGCCTTCGCCGGCGTCACTGCCAAACTGCGTCCGGAAGTGAAGCTGCCGCTGGTTGCGACCAACCGCATCAATATGCCCGACGTGGCCGAAGGCATTCTCGCCGGCGGCGGCGCGGATCTGATTTCGATGGCGCGTCCGCTGCTGGCCGACCCGGAATGGGCGAACAAGGCGCGCGCCGGCCGCGCCACCCGTATCAATACGTGTATCGCCTGCAATCAGGCCTGCCTCGACCACGTATTCGAGCAGAAAAAAGCCAGTTGTCTGGTCAACCCGCGCGCCTGCGTCGAGACCGAACTCAATTATATAAAGACGAATACGCCGAAACGGATCGCCGTCGTCGGTGCTGGGCCTGCCGGACTGGCCTGCGCCACGGTCGCCGCCGAGCGCGGCCACCGCGTGACCTTGTTCGATGCCGCCAGCGAGATCGGCGGCCAGTTCAATCTGGCGAAGAAGATTCCGGGCAAGGAAGAGTTCCACGAAACCCTGCGCTATTTCCGCCACACGCTGGAAGACACCGGCGTCGACCTGCGCCTGTCCACGACGGCCGATGCCGAGACATTGAAAGACTTCGACGAAGTCGTGCTCGCCACCGGCATCCGTCCGCGCAAGGTGAGCTTTCCGGGCTCGGAGCATGCCAAGGTCGTGAGCTATCTCGATGTGCTCAGCGGCCGGGTCAAGCCGGGCGCACGCGTCGCCATCGTCGGCGCCGGCGGCATCGGCTTCGATGTGGCCGAATATCTGGTGCACATGCCGGTGCTCGATCCCGCAGCGTTCAACCTCCCGCCGCTGCATGACATGGAAGAACCAACCTCGCCTTCTCTGGACCCGCAGCGCTGGATGGCCGAATGGGGCGTGGACCCGACCTTTTCCGGTCCCGGCGGCCTGCGCAAACCGATGCCGGAACCGCCGACCCGCGAAGTCTGGCTGCTACAGCGCAGTGCGGGCAAACCCGGCGCCAAACTGGGCAAGACCACCGGCTGGATCCACCGCGCCGCGCTCAAGGCCAAGCAAGTGAAGATGCTGGTCGGCGTGGAATATCTCGGCATCGACGACAGCGGCTTCCGGATTCGCGTCGATGGCCAGGAACAGGTGTTGCCGGTCGATCACGTGGTGGTTTGCGCCGGCCAGGAGCCGCAGCGGGCATTGTTCGAGGCTCTACAGGCCTCGGGCACGGCAGCTCACCTGATCGGTGGCGCGGATGTGGCCGCCGAACTCGATGCCAAACGCGCCATCGCCCAGGGCAGTCGCCTTGCGGCGGACTTCTGACCGTCATTGCAGAGCGACATCTGCGCACCGACCGACACCGGGGTGTCAACCTTAAGTCATGCTGCGTCTCGCTGCGCCGGCTTGCGGGTGAGCAGATAGCACAGTGGCCCGAACGAGCCCAACGCCAGCGTGGCAATTATCCAGGGCCAAGCCCTGCGGCCGGTCGCCTTGGCGTCGTTCCACATCCAGATCATGACCAGGGTCAGTGCGATCACGAGGTCCACGAACACCTGCGCGCCGCCGGAGCTCTGGAAGTGCGGCGCAAGGATGCCCCAGAACCCATGCTGCCAGAGCGCCAGAGCGCTGAGTGCGCCGAAGAGGGCGAGAACAATGATCAGCAACAAACGGGACATGGTCAGGCGCTCGCGGGAAAGTCTGGCGAGTATTCGGCGGCGGGCTCATGCCCGCAACGACCTCCGAGGTCATTGAATCGCTGCAGGGGTATGGTTCAATCCGGGCATGACCACGCCTACCCTCGCCCTGACCGAGACCCTGCGGCAGGCGCGCAAGACCCAGCGCCTGAGCCAGCTCGAACTGTCGATGCGCATGGGCGTATCGCAGCGACATGTGAGCTGCGTGGAAAGCGGTCGCGCGCGTGCCAGCCGTGAGCTGCTGATGCGATGGCTGCAGGCACTGGAGGTGCCGCTGCCGGTTCGCAATGCAGCGATGCTGCAAGCGGGCTATGCCCCGGTCTACAGCGCCGCGACGCTGGACGACCCATCGCTGGCGCAAGCGCGGCAGGCGTTGGTGACGCTGCTGGAGGCGCACGACCCGATGCCGGCATTCGTGATCGATGCGCAGTGGAATGTGCTTCACGCGAACCGCAGCGGCGCATGGCTGGCTGCCACCCTCGCACCGGGATTGGCCGATCTGTCTGTGGACGCGCCGCACCTGCCGCCGCCCAACATGCTGGACTTGCTGACCCATCCGGACGGCTTCTGCCGGCATGTGACCAACCTGCCGGAGGTGGGGCCGACATTACTGGCGCACTTGCGCAACGAGACTGCATCGGAACCTGCGCTGAGGCCGAAAGTCGAGGCATTCGCGGCCATGCTGCGTGCCCGTCTCGGCGCGCAAAGCCCTTACGGGTGGCCGCATCAGGCCGCGCCGGTGCTGACTACCCGGTTCGCGACCGCACACGGTGAACTCGCATTTTTCAGCATGTTCACGACCTTCGGAACGCCACAGGACATCACCCTGGCCTCACTCCGGGTGGAGCACATGTTCGCGGCCGACGAAGGGACCCGGGCGGTGTTGTCGGCCGAAGCCCGGTAGCCCTCGACGGCCGCAGCGGCAGCGGTGGATGCGGTGGATGCGCCCCGCCACACCCATCCGGACCGAATCCGGACCCTGTCCCATTCCGACCCCAGGCCCTCCCCGCCCGAATTTGCCGCAGTCGGGGCCGCCGCAAAACGCTATGTGATCGATTCCCGGTCCTGACCGGCCATGCTTGGCATGCCTTCGCAACGCCCATTCCCCCTGTCACAACAGGGGCTTACGTCGCTTATCGAACAAAAACTCCAATCTAATCAGTCGCTTCCAAAAACACATTCAGCCGGCGTTATGTTTCGGCGAATACTCTACGCCCGCTTTCCCGCCACCTGATGCGGGACCAGCGCGCGATCGCGCCAGGCGATGAACCACCCACACGGGTGCTTCCCCTGAACGATCCACGTTTGGGCAAAGCGGCCACAGAGCACGCAGCCCTCCCCAGTACGCCATGTCGTCCCCCGCAGATCGTCTTGTTGTGCAGCCAATGCCCGACAACGCTGATCTTCGGCCCGAAGCAACGGAGCAAGGAGTCACCATGAAGCTCGCCTGGATCCTATGGATCGCCTCGGTGTTGCCCCCTCAGGCCGCCGATTCACTATGTCTCAGTACCACGCTGTACCTGGAAGCACGCAACCAGCCTGTCCGCGGACAGCAGGCCGTCGCTGAAGTCGCCCTCCGTCGTGAAGACAGTGGGCTCTGGGGCGACTCGATGTGCGAGGTCGTCACCGCCCGTAAACAGTTCGCGCCCACCATCGTGTCGCCGCGGACCCAACTGAGTAATGCGGAAGCCTGGTCACAGGCGATCACCATCGCCCTTGAGGCGGAGCGCAACTGGGCCCTGCCGCCCGGCGAGCGCAAGGAGATCGTGCCAGGTGCCAGCCATTTCGCGGCCTTGGGCATTGCCCAGCCCAACTGGCGCAATGCATATCAGGTTGCGACGATCGGCGATCACACCTTCCTGAATGTGCAGTCGCTGAAGCCGCAAAAGAACAAGCCCGTCCACGGTTGAGTGGTTGGGTAGCGCATCGCAATCGGAATATTTCAGGCCGCAGTCTCTGCGGCTTTTTTTTGCCTGCCGGGGTGCTGTCCGCTGGTCGAACGACACTGCGTTCCAACTGGCATGTATTGAGCCGCGTGCTGCCGGGCACCATCATCGCCGCTTCTCTCAATGGAGTTCCAAATGAAGCTTTACTACTCACCTGGCGCCTGCTCGCTCGCCGACCACATCGTGCTGGAATGGATCGGCAAGCCGTATGAAGCGGTCAAGGTCACGCGCGACGACCGCAAGCAGCCCGAGTTCCTCGCGATCAATCCGGCCGGCGCAGTCCCGGCGCTGGTGCACGACGGCTGGGTGCTGACCCAGAACGCCGCGATCCTGAACTACCTCGCCGACCTGCATCCGGAATCGGGTCTAGCAGGCGACGGCAGCGCGAAGAGCCGCGCCGAAATCAACAAGTGGCTGGCGTTTTCCAACTCGGACGTGCATCCCGCATTCCATCCGATCTTCGGCAGCACCGCATACCTCGAAGACGCTGCGGTGATCGACAAGACCAAAGATGCCGCTCGCGCGAAAGTGCGCACACTCTATGAACGCGCTGATGCGCACCTGCAAGACAGGGACTGGATCGCTGGTACGCGCTCCATCGCCGACCCCTATCTCTACGTCACTTACCGTTGGGCGCGCGCCTCCGGTGTCGATATCAGCGGCCTCGATCACCTCGCCGCGCATGCCGCCCGGATCGAAGCCGATCCTTCGGTACAGAAAGTGCTGCAGGACGAAGGCCTGAGCTGAGTCGGCCTCAGCCTGCGTTACAGTCGGGCCCCATTCCGATGGTGGCCCGGCTGAACATGTCCCACGACGCACTTCCCTCCCCCCCACTCACCGAAGCTCCGGCAGCGTTGGGTCGCGATCAGCGGCCTGGTCGTCCTTGCGCTGGCGCTGTGGGCCCTGCATCGTGAATTCAGCGCCCAGGGTTACGCGCAGCTACAAAGCGCACTGCACGCACTGCCGATCCGCGATCTCGCGCTGTCGCTGTTGCTGGCCTTCGGCAGCTACGCCTGCCTGATTGCGTTCGATATCGTCGGCATCCGCCGCAGCGGGCATCGAGTCGGGCTGGCACGACTGCTGCCGACCGCCCTGCTCGCCCACGCGCTGAGCCACACCACAGGCTTCGGGCCGATCACTGGCGGCGCCGTGCGCGC
>JBGSID010000328.1:0-22921 GCA_041751895.1 Lysobacteraceae bacterium | reverse complement strand
CATCGGCGCGGACGCGGGCGATGATCTTGCCCACGCCCAGCCGCACGGCGGCGGCAGAGTCCTGGGTCGGTCGGCGCAACGCGGCTCGGCGCGCGGTTGCGTCCAGCGAATCCCACACCAGGAGATTCAGATCGATTCGATTCGCGAAGGCTGGATTCACGGGCGGGTTCATGTGTGTGTTCATCGGCGGGTTCATGGGCGTATTCATGCGAGCATTCTCTCAACAGGCAACACCATCAGTCCGCGCGCCCCCGCACGTTTAAGATCTTCGAGTCGTTGCCAGGTCATCGCACCGTGGCAGAGCGCCTGCAGCGCGACATCACCGCTGACCGCATCGTGACCGTCGAGCGGCGTCACCGTCGGCGGCTCCGCATCGGGCAACAATTGCATCAGATGCGGCAGCACTGCGCGCGGCGCCTGGAACAGCAGCAGCTTGCTTTCGCGGATCTTCATCACGCCATCGAGGCGACGGATCAGCAGCTCGGCAATCCCGGCGCGCACGTCGACGAAGCCCTCCGCCGGGCCGGCGAGCACCGCTTCACTGTCGAGCACGACTTCAACCGGCTTCAGGCGATTGGAAGCCAGCGTCGCGCCGCTCGACACGAGGTCGCAGACCAGGTCGGCCTGCCCCAGGCGCGGCGCCAATTCCACCGAACCCGACATCGTGACCGCACTCGCCTCGATGTTGCGCTCGGTCAACCAGCGCGACAGCAGCGCCGGATAGCTGGTGGCGATCCGCTTGCCCGGCAACTGCGACTGCGGATCCCACTCCCAATCGTCGGGAATGCCGAACATCAGCCGGCAACGGCCGAAGCCCAGTGCCCGCACTTCACGGAACGACAGCACTTCGCCGCGCGACTCGCGCTCGTACTGCTGCTCCAGCAGCACGTTGCGGCCGACCATGCCGAGGTCACACACGCCGTCGGCAATCAGGCCCGGGATGTCGTCGTCGCGGACCAGCAACAGATCGACCGGCAGGGACTCGCCGTAATAGAAGAGTTTGTCGCGACTCTCTTGCCAGCTCAGGCCGGCGGCGGCAAGCAACGCCAGTGCCGGCTCGCTGAGACGCCCGCTTTTCTGGATGGCGATGCGCAGTCGGTCGCGCGATTGAGCACGCGTGGCCGCGGCAGCAGTACGTTGCATGATTCGATTCCTCAGTACGCGTCCGTGTTCTTCCGAACCGGGTGCGATGGATGCTGAATGGCGCGGGCGTAGCCGCCGGTGCCGCGTTCGAGCGTGCGCGCGACGCGACCAATGGTGGTGACACTGACCTGTGTGCGGTCGTGGATTTCGCGATAAGGCACGCCTTCGATCAGCAACGGCACCACTTTCCAGCGGTCGGCCATGGCTTCCAGCTCGGCCGGCGTACACAGATCGACCAGAAAAGCACGAACGTCCTCTGTTTTCGACAACCCCGCCAGCGCGGACGACAGTGCATCGAGGGCGGCCTCGGCTTCACGGTCGGGGACAGGCTGGGGGCGATGCTTCATGGCCGGATCGATTGAGACAATGTATTAACGTGCTAATACATTAGTCTGACCGACAAGAGGTGTCAACCGGATGCCATGGCGGCATAACGACGGCGATTGTCTCTTCGATGTCTGACCAGCAGAACCTCCTGTTCCAAAGCTGACAGCGGGCACTCCGACGCAGGTCGGAGCGGCACACGATTTGCACACGATTGCACGGCGTTGTCAGCGCTGCGCGGGAGCGACCCTCCATGAGCCACGCCGATCACCGGCCTTCACACCGTCAAGGACCGGATCCATTGTGATTGCCATTGCCGAAGGACGCGGGCTCAACCTGAGCGCGACCGCTTCAACCGGCCTGCCGGGCCACTGCCAACAGCCCGCCATCGCGGATCAGCGTCATCGCTGCCGCAAGGTCGACATCCATGGCGCGATCGCGATCCAGGAAAGGCACCCGTTCGCGGATCGCCGCATGCGCGGCGGCGACGGCCTTGCCGGGATGGAAAGGCTCGGCTGCGGACAATTCGTCGCGGAGCGCTTCGACTTCGGACAGGAAGCCTGCGCGTTCATCGGCGGCCGGGAATGGCCCGCCCTGCACTTTTTCCCCGAAAGTCACCGCATCGGAGCGACCGGCAAGATCGCGCGCGGCGTTGATCATGTCGCGACGCAGATCCAGCGCCTGCGCGGCGGTGATCAACTCCAGCGCCAGCACTTTGCCGAGATCATCGACCATCGACAGCACGTGCCGCGCCTCGTTCGCACCCATCGACACGTGATCCTCGGCATTCGCGCTGGTCGGGATCGAGTACACGGACGCCGGGTGCGCGCGGCTGGCGAGATCGTTGACGATTGCCGCGGCGGTGTACTGCACGATCATGAAGCCGGATTCGGTCGCGTCTTCATTGCCGATCAGGAACGGCGGCAGGCCATCGCTGGTCGCGGGATCGACCAGCTTGTTGAGCCGGCGTTCGCTGATCGACGCCAACACCGGGATGGAGGCCTTGACATAGCTCATCGCCAGCGCCAGCGGCATGCCGTGGAAGTGGCCGGCGGAGATCACCTGCTGCTCGACATGCTCGGCGCGCGCGTCCGGGAACACCAGCGGATTGTCGGTGACCGCGTTGAGCTCGATCTCGAACACGCGCTTGGCCTGCGCCGCTGCATCGCGCACCGCACCATGCACCTGCGGGATACACCGCAGCGAATAGCTGTCCTGCGGCTGATGTTTCTTGCCGCCACGGAACGGTTTGAAGCGACGATAGAACTTCTCACGGCCGTGGCGCTGGCCGGTGGGCACCCAGTCCCAGCCGATGTCGAAACTCAGCGCCTGCGATTCCGGGGTATCCCAGCTCTTGGGCAGCCACGGGCGGAATTTCGGCACCAGGTGATACGGGATGTCCGCCAGCGTCGAACCGACCAGCAGACCGCGCAGATTCGCCGCAACTTCAACTTGGCCCGGATGCGGGCGCAGCGCATGCACTTCCTCGGCGAAGGCACCCAGACGCCCGGCGAAGGCATCGAGGGTCATCGCCGCCGCGAGGTCGGCCGTGTCCAGCATGTCGTCCAGCCGCTGCAGCGCAAGCACGCCGGTCGCCAGCATCTGCGCGGTCCCGTTGTTCAGCGCCAGGCCTTCCTTGTAGGACAGCGTCACCGGGGTCAGGCCCGCACGCTTCAGTGCTTCATCACCGCGCAGGCGTTCGCCTTCGTAGAACGCTTCACCGCCACCAAGCAACACGATCGCCAGATGCGACAGCGGCGCCAGGTCGCCGCTCGCACCGACCGAACCGAGCTGCGGCACCACCGGCACCACGCCGGCATTGAGCATCGCAGTCATCGCCTGCAGGGTTTCGACGCGCACGCCGGAATGCCCGCGCAGCAGCGTATTGATGCGGATACACAACATCGCGCGCACCACGTCGGCGGCAAAGGGCTCGCCGACGCAGACCGCGTGGGAAATGATCAGATTGCGCTGCAATTCCTCATGCAGCGAGCGGCCCGATGGCGTGGCGCCAGGCAGCTCATCACGCAGCGGATGCGCGCCGAGCAGTTTGTCGGCATTACTACCGAAGCCGGTCGATACGCCGTAAATGGGCTCTTCGCGGCGAACCTGTTCGGCCAGGAACGCAGCAGCATGCGCCACGTTGCGCAGCGCGCCCTCGTCCAGCATCACCTGTGCGCCATAGGCGACTTCGACCAGACGGTCGCGGGTCAACGAACGTCCGTCGAGGCGGATCGGTTTCATCGTGTCATTCTCCACATGCTGCATTGGCGACGACTTGCATCGCGGGACATTCGCCGGTCACGGCGGTGCCGAGGTGCATCCGGCGAAAGGTCGGCGTTTCCAGCCAGCGATATTTACGGCCGCAGCGCTGCGCCGCCGTGCGATTCAGGTCTTCCTGCAATCGTGCTTCGACGCCGTCGTCCACAGCGCAGCGGGCGATCGTGATCCGGTAGGAACGATCCGGGTTGCGATCGACATCGATGTTCGGATCTCGCGTGACGCAGGCGGACAGCAACGTCGAAACGACCAATGCGGCAAGCAGAGTCCGCGCGCGCGGCACAGGCATCAAATCTGCTCGACAGGCGGCAAGGCGCGCCACTGTTCACGCTCGACCAGCAGCGTGCGCGCGAGATCCGCCTCGGCCACCTCGAACTGTTCGCCGCGACGCAGATCCTTCACTGCGACCGTACCGCGCGCGACCTCGTCCTCGCCACGGATCACCACGAAACGGATACCCGCACGATCAGCGTATTGCATCTGCTTGGCGAGCTTGCGCGGTTCGAGCTGGGTTTCGACGTTCAAGCCCGCCGCACGCAGCTTCTGCGACAGCGACAGCGCGGCATCGAGGCCGGCGTCATCCATCAGCGACACCAGGACATCCACCGAACTGTCTGCGGTTGCGATCAGCCCGGCTTCGCGCAGTTGCCAGAACAGACGCGTCAGCCCGATCGAAATGCCGACTCCCGGCAATTTCGATTTGGTGTAGTGGCTGGCAAGGTTCTCGTAGCGTCCACCGGAACAGATCGAACCGATCTCCGGGTTCGCGTTGAGCATGGTCTCGTAGACGATACCGGTGTAGTAATCGAGGCCACGCGCGATCGACAGATTCAGCGCGAAACGGTTGTCGGGCACGCCCAGCGCACGCAACTGGCGGAGCACCTCGCGCAGCTCGGCGCGACCTTCCTCGAACAGTGGCGTGCCATCGCCCAGCGCATCGAGCGCAGCCTGCGCGGCATCGTGCCCACTCGCTCGCACTCGCGAGAACGCAAGCAATGTGTCCGCGATGTCGGGGGCGAGCGCGAAGGCATCACTGACCAGCGTCTCGCGCACAGCCTCTTCGCCGCGCTTGTCGAGCTTGTCGATCTCGCGCAACACCGCCGCCTGGCGATCACCGTCGCCTATACCCTGCCCTTCGAAGAAACCGCGCAGGAGTTTGCGGTGGTTGAACTGGATGGTGAATTCGCCGATCGCCAGCGACTCGAACACCGACGAGATCACGGCCGGAATTTCGGCGTCGTACCGGGTCGACAACGCGTCCTTGCCGACCACGTCGATGTCGCACTGATAGAACTCGCGGAAGCGGCCACGCTGGGCGCGTTCGCCACGATAGACACGCTGCATCTGGTAGCGACGGAACGGGAACGCCAGATCATGCTCGTGCTCGGCCACGTAGCGGGCCAGCGGCACGGTGAGGTCGAAGCGCAGGGCCAGCTCGGGCAAGCCGTCCTTGCCTTTGTCCAAGGCACCGGTCGACTGCACGAAATACACCTGGCGCTCGGTCTCGCCGCCGGACTTGGTCAGCAACACCTCGGACAGCTCCATCACCGGGGTTTCCACCGGCAGAAAGCCGAAGCGTTCGAAGGTGCGGCGGATGGTGTCCAACATCCGCTGGAACGCGATCTGATCGCGCGGCAGCAATTCAAGGACGCCGGGCGGGGTACGCGGCTTGATCAAGTGAAGCTCCGGGGCATGCAACGGAAGGCGACAAGTTTACCGGCTGACCGGGCTTGGCAAACCGGCCTTCCATTCAGAAACCGCTCCGCGACCGCATCGCGGGGGCTCGTGACTGGATTTGCAGAAATGGGCTTGCCCAAATCGGGGTCGAGTCCTTACAATGCACGGCTCGCATGTCGGGGTGTAGCTCAGTCTGGTAGAGCGCTACGTTCGGGACGTAGAGGTCGCAGGTTCGAATCCTGTCTCCCCGACCAATCGAGATCTTGCAGAAAACCGGCCACGTGCCGGTTTTTTCGTTTCCGGGACCAGAAGCGTACCCCTTCTGCCGAGATCCAGGCGAGGATGCGGATAGTTGCGCAAGCTGCGGGCGCGGCATCACGACATCGGCGCCTGATCCATATCGCAGGCCGGTTCGAATCCTGTCTCCCCGACCAATCGATTCACGCAAGAAGCCGGCCTCGCGCCGGCTTTTTTGTTGCCGCCGAGCAGCATGCGCCGGTGTAGAGCGGCCTTCAGGCCGCTGATATGTATGTGTGCAGCGACAATGCAGCGGCCTGAAGGCCGCTCTACCGAGGGTTCAACGGTGCAGATTCCGCGTCTGCCCTACCCCGCGCACCACGAACCGTTCGATGGTCAGCGATTCCGCGCCCATCGGGCCGTAGGCGTGCAGGCGGGTGGTGGAGATGCCGATCTCGGCGCCCAGGCCCAGTTCGCCGCCGTCGGAAAACCGTGACGATGCATTGACCATCACCACTGCGCTGCGCAAGGCGTGGACGAAGCGCGCGGCGGCGGCGTCATCGGTGGTCGCGATGACTTCGGTGTGGTCGGAGCCGTGGCGGCGGATGTGCGTGATGGCGTCGTCCAGCGAGTCCACCACGCGCACGGCAAGAATGAGATCGAGGAATTCGGCATCCCAATCGTCATCGGTGGCGGGCTTGGCGTCGATCAATGCGCAGCTGCGTGCATCTCCGCGCAGTTCGACACCCCGTTCGCGCAGCATCACAGCGGCGCGCGGCAGGAATTCCACCGCGACATCGGCGTGCACCAGCAGCGTTTCCAGCGCGTTGCAGGCACTGGGCCTCGCGACCTTGCCGTCGAGCAGCAAGTCCAGCGCGAGATCGAGATCAGCCGCAGCATCCACATAGAGATGACAGACGCCTTTGTAATGCTTGATCACCGGCACCCGCGCATGTTCGGCGACAAAGCGGATCAGACCCTCGCCACCGCGCGGAATCGCCAGATCGACGATGTCGTTGAGCTGTAGCAGTTCGACCATCGCCTCGCGACGCAGATCATTGATCAATGTGATCGCCGCCGCCGGGATCCCATGCGCACATAGGGCGCGCTCAAGCGCGCCGCCAATTGCCCGATTGGACCGGATCGCCTCCGACCCCCCGCGCAGAATCACGCCGTTGCCGGCCTTCAGACAGAGCGCGGCAGCATCGGCAGTCACGTTCGGCCGCGCTTCGTAGATCATCGCAATCACGCCTAGCGGCACGCGCACGCGTTCGATCTCGATGCCGTTGGGCCGCGTCTCACGACGCGTGACCAGGCCGACCGGATCGGGCAATGCCGCCACTTCACGTAGTGCATCGGCGACGCCCGCCAATCGCGATTCGTCGAGTTTCAGACGATCGAACATCGCACCAGTGATGCCCTTCTCCGTCGCAGCGCGCAAATCGTCGGCGTTCGCGGCGAGGATGCCCTCGGCATCGGTCACCAGCGCATCGGCCATCGCCTGCAGCAAAGCATTCTTGGCATCGGTGGACAACGCGGCGATCGCCTGCGCCGCATCGCGACAGGCCAATGCCTGTTGGCGAATTGAGGAATCGAGCGTCATCAATGCTTGCGTCGTGGACTCAGGCATCACGACCCCCGGATGTCGCGGTTTCATTCATGGCAGATCCGTGCAGTGAAAGATCGTCGCGATGGAGAATGGTGTCGCCATAGTTGTAGCCGAGAATACTTTCGATTTCATGGGATTTCCGTCGTGCGATGCGACGGATGTCGGCAGCGGAATACTGGGTGACGCCTCGCGCGATGCGGTGCTCTCGCCCGCCTTCTCGGAACAGGACTTCCACCATGTCGCCACGGCGAAACTCCCCATCTGCACCGATCACGCCGCTGGGCAGCAATGACGCGCCCTTGTCGCGTAGTGCGGTGGCGGCGCCCGCATCGACAACGATGCCGCCCACCTCCGCAGGTGCATGGCGTAGCCAATGCTTGCGGGCAGCGATGCGACTTCGCGTGGCGACGAGACGCGTGCCGTACAGCCGATCTGTCGTCAGTGCGCGCGACACCTCTTCACGGGTGCCATTGAACAGAATCGTGTCGATACCGGCCGCACCCGCGCGCTGCGCAGCGAGGATCTTGGTGCGCATACCGCCGGTACCCACGGGCGAACCCGCACCGCCAGCCATCGCCAGCACGCCGTCATCGGGGTCGGTGACCAGCGTCATCGGCTTCGCAGTGGGATTCGTGCGCGGGTCTGCATCGTAGAGCCCATCGATGTCGGTCGCGATGAACAGCACATCGGCGTCGATCAGCGCCGCGACGATCGCGCCCAGCGTGTCGTTGTCGCCGAGCTTGAGCTCGTCGACCGACACCGTGTCGTTCTCGTTGACGATCGGCAGCGCACCGCAACGCAAGAGTTCGCGCAGCGTCGCCTGCGCGTTGAGATAGCGACGGCGATTGCGGACGTCGTCATGCGTAAGCAGCACCTGCGCCACCGGTCTGGTGAAGAACCCCTGCCAGAACGCCATCAGTTTCGCCTGGCCGAGCGCCGCCAGCGCCTGACGTTCGGCCATCGCCGCGCCGGGCCGTGGAGAGGCATGCAGGATCGCTCGGCCCGCCGCCACCGCGCCGGACGAGACGATCACCAGTTCGCGACCTCGCGCCTGACTGGCTTCGACAAACGCGGCGAGATGTTGGGCGTTGCGCAGCGACAGCCCGCCGTCGCCCGCAAGCAGACTGCTGCCGACCTTGAGCACCGCACGCTTCCACGGAGGAAGCGTTTGTTCGACGAAGTCGATGCGTGCGCTCATGCCTGCCTCACATGCCTTGCAGTCGCGCGCGCAGCACATCGAGGCGCAAGTCCGCAGCGGCGCCGGGCGACACTCGAGCGTTCAGGCTCGCGTCGGGGTCACCCTTCGCCCAGCGCGCAGGATCAGCGGCCTGCTTGTACGCATCGCGGAACGGCAACCCTTCGCGGGCAAGATCGACCGCAAGATCGGTCGCATACATCGACGGATCGAGCGCGGCGCGCATCGCGTCCGTCTTCCATTCGAGATTGCGCAGGAGATCCGGCAGCAATTCAAGCGCGCCGAGGCCGCGTCCGAACGCGTGGAAGATCGCACCTTTGCTGAATTGCAGATCGCGGTGATAGCCCGATGGCAGCGACAGCAGCTGTTCGATCTCAGTGCGCGCTGCGGCGACACTTGCGTACGTCGCACGCATCAGTTCGATCACATCGGGATTGCGCTTGTTCGGCATGATCGAACTGCCGGTGGTGTATTGCGCCGGTAACGCGACGAACGCGAATTCCGCACTGGTGAACAAGCTCAGATCCCATGCGAGACGGCGCAGATCGAGCAGTGCAGATGCCAGCGCTTCGATCGCCGCCATCTCGAACTTGCCGCGCGACAGCTGCGAATAGGCGGCCGACACCTGCAGCCGGCCAAACCCCAGCGACGCCGTCGTGTGGTCGCGATCCAGCGGCATGTTCACGCCGTAGCCGGCAGCGCTGCCGAGCGGATTGGCATCGACCCACATCAGCGTATCGCGCGCGCGCTGCGCATCGTCGATGAAGCCTTCGGCCCAAGCCGCCCACCACATGCCCAATGACGACACCACCGCACGCTGCAGATGCGTGTAGCCGGGCAGCGGCACGGACGCCTCCGCTTCGGCGCGCGCCAACGCAACCTCGGCGCACTCGCGACACAACGCCTGTAGGCGCGCGAGACGATCCTTCAGCCACAGCCGTGTCGCCACCAGAATCTGATCGTTGCGGCTGCGCCCGGTGTGGATCTTGCGCCCGGCATCGCCAAGACGCTCGATCAAACGCGCTTCGATCGCGGAATGGCAGTCCTCATAGCGCTCGTCCAGCACGAAGTCGCCGTTGCGAAAGTCTTCGGCGAGATTCGTCAGCTCGGACTTGATCCCCGCGAATTCGTCAGCGGCGAGAATGCCGATCCGCAGCAGGCCTTCGGCATGCGCGCGACTGGCCTCGATGTCGAACAGGAAGAACTCGCGATCAAGGATCACGTCCTCGCCCGCAAGAAACGTCTGGATGCGTGCATCGACTTTCACGCCGGGTTTTTGCCAAAGGAGATCGGACATCGGAGTACCTGCAACGCGGGATGCAATCCCTTTCGGGGCATCACTGTGGGAGCGGCGGCAGCCGCGATCAAAGACTCGCCGGAATCCCGGCGAACTCGTCCAAACCAAACGCCATGTTCAAATTCTGCAACGCCTGTGTGGCCGCGCCCTTCAACAGGTTGTCTTCGGTCGCGACCACGACAAGGCGGCGACCATCTTCCGAGAGCGTGAAACCACCGATCTCGACATGATGTTCCCCGGCGATGCGACTGACCCAGGGCGCCTCGTCGAGCACGCGCACCAGCCGCTCGCCCGCATACGCCTCGCGGTAGCGCGCGACCACCGCGTCGCGCGTCATCGCTTCGGACAGATGCAGATTCACGGTCATGGTGATACCGCGAAAATGCGGCGCGACATGCGGCATGAATTCGACCGGATGCCCCAGCTGTCGCGTCACCTCACGCTCATGTACATGCCCGGTGAGCGCATACGGCATCAGATTGTCGCGGAGTTTTTCCGGATCGTTCTTGTCCGACGGCGTGGTACCGGCGCCGGAGTAACCGGAGACACCGAAACACTGCACAGGGCCCGAAAGCAAGCCGCGCATCGGCGCGATCGCCAGCTGCATTGCGGTGGCGTAACACCCGGGATTACTGATACGGCGTTCGCCGCGATAGTGCGCGCGGGTCAATTCCGGCAGCCCGTAAAACCATTCATCGTCGAAACGATAGTCGGCGGAAAGATCGATGATCACCGGCGACATACCGGCAGCATCGAAGGCGGCAACGCAGGCGGCCGCCTTGCCGTTCGGCAACGCCAGCACCACGGCGTCGGCACCAAGAGCGGGCAAGGACGCATTCGCGGGCGACGTATAGCGCAACTCGCCCGCATAGGCATCGATATGATCGGCGAGCCGCTGGCCGTCGAGCTCGCGCGAGCCCACATAGGCCAGTTCGAAATTCGGATGTGCGGCCAGCAGACGGATCAACTCCGCACCCACATGACCACGGGCACCGACGATACCGACACGGAAGACCATGGCACTCATGCGGCGTGCTCCTGAAGTCTGCGTTCAAGTCCATGGCGCAGCTCGGGCCATTCCTGGCGCAGGATGGAGAATACGTGCGTATCGCGCAGCGTACCGTCGCGATGGCGCATATTCGCGCGCAGTACACCATCGCGCTTTGCGCCCAATCGCAGGATGGCGGCCTGCGAGCGAAGGTTCTCGTGGCTCGTTTCCAGCACGACGGATTCGCACTGCCATTGCGCGAAGGCATGCTCGATCAACAGCAGTTTCGTCTCGGTATTCAGGCCGGTGCGCTGTACGCGCTGCGCATACCAGGTGTATCCGAGCTTGACCCTCGGCACGTCGCGATCGATGTCGTAAAAACGCGTGGACCCGACGATGTCACCGGACGCATCCCGCACTGCGAACGGCAAGACCAGACCCGCGTCACGCGCGGCGAGCGCAATGTCGATATACCGCTCCGCTTCGCCTGCTTCCGGCCCCGGCACGCTGGTATAGCGAAGCGTCCACAGCGCGCCGTCGGCGGCAGCCGCGCGCAGCGCATCGGCATGCTCGGTGCTCAGCGGTTCCAGCCGCACGTGGCGACCGATCAACGTCGGCGCGCTCCAGGCATCGTTCATCGTCTTCAATCCGTCAGCGTCGCCGGCCGTTGCCGGCAGTGTTCGAGGCAGTTGCGGATCGTGTCCAGGCCTTCATGCCCCAGATCTCCGAGCCCGTACCAGTACACGCGCCATGGCGCCTGCTTCACGCTGCCATCGGCTTCGGCATCGTAGAACGCATTGACCGGATTGCCTTGTCGCGAACGCCAGAACAGGCGTGACTGCGCGTCACGCATCAACTGCCATACCGCGCGACCGAGGCCTTCGCCCTGGGCATCGTCGAGCACTGCGAATTTGTCGAGATACGGCAGACCATTTTCCTCGGTCAGGATCACCGCAGCGCGATAGTTCTCGCTGACATAGGCGCGATGCAACGTAGTGCGCTCGAAATAATCCGGCACCAGCGTTCTGCCGAACGCCGATTCGATCAGATCACGTAGACGTCCCGTGTCGATTTCATCCCAAGCCGTCGCCTGCAGCACGCGTTCACCGCGACGAACCAACGTGCCCGACCCCTTGTGCGTGAACAGTTCTTTTGCGAGTTCGTCCGGGCGTGTGATCGACACCGACGACGACAGCGGCAGTGCGTCCAGCAATTGTTTGATCTGCTCGATTTTCACCCGCATGCCGCCATTGATCCACGGCTGCGCCATCAGGCTGTCGTATTCGGTGGACAGATTGATCGAATCGATGACTTTGCCATCGCCGTCGAGCAATCCCCCCGTGCCGGTCAGGAACACGATCTTGTACGGTTGCAGCACCTGCACCAGTTCGTTGGCGGCGAAATCGGCGTTGACGTTGAGAATCTGACCGCCGATCGTTTCGCCGAGGCTGGCGATCACCGGAATCGAGCCGGCCTGCAGGCTGGCATAGATCGGCGCGAGATCCACCCGCTTCACCTCGCCGACCAAGCCATACGTGTCGCGGTCGAGATAGTCGGTCTCGAACACGCCGGACACGATCGAGGTCGCGCGTGCGTCCTGCGCCTGCAGCGCTTCCACCAGCTTCAGATTCTGCGCATGGAATACGCGGCGCACGACGGCGAGCGCTTCCGGCGTGGTCACGCGCAGACCGTTGACTGTCCGCTTCTCGATTCCGGCGGCAGACAGTTCGTCGTCCAGCTGCGGACCGGCGCCATGGATGACGATCGGCGTCAGGCCTACGTCCTGCAGGAATGCGAGCGACGACGTGAGCGCACCCAGATCGTCGCGCAGCACAGCGCCACCGACCTTGACCAGCGCGAAGCGCGCGGCATCGAGTTGGGAGAAACGCTTCAGATACTGCGAAATTTCTTTCGCCCCGGCCATGCTGGACAACAGGCGAACGATGGTTTGCCGGGTCTGCGGGTCGTGGACTTTGTGGTCGAGCAGCGGGGTCATTTCGGAACGGTTCCATCGAGGATGCGGATGATCGAAGTGGTGTAGCGTTCGAGCTGATCGAGCGCGACCCATTCGTCGGCGGTATGCGCTTGCGCGATGTCGCCCGGGCCATAGACGAAAGCGGTGAGGCCTGCAGCGGAAAACAGCGAGGCTTCTGTCCAGAAATCGACGGCATTGCCGATACTCAGACCGAGTTCGTCAGCAAGATCGCGCGCAGCAAGCCGACGCTCTTCCGCGCTCGCAACGTCGCCGGCAGGCAACGAAGGACCGCGAAAGGTTTCTTCGTAGTGTGCAATCGCATCCGTGGTCGCGCAGTCGCGGAACCGGGCATGCAGCTCGTCGATCCCGTGCGACGGCAGCGGGCGAAAACCGAAACGCAGTTCAGCACTCGGCGCGATCACGTTGGCCTTGATCCCACCCTCGACCTTGCCGATGTTGAAACGCAAACCGGTCAAGCCACCGAAACGGCGATGTGATTCTGCTTCGACCAGATCAAGCGCCTTCGCACCCCAGCGCATCGCGTGATGCAGCGCATTGCTGTGCATGGCGTTCGCTCCCGATGCGTGACCGGCGGCACCCCGGAACTTCATCAGCACCGAACTGATACCGCGATGCGCGAGCACCGCCTCGCACTGCGTGGGCTCGGCGATGATGGCTTCGGAAAAGCCATGATCACTTGCCAGGAATGCCGCGATGCAACGGGCGTCGTTTGCTTCTTCGTCCGTAGTGAACAGGAACGCGGCGTCGCCGGTCGTCCGTTGCGCCGCGACGATCAAACCGGCTGCAGCGCCTTTGATATCGCAGGCACCGAGCCCGATTGCGCGGCCATCGGCCACCCGCAATGTCAACGGATCTGCACTCCAGGCTTCGGACGACGGCACGGTATCGAGATGCACATTGAACACACGCGTCGGCGTGCCACGCACCGCCAACAGCGACACCGCGCCTGCGCCGTGATCGGTCACGGTGCAGGTGAAGCCGGTCAGCTGATCGCGCAGATAGTCGAAGATGCCGCCGGTGTCGATCACACGCGGCGGATTACGGGTGTCGAAGCGGACCAGCGCTTCGAGATGATGGAGGATGTCGTTGAGCATCGTCGGTCAGCGGCTGTTGTTCACTTCGGCCCAGAGCGTGCTGCTCATGCCGAACAGCTTGATGAAACCTTCCGCCTCTTCCACGCCCCAGTCCGCCGACTGCGCGTAGGTCGCGCCCTTCGCATTGAGCAGATGCGGCGACCGCACTGCGATCGCATCGACGCGACCACCGCGGGTTTCGAGCACGATCTCACCGTTGACCATCGCCTGCGACGAGACGAGGAACGCTTCGAGATCGGTTTTCAGCGGGTCGTGATAGAAACCCTCGTAAACCAGCTCAACCCACTTGCGCGCCACATCGGGCTTGAAGCGGTTCTGCTGTTTGGTCAGCACGGCTTCTTCCAGCGCGCGATGCGCAACGAGCAGCGCGGCAAGACCCGGAGCTTCATAGACGATGCGGCCCTTGAGGCCGATGGTGGTATCGCCGGTGTACATGCCACGGCCGACGCCATACGGCGCGAACATCGCGTTGAGCTGGGCCAGCAATTCAGCGCCCGACAGGTCCTTGCCATCCAGCGCGACGGCTTCGCCATTGATGAAGCGCAACGTGACCTGCAACGCCTGTTCCGGCCATTCGCCACGCGGTGCGCACCAGCCACGCGCACCTTCGCCCGGGGCTTCCCAGCGATCGATCTCGCCGCCCGACATGGTCAGACCGAGCAGGTTTTCGTTGATGGTGTAGGCCTTCTGCTTGGCGCGCACGCCGAAGCCGCGATCTTCCAGATACTGCTGTTCGTACGCGCGGGTCTGGGTGTGCTCTTTCTGGATTTCACGAATCGGCGCGACGATGGTGTAGTCGCCGCTCGATTTCACCGCCAGGTCGAAACGCACCTGGTCGTTACCCATGCCTGTGCAGCCGTGGGCAATAGTCTTCGTTCCGAGGGCATTCGCGCGTGCCAGCGTGGCATCGACGATCAGATAGCGGTCCGACACCAGCAGCGGATACTGGCCCTGATACGCTTCGCCAGCCCAGACGAAAGGCTTCACGAAGCCGTCCCACAGCGCCGGCCCACCGTCGATGGTCAGATGCGAAGCGACGCCCAACTCCTGTGCGCGCTGTTCAATGTAGGCACGCTCTTCCGCGTCGACGCCGCCGGTATCGGCAAACACGGTATGCACATTCCAGCCACGTTCCTTCAGATACGGAACACAGAAACTGGTGTCGAGGCCGCCGGAGAAGGCGAGGACGATGTCTTGGTTGCTCATGTGGGGATGTATTCCGTGGAAGTTATTGGTTCGCGAGATCGGCCATCAATGCTTTCTGCACGTGCAGGCGGTTTTCAGCCTCGTTGATGGCGATGCAGTACGGCGCGTCCATCACCCCGTCGGTCGCCTTGATATTCCGGCGCAGCGGCAGGCAATGCGAGAAGACGCCGTTGTTGGTCAAGGCCATTTTCCGCTCGTCAACGATGAAGTGTTTGAAGCCGTCGCGGATGGGCTTTTCCGGCTCCCAGTTGCCGAAATACGGCAACGCGCCCCAGCTTTTCGCATAGACGACATCGGCGCCCGCATAGGCGCTGTCGATGTCATGACTGACCTGGAGCGAGCCACCGCTCTCGGCGACGTTCTGTTCGGCCCAGCCCATGTAACGCTCGTCGAGGATGTAATCTGGCGTCGGGCACAGCAGGGTCACGTCCATACCCATCCGCGTTGCGATGGTCAGTGCGGAGTTCGCGACGGCGGTATTCAGCGCTTTCGGGTGATAGGTCCAGGTCAACACGTATTTCTTGCCGCGCAGATCATGGGTACCGAAATGTTCCTGCAGCGCCATCGCATGCGCCAGTTCCTGGCAGGGGTGCGTGATCGTTTCCATGTTGATCACCGGCACCGTCGCATATTTCGCGAAGCCCTTGAGCACCTTGTCCTCGCGGTCGACAGACCAGTCGACGAACTTCGGAAAGGCACGCACACCGATCAGGTCGACATAACGACTCAACACTTTCGCCACTTCGGCGATGTGCTCTTCGGTATCGCCGTCCATCACCGTGCCGAGGTCGAATTCGATCGGCCACGCATCCTTGCCCGGGGAGAGCACCACGGCATGACCGCCGAGATGGAACGCGCCGAGCTCAAAACTGGTGCGGGTACGCATCGACGGATTGAAGAAGACCAGCGCGATGCTTTTGCCTTTCAGCTCGCTGCCGAGCTTGTTGCGCTTGTAAAGCGCGGCCTGGGTCAGTACCGCATCCAGTTCGGCGCGGCTCCAGTCCTGGGTATTGAGGAAGTGTTTCATCGACAGTCTCGGATGCGAGGGGAGGAGGAAAACGAAAGCCGGAAAAACGAAAAGGCCCGGCGGTGAGCCGGGCCTGATCGTTGGAATCTTGTCGTTGCAGCGTAAAGACGACGGTTCCGGATCACCCAGCAGGCATGTGGGGTTCCGGTCGGCGCGCGCGCGATGTCATGCCGGAGGCCATCCGGGCACTGGTCGTCGACAGGGGCTGCGCGTTCTGCATAGGGGGCGAATGCTCGCATGCACGGGCGGGCGCTGCAAGAGCAACTGCAGATCAGCGCTTTTCACCGGGAGGAAGATCCGGCGTGACCGAGACTTTCACCCGCAGCCGCTTCCCGGGGTCGACAGGCAGGCGCGAACGATATTTCACGCCACGGTGGATGTACTCGACGTCATAGGCCACGGGCCGCTGGAATTCACGTTCCACCCGAACCGGATGACAATTGTCGTTCGCCGTGGACGAATCGACGGATTCGTCGCATTTTTGTTCCGTGGCATATGCGCGCAGGGTCTGATAGACCGGCTCGACCCGCAGTACCTGTGCATATTCGGTACGCACATTGGATGTCTGCGCGGCTGCAGTCCGGCCGTACAGGCAGGACAGCATGGCCAGCAGCAACGGGGCACAGAAGCGAAGGGGGATGATGATGGGTTTTGGAAGCATTGGTCGACCAGTGTAGGCCCTTGAGCGTCCTCATGCTGAACACACGCTGTCGTGACTACGTCCGGGCCGCTAGAATCAGGGCACCCCCGCCTGTGTACCTACGATGAGCCTGCATCTCTACAACAGCATGACCCGCCAGACCGAGCCATTCGAACCGCTCGACCCGGCCTCGCCGACCATGTATCTGTGCGGCCCCACCGTCTACAACTATGTCCACATCGGCAATGCCCGTGGTCCTGTGATGTTCGGCGTACTCGCGGCCTTGCTTCGACGCCGCTACGGCCATCTGCGTTACGCCCGCAATATCACTGACGTTGACGACAAGATCAACGCCGCTGCCAAACAACTGGGCGTGCCGATCTCGACGATCACCGACAAATATGCCGCCGCGTATCGCGAGGACATGGCCGCGCTGGGTGTCTCCGGCGATTTCGCACCGGATATCGAGCCTGCGGCCACGGCGCATATCCCGCAGATGATCGCGATGATCGAGCGCCTGATCGAACAGGGCCATGCGTACGCGGCTGAAGGGCACGCGCTGTTCGCGGTCGACACTTTCGCGGACTACGGCAAGCTCTCCCGGCGCGATACCGATGAGATGTTGGCCGGCGCCCGCGTCGAGGTGGCGCCCTACAAGCGTAATCCTGGCGATTTCGTGCTGTGGAAGCCGTCCACCGACGATCTCCCCGGCTGGGATTCGCCCTGGGGCCGTGGCCGTCCCGGCTGGCATATCGAATGCTCGGCGATGGCAGAAGCGCACCTCGGCGACACCATCGACATCCACGCCGGCGGCATCGACCTGCAGTTCCCGCACCATGAAAACGAAGTCGCGCAAAGCGAATGCACGCACAAACATGCCGATGGCCAGCACAAGACGTTCTCGCGCTGGTGGATCCATAACGGCATGCTGAACTTCGGCGGCAGCAAGATGGCGAAGTCGGTCGGCAACATCCAGCGCGTGCATGAACTCGTGCGCGAGCACCCGCCGGAAGCCTTGCGCTACGCGCTGATGTCGGCGCACTACCGGCAACCGCTGGAGTGGTCGGACGCCCTGATCGAGCAATCCGTCCGCACCCTCGATCGTCTGTACGGCACGCTGCGCGATCTTGGCGAAATTGAAGTGCAACCGACGATCCCGTCGGGCATCGATGCCGCCCTGGATGACGATCTGAATACACCGCAAGCGTTGGCCGAACTCGCGCGCATCGCGGGCGAAGCCCGCAGAAGCGACAACCTGGAGGAACGCGCGAAACTGAAATCGGAACTCATCGGCGCTGGTGCCGTCCTGGGCCTGTTGCAGCAGTCTCCGGAGGCCTGGTTCGCGCGCGGCGCGTCGAACGACGATGACGCCCGCATCCAGGCGCTCGTGGACGAACGTAATGCATCGAAGCAGGCGCGCGACTTCGCCCGCGCCGATGCGATCCGCAAGCAACTCGCCGATGAAGGCATTCTGCTGGAAGACACACCACAGGGCGTCAGATGGAAGCGGGCTTGAGTCTCGGAACCCGACATGCACCCTGCTCCGTCAGGCGACGCACATGGCGTGCGCCGCCTTCGGGCAGGCTTGTGTGCGGGTGAGCCGGACGCTTTTCTTCGTCGCGCCGAGCCGCGCGTGTCGCGGCTGAAGCCGCTCCTGCGAAAGCTGCCCGGATGAAAGCTGCCACTATGAATGTCGCTCCCACGAAAAGTATTCAATGACCGCATTTCCGCTCGAAGCCACTGCCAGCGAAGCCCAGGACACGATCCGCGACGAATTCGCGTTCTTCAGCGACTGGTCGGAGCGCTACCAATACCTGATCGATCTCGGCCGCAAGCTGCCTGCATTTCCGGACGACTCGAAAATCGAGGAGCACCGGCTGCACGGCTGCCAATCAATGGTGTGGATCGTCGCCTCGGGCGACACCGACAGACTCGACTTCGCCGCCGCCAGCGATTCGGCGATCGTCTCGGGCCTGATCTTCCTCGCACTGCGGGTGTACTCGGGCCGCAGCGCTGATGAAATCATGGCCACCGATGCCCGCTACATCGCCGACATCGGCCTGGCCAAACACCTCTCGCCGACGCGCAACAACGGTCTCGCGGCATTGCTGGCCTTCGTGAAGGCCACTGCGCAGCAGGCGTTGAATCAACGCGCCGCCGATACGCACTGACACTTCGACATACTTCGCCACCACCGTGAGCGCCATCACCCCGCCCGCACCGCCGGCCGCCGCGCCGATGCGCAATCGCGCGTTTCTGGGCCTGATGGGCTATCGCCTGTTCACCATCCTGTCGTATCAGATGACCGCGATCGCCGTGGGCTGGCACGTTTACGAACTCACCGGCGATCCCTGGAAACTGGGGCTGATCGGGCTTGCTGAAGTGCTGCCGTTCTTCTGCGTGGCACCGTTCGCAGGCTATCTGGTGGATCACCTGCCGAAGCGCAGATTGGGGTTTGTCGCCTGTCTGGGTCTGGCGATGACGCCGTGCCTGCTGGCCCTCGTCGCCTACGGCCGCATCTTCGGACACGACGGCAACCTCACGTCGCGGCTGTGGCTGATCTACATCGCAATCATGTTCACCGGCGCGGTGCGTTCCTTCCTCGGCCCGGTCTACAACACCCTGTTCGCCTGTGCGTTGCCGCGCGACCAGTTCACACGCGGCTCCAGCATCGGCAGCGTGGTCTTCCAGCTCGCGCTCGTCCTGGGCCCTGCCCTCGGCGGCGTGGTCATCGGTATTGCTTCAAGAGTCGGCGCTTATCCGCATGGTGCGACCGACCCCGCCGGGCCGGCTTACGCGCTGGGAGCCGTCTGTGCGCTCGTGGCGGCCGCGTCCGTACTCTCGTTGCGCGTGACCGAGCCCGCGCTGTCGCATGTGCGCAGCCCGATCTTCGCCAGCATCGGCGAAGGCCTGCGCTTCGTGTTCAAGACACCCGTGATGCTGGGCGCGATGGCTCTGGACATGTTCGCGGTGCTGTTCGGCGGTGCGATCTCACTGGCGCCCGCCTTCATCAAGGACGTCCTGCACGCGGGCCCGGAAGCATTGGGCCTGCTGCGCGGTGCGCCCGCCCTCGGCGCAGTCATCGTCGGCCTCTGGCTGTCGCGTCGGCCGATCGAACAGCACGCAGGCCGCTTCATGATGTTCGCGGTCGCCGGTTTCGGGCTGTGCATCATCGGTTTCGGCTTGTCGAAAACCCTCTGGCTGTCGGTCGCCTGTATGTTCCTCTCCGGCATGTTCGACGGCGTTTCGGTGGTGCTGCGCTCCACCATCCTGCAACTGGCGACACCCGACCACATGCGCGGCCGGGTGTCGTCGATCAACAGCATCTTCATCAGCTCATCGAACGAACTCGGCGCGTTCTACGCAGGATCGATGGCAAAACTGCTCGGCTTGGCCTCCGCCGTAGTCCTCGGCGGCTGCGTCACCCTCGGCGTGACAGCCTTCACCGCACTCAAAGCGCCGACATTGCGACGGCTGAATCTGCGGGATCTGCAGTAGCTCGACAGGAAGGCGTGCGGAGATAGTGCGACGGCGCTGTTGGCATACCCCTCAGAGATATCGGCGCAGATGCGCCACCACCAGATCGGAGGCATTCGCAACGATGTCGCCATCGTCATAGATATCCGTCTGCCCCTGCGATTCGATCCAGAGCATCTGTTTCGGTGCATCGATCGCATCGTGGAATTTCCGCGCCCATGCCGGGGACAGCGCACGTTCGGAATGAACCATCAATGTCGGGATACGCAGCCTCGCCGCCACAGACTGCACATCGAACGGCAGAAAGTATTCGCGCGACATCACCGCGAATGCATTGCGATAGTTGGCGACCGCAGCGCGTCGGGTGTAGTAATCCACCGTGTCCGCTGTCTGCATGGCGGCATCGCTGTTCAACGCGGCAGCCGCTACAGTCAGCACTTCTCCGGTTGTCTCGAAACGATCACGGGCTGCGCGACCTTCCTGGACCTTCGCATCGAAGCCCGATGGATCGCGCCCACGCATTTCGACAGGATCGCGGTAATAGCCGGCAACCATCGCCAGCGCGCGAAAACGGAAATCATCGGCAACCGCAGCTGCGGCGTATCCTGCACCGAGGCAGATGCCAACCGCACCGATCCGCTGCGCCTCAATCCCCGCATGCCGCGACAGCGCCGTCACGGCGGCGCGCAGATCTGCGACCTTGCGCCCATGGTGTTCGTATTGGCGTGGGAGTCCGTCGCTTTCACCGTAATGGCGATGGTCGATCGCAAGCGCGGCGATGCCACGCTCGGCAAGTGCCCGGGCGTAGGTCCCGGTGACCTGTTCCTTGACGCTGGTCATCGGTCCGGCAACCACCACCGCTGGATGCGACGATGAGCCCGACGGTCGATAGAGATTGCCGACGACCGTCTCGTCATCAACGCCGAAGGTAATTCGACTGGCGTACACCCGGGTTTCTTCCGATGCGCGTCGAGTCATACGGGTTTCTGGTCAAAGAGAAAACAGGCGTTCGTCCCACCGCCGCCCATTGCGATCGCAATATTCAAATGCGCCATCGCCTCCACGTATCGCGCGGCGGCAAGCCCCCCGACACGCTGTGGCGCGAAGCCCAGCGAATAAGCCAAGTCGGCCACGTGTGCAACGGCCGTGTCGTCATCCCCGACGACGAAGGCAGTGATGCGATAGCCACCCTCGCGCTGCATACGCTCTGGAATCATCGTATCGGCAAATATCGTGTTGAACGCCTTGACCACACGTGAGGCAGGCAACAGACGCGCGATTTCCTCGGCCGCTGAGTTTTCCTGGCCCAGCAGCAATGGCGACCAATCGGCATTCAAGGGATTGGTCGCATCGACCACGATCTTGCCGGCCAGCACGTCTCTCAATGCGGGCAGAGCATCCACGCAGGCGACATATGGCAAGGCAAGAATGACGATTTCCGCGTGCATCGCAGCTTGCCGCGAAGCGACGGCATCAATGCCATTTGCCAGCCGTCCCGGTTCGCGTACACCGACGACCACGTCATGCCCTGCCGACATCGCCAACCGCGCGAGTGCGCCGCCTACATTCCCACCACCGATGATGCCGATGTTCATTTGCCCGCCTTGAAAGGGTCTTGGAGAGGCGCGCATAATCGACAGCGTAGTTTCTTTCGTCAATCAGGTACCTTCAGGTAACCACATTCCCCCATGCCCTCCATTTCTGTGCAGGCGATACCGCTTCGCCCCACCCCGGACCCCTATCTCGCGGCGTGCCCAAGCCGAGGCGTGATGGCGCGACTGGGGGAAAAGTGGACATTGCTCGTGCTCAACGCACTTGCGGATGGTCCGAAACGCTTCGGCCATCTGCAGAAGCGCATCGAGGGCGTGTCGCAGAAAATGCTGACGCAAACACTGCGCAATCTGGAACGCGACGGCCTCGTCGCCCGTGAAGTATTGAATGACCGCCCGATCCAGGTGGCGTACTCGCTGACACCGACGGGCAAGGACCTGCTGCCGCTTGCGACTGCGCTCAAAGCCTGGGTAGAGGCGCATTATCTGGTCATCGAAGGCAACAACATGCGTTACGACGCCATGTTCGGAAGCTGATCAAACGGCATGCGAAAAAAAAGAGCCCCGCAATGCGGGGCTCTCCTGCGACATCTCGAAGCTGCTCGACTCAATCGCCCTGCTGCTTCTGCAGATGCTCCCAGCGTTCCTGCTCGTCGATGGTGCGCTCGGCGGTGAGGCGGGCTTCGAGGCGGTGCAGGCCGATCTCTTCGCCCGAATCCACGCTGTAGCCGTACTCGCCAGCATCGACGCGCTTGAGCGTGCTGTCGATCTTGCCGATCAACTTGCGGTAGCGGTCGCGGGTGCGCAGCTCCAGCGAGTTCTCGGTTTCACGGGTGGCGCGTTCAGCATCGTCGCCGACGTCGCGCACTTCATCCTTGAGGTTTTCGATGGTCTGCTTCGACTCTTCGATGAGGTCTGCACGCCACTGCAGCAGGCGTTGGCGGAAGTATTCGAGCTGCAACGGGCTCATGTATTCCTCATCCACGCTGGGCTTGTAGCTGGCAGGCAGGATGGGGCGGCCGGTGGCTTCGTCGGTTTTGTATTGGATCACTTTGTATTGAGTCTTCGGTGCTGGAGCGGGGGGCCGGGAGGTGATAGCGACCGCAACCTTGCCGGCAGTCGGGCGAGGAGCGGCTACCGCCGGTTTGCCCGCGGCTTTCGGCGCGGGATCGTTCGGATTG
>JBGSID010000327.1:0-2324 GCA_041751895.1 Lysobacteraceae bacterium | reverse complement strand
GGCACGCGGTTCTGTTCGTCGGGCGGCAGCCACTTCGCCCACACCGCGCGCGGCGCGTTGCCGAACATCGCGCCGCCGTCGAGTTTCTGGGAGTTACCGAGGATGGACCAGAGTTTCATGGGGTGTCTCCTTGCGGTTTGGAGGCGATATCGCCGCGCTCCACGATATATTGATGCTCGATGCAGGCTTCTTCCTTCACGAACACGTGCTGGGTGCCGGTTTCGCGGAAGCCTGCGGAGACCAGCATGCGCCTGCACGGGGCATTGCGCGCGTCGGCGTTGGCACGGACGCGGGTCACCGTGGGATTGTCGAACAACAACATCAGCGCGGCGCGCATCGCATTGCGGCCGACTCCCTTGCCTTGCGACTCCGGTGCGACAGTGATCCCGAGCTCGGCCTCGCTGCGATCGTGCGACAGCCACACGCCCAGATCGCCGAGAAGCAGATCGGAAGCGACGTCTGCAATTGCGAGCTGAAGCCAGAACCCGGCAGAGGCATCGTCACTGGCCCTCGCACCCTGCTCTTGCAGGAACACCCGTGCCTTCGCCTCGTCCATCGGCCACCAGCCCTGATAGCGCGCGACTTGCGGATCGCTGCGGTAGCCGAGGAATACGGCGAGGTCGTCCTCTCGCAGCGCACGCAGGCGGATGGATTCGCGGACGTGAGGCAGCCGCGCGGACAGCGTCATCCGGCTTCCATCCGCAGCGCTATTGCCCGCCGGCGGAAGGCGCGACTTCGACCAGCGCCTTCCCGACCGGGTTACGCGGGTCACTGCCGCCATGCAGCGTGTTGTCGCGCAGATCCCATTCCACCGTCTGCAGGTTGCCCCAGGTGTCGCTGGAACGGCGGCCGTCGGTGGCGTCCTTCGGGGTGACCACGGTATGGCCCATCGCACGCAGCGCGGCAATGACATCGTCCGGCAGCGCGTCGCGCTCGGCGCCGATGGCATCGGGCATCCACTGGTGGTGATAGCGCGGCAGCGCAGCGACCTGCTGCGCATCGAGACCATCGGCGTAGCCAAGCGCTCCCAACAGGACCATGGTGATGATGCGGCTGCCGCCGGGCGTGCCGAGCACGGCGACCTTGTCGGGCGAGGACATGAAGGTCGGCGTCATCGAGCTGAGCATGCGCTTGCCGGGTTTGGGCGCGTTGGCGTCGTAGCCCATCACCCCGAACGCATTCGGCGTGCCGGGTTTCAGCGCGAAATCATCCATCTCGTTGTTGAGCAGCACGCCGGTTCCGGGCGGAATCAGCCCGGAACCGAACAGCAGATTCACCGTCTGCGTCGCGGCGACCAGATTACCCTCGGCGTCAATGATCGAGAAATGCGTGGTCTCGTCGTCTTCCATCGGCGTCTGTTGGCCCGACAGCAGGTCGCTCGGCGTCGCCTTGTCCGGATTGATCGTCGAACGCTGACCGGCGGCGTAATCGGCGCTGGTCAGCGTGCGCACCGGGATCTTCACGAAATCCGGATCGCCGAGATAGAACGTGCGATCGCGGAATGCGCGGCGCATCGCTTCGACGGTGAGATGTACGCGTTCGGCCTGCGGCATCTTGTCCAGATCCCACGGCTCCAGCATCTGCATCATCTGCGCCAGCGCCACACCGCCGGATGACGGCGGCGGCGCGGTCACCACCTGCCAGCCGTCGTATTCGAAATGCAGCGGCTCGCGTTCGCGAATGCGGTAGCCGGCCAGTTCATCGGCGGTCCACTGCCCGCCCTCGGCCTTCACGCCGGCCAGTAGTTTTTTCGCGATCGGGCCGCGATAGAACCCGTCGAAGCCCTTGTCGGCCAGCGTTTCCAGCGTTCGGGCCAGATCGGGTTGGATCAACAGCTCGCCGTCTTCCACCGTATCGCCATCGGCCAGGAACACGGCGCGGGTGCCTTTGTAGCGTTCCATTACGTCGCGGCGGTTGGCGTAACCCTTGACCAGTCGCTCGTAGACAGGAAAGCCGTCGCGGGCGATGCGGATCGCAGGCGCCAGCGTGGTCTTCAGCGGCAATCGGCCGTAATGCTGGGAAATATGCACCAGCCCGGCCGGCAAGCCGGGAATCCCTGCCGACCACGGCCCGTTGGTGGCGCGGTCCCGGTCCAATTCGCCCTTGTCGTCGAGATACGCGGCTGGCGTCGCAGCAGCCGGCGCGGTTTCGCGCGCGTCGATGAAGATGTCCTTGCCGGTCTTCGCGTCGTGCAGCAGGAAGAAACCGCCGCCGCCGAGACCCGATGAAATCGGTTCGACCACCGACAGCACCGCCGACACTGCAACGGCGGCATCGAAAGCGTTGCCGCCCTGGCGCAGCATGTCCATGCCGGCATCGGTCGC
>JBGSID010000326.1:0-9481 GCA_041751895.1 Lysobacteraceae bacterium | reverse complement strand
CTGCAGCGCGACCACTTCGCCGAAGCTATGGCCGCCGAGAAGATCGGCGCGCAGGCCGCAATCGTTGAGCACTGCCAGCATCGACAGCGACGCCGCGCCGATCGCCGGCTGCGCCCATTCGGTGGCCGTCAGGCGGGCGCTGTCGTTGATGGCAGCGTCGGCCGTGAAGCCCGGACGCGGAAACACTTTTTCATGCAGGCGGGTTCCCGCCTCAAGCGAGATATCGGCAAGGCGATCCCAGACCTCGCGGGCTTTCGGGAAATGCATGGCGATATCGGCCGCCATCCCGGGATACTGGCTGCCCTGGCCGGGAAACAGCATCGCCAGTTTTCCGCTGGCCGGGCCCACGCCATAGCTGCTGCCATCGGGCAGGGTGAAGGCGCTGTCGGGTGACTGTTCGATCCGTTGCGCGGCGGCCAACAGGCGCTCATGCAGTTGCGGCAGGTCACTGGCGACCATGGCAAGCCGCACGTGTTTCGTCGCACTGAAGTCGCGCTGACTCTGTCGCGCCAGACGCGACAGAGGTTCGTTGCTCCCCGCCAGAATGCGTGCCTGTGCCACCAACGCGGCCGCATTATCGGCACCCAGGACCAGCAGCTCATGATGGTGCGACGGCAGGCGCTCGGCCTTCGGCGCCGGACCCAGGTATTCCTCGAGCGTCACGTGGAAATTTGAGCCACCGAAGCCGAAGGCACTCACCGATGCACGGCGCGGATGATCGCTGTTGCGGATCCACGGGCGGCTGCGGGTGTTGAGATAAAACGGACTGTGCTCGATATCGAACTGCGGATTGGGCGCGTCGATCTTGATGCTCGGCGGCAGCACCTTGTGGTGCAGGGCCATCACCGTTTTGAACAGACCAGCGGCACCGGCGGCGGCTTTGGTATGGCCGATCTGGCTTTTCACCGAGCCGAGCGCGCACCACTGTTTGAACTGGCCATCCGCCGCGCCGAACACCTGACGCAGGCCTTCGAACTCGGCGGCATCGCCGGCCTTGGTGCCGGTGCCGTGTGCCTCCATCAGTTCGACCGTTTCCGGGTCGTAACCGGCCATGGCGTAGGCGCGTCGCAGCGCCTGGGCCTGGCCTTCCGATACCGGCGCGTAGACGCTCTTGCTACGGCCATCCGAGGACGTGCCCAAGCCACGGATCACCGCATAGATGCGATCGCCGTCGCGCTCGGCGTCGGCCAGGCGCTTGAGCGCGACCATGCCCAGGCCTTCGCCGAGCATGGTGCCGTCGGCCTTGTCGCTGAATGGCCGGCAGTCGCCGCTGAGCGAGAGCGCCGGCGTCTTCGAAAAACACATGTACATGAAGATGTCGTTGAGCGTGTCGACGCCGCCCGAGATCACCAGATCGCTGTGGCCGAGCTGCAGCTCGTTGATCGCCATCGACAATGCGCTCAGCGCCGAAGCGCACGCCGCATCGGTCACGCAGTTGGTGCCGTCCAGGTTGAGCCGATTGGCGATGCGACCGGCAACGACATTGCCGAGCAGACCCGGAAAGCTCGATTCCTGCCATGGCACGTAATTCGCGGCAATGCGTGCGCAGGCCGCCTGCACCTCGTCTTCGGGCAGGCCCGATTCCCGCAGCGCCTTCACCCAGACCGGCTTCTGCAACCGCGACACCATCGAGAACAACAGTTCCTGTGCGCTGGTCACGCCGAGGATGACCGAAATCCGCGAACGGTCCATGGTCTCGAACTGCTCGCGCGCAGCGTCCTGCAGCACGCTCTGGGCGAGGATCAGCGCCAGCAGCTGCGCGGTATCGGTTGCCGGCAGAGTCGAGGGCGGCACACCGAAACCGAGCGCATCGAAGCCGACGGGATCCAGAAAACCGCCGCGACGCGCATAGGTCTTGTCCGGCGCCGACGGGTCGGCGTCGTAGTAGTCATCGATCAGCCAATGCCCGGGCGGCACATCGCTGATCAGGTCGCGACCATCGAGGATGTCGCGCCAGAAACCAGCCACATCCGTGGAGCCGGGGAACAGGGCGCTGACGCCAACGATGGCGATGGGCGGCAGCTGCGCGGGAGAATAGTCGGTCATGAGGGCTCGATGTGGTGTCGCGGCGTCAGGCCAGCGGACGCGGGCGGAAATCGAATGCGGCGGCTGGCACCGGCACGCCATAGGTCCGCAGTTGTTGGGCGCGCGTGATCACGGCGGCACCTTCGAGCAGGTTCAGGGCGACCTGCACCACGCTGCGATTGGCCGGCGCTTCCAGGAAGCTGCCGCGAACCCAACTGTTGAAGGCGCCCATGGCCGGGCCGCACCAGATCTGGAAATCGGCGGCACGCGGGTCGAGGCCATCGATCGCCCAGCGACTGGACAGACCGAGATAGCTGCGGAACACCAGGGCCATGCGGTGCTTGGAGTCGACCTCGGCGCGCTGCACCTGGGCCGGGTCTCGGGCCATCCAGAAGGCACGCGTCGACTGCCAGGCGGCATCGAAGGACGTACGCAGGATGTCGCGCTCGACCTTGTCGCGATCGGCCGCCGGAATCGCGTCCAGCGAGGGATGGGCGCGGTAGAGTTCGTACAGCTTCCGTGCCCGCACCGCGAACATCGAGCCGCGCCGCAGCACTTGGACGTCCACGCCCAGCTCGAACATGTCGGCCGCCGGGGCCATGATCACATCGGCCATCTCGGCCTGCGCCAGCATCTCGCGACCGCGTTGGCCCAACCCACTTTCGACACAGGCCTGATTGACCGAACCGGTCTGCACATCGGCCGCGCCCAAGGCAAAAGCGGCCGCGACTGCGGCGGGCGTGCCCAGCCCGCCTGCCGCGCCGATCCGAATCGGGCGGGTGTAACCGTGCTCGGTGGCAATGCGATCGCGCAGCAGGGCGATGGTCGGCAACAGGGCCGTGAGCGGGCGGTTGTCGGTGTGACCACCGGAATCGGCTTCTACCGTGACGTCTTCGGCCAAGGGCAGCTGTGCGGCGAGTTCGACTTCCAATGCGCTGAGCTGACCGCGCTGATGCAACTGGTTCAACAGCTCCCGGGGCATGGGCTCCAGGAAACGCCGCGCCACCTCCTCGCGGGACACTTTGGCGAACACCCGGTTGCGCCGCTGGATGGCACCGTTCTGGTCGCGGATCAGGCCCGTGGCCGCATAACGGACAATGGCGGGCGTCAGCGCCATGAACGCCGAGGCCTCGACCAAGCGTACGCCCCGGCTCAACAGCAGGTCGGCGACGGCGTCTTCCAGTGCAGGTTCGGCGGGGCTGTGGATCAGATTCACGCCCCAGGGCAGTCCGGCGCTGCCCAGATCGCCCTGCAACTCCGAAATGGCGGCTTCGACCCGGCCCAACGACAGCCCGGCCGCACCGAAAAAACCGAGGCATCCGGCCTTGGCCAGGGCCGCCACCATCGCCGTCGTGGCGATGCCGTTGGCCATCGCGCCGCCGACATAGGCAAAACGCAGCCCGTGGGTCTCGGTGAATGCACGGTCTCCGAGCCATTCGGGATACAGCGGCGGCAGCGTGGCCAGTAACTGCCAAGCGCCATCGCCGGCTTCTTCGCTCACCGTTCCATCACATCCCAGCCCAAGTCGACCGTCACGGTCATCGCGAATGATCTGGTGACTGCAGCGAACGTCAGCAATTTGCGCACCAATATCATCGGCAAGAAATGCCGGAAGACGTCCATCCGGATGCCAGTGGAGGCAGGTCTGGCGCGGTCGATGGAGCAGGGTTGGCGTTGAATTTGGCACTGAGTGTCACTTTTTAGCGGTGCGCAGTTATATCCTTCCCGCCATGGAAAAGCCACCGCATTCGCTCCGCACACAAAAGAAAGAAGCGACCCGGCGCGCCCTGCTCGAAGCCGCCAACCGGCGTTTCCATGCGGAGGGCTTCGACGCGACCACGATCGAGGACGTCTGCCAGGACGTGGGTGTCGGCCGCCGGACCTTTTTCCGCTATTTCGCCGACAAGGAGTCACTGGCCTTCCCGCATCGGGACGAACGCCTGGCGCGCTTCGTCGAATTGCTGGGTAATGCACCGTCACACGAAAGTCCGATCCGCAGCCTGCGACGGATCGCCCATCTGTTCGCCAAGGAGTACCAGCTGCACCGCGAGTCGCTGTTGGCCCAGCAGCGGCTGATCCAGACGACCCCAGCCTTGCTTGCACGGGAAAACGAAATCGACCGCGATTGGGAAGTCGCCATGGCCCAGCTGTTCCGCAAGCGCAGCACGGACGATGAAGGCAGCGAACTGCATTCGACCGTCATGGCAGGCGCGGCGATCGGCGTCATCCGCGCCACCATGCGCCATTGGTTCGCCACCAACGCCTGCGTCGATCTGGCCCAATTGGGCGATGAGGCACTCGATCGACTGGAGCGCGGGTTTGTATCGAAGAGCGCTGACGTGCGATGAGCGAGGTAGAGACTGCACGCGAAGTTTGTTTTTCAACCAATTGATTTGAATGAGATCTATCTGTGGACCGAGGTAGGTTCACTGGAATATTCACGCCAAGGCATTCAGACAAGACTGGCTATGCAAACGACCACTTCGTATTTACATAATATACATTATGCGAAATGATAGACGCCGATACGGATTCCGTTGAGCTTGCTTAAATCCCGGCCTGACGCTGACCAACAGCCCCTGTGGCAGCCATCTTTTGGGTGTTGTGGCTCTGCTCTCCAAGCACCGCCCCGACACCGCAGTCTCACCAACAAAGCGCCCCAAGACGAACCACTGCCTCGATCTGCTGGCACAACTAGCTACCACGCATTCAACTGAAAGCCTCAACAAATCACTCCAATCGAAATCCATGCGGTCTGGGGCGCCATTTCCATTCCATAAGATGGTGTGAGACAGCTGTGGATCGAACGCTGGAGCTGCTTCACGTCGGCTAGGCAGTTGCCACCACCGAGCCCCGATAACCGGCCTGACGCCCTTCTCTACCCTGTTCATAAAATGCAGGGCCGCCCGCTTCGCAGCGTTCATGGCGTTGCCGGCGCGGGTCTTGGTGCGGTATCGGCGTGACGCCGCAAGACCTTGCGCTTCAGCCATTGCTCAAGGTCGTCGACGTACGTGAACACCACCGGGACCACCAGCAGGCTCAACACTGTGGAGGCCAGCAGGCCACCGATCACCACGATCGCCATGGGCTGGCGGAAGCTGGGCTCGGCGCCCAGGCCCAACGCGTTCGGCATCATCCCGGCACCCATCGCGATGGTGGTCATCAGGATGGGACGCGCCCGCTTGTGGCAGGCATCGATCAGTGCATCGAAGCGACTCAGGCTGCGTTCCCGGCGGGCCATGATGGCGTATTCCACCAGCAGGATGGAGTTCTTGGTGACGATGCCCATCAGCATCAGCACGCCGATTACCACCGGCATCGAGAACGACTGACCGGATACCCACAGCGACACCACTGCGCCGCCAAGCGCCAGCGGCAGTGCGCTGAGGATGGTGGCGGGCTGCAGAAAATCGTGGAACAGCAGCACCAGCACGGCATAGATGCAGAAGACGCCAATCGCCATCGCGAGGCCGAAGCTGCTGAACAGCTCGGACATACGCTCGGTCTCGCCCTGCTGCACCTGCTTCACGCCTGCCGACAACGAACGCAGCGAGGACAATTGCATCGCCTCGCGCTGCACCTCGCCGACCGAACGGCCATTGAGTTCGACCGACAAAGTCACCTGGCGCAGGCGATCCAGACGATTGATCTCGGATGGGCCACTACCGACCGTCAGGTCCGCCACCGAGCCAAGGCTGACGCTGCCTTCGCGGCCTTGTACGCGCAATTGCGACAGAGCGGTCAGATCACTGCGCACCTCGGGATCCATGCGCACGCGCACCGCGATTTGCCGCTCGGGCAAGTTGAGTTTGGGCAGCGAGGTCGCGAAGTCGCCGTAGGTCGCGTAGCGGATGGCTTCGGCCAGGTCGGTCGAAGCCACGCCCAATGCGGCGGCGCGTGCATCGTTCGGGCGCACCTGCACTTCGGGGCGCTGCAGCGCCGCGCTGGACGTGACCGCGCCGATGCCCTTCAGCGTACGCAATTGCTGCTCCACCTTTTCGGCGGTGCTTTGCAGGATTTCGCTGTTGTCGCTGGCCAGCGTGATGCCCAGGGATTCGCCGCTGCCGCCACCCCCGACCGATACGCGCGTACCGGGCAAGGCCTTGAGGCGTTCGCGGATATTCGCTTCCGTCTCCGATTGTTTGACATCACGATCGCCACGCGCCACCAGATCCACGGTCAGGGTGGCGCTGGCGACATCGGCCGTGCTGCTGGAATCCAGCCCCCCACCGGAACTTGCGGTACCCGCAGAAACGAACACACTTTCCACTTCAGCGATTTCGCGTACCAGCGCACTCGCCCGGCGGGCCATTGCCGCCGTGGTGTCCAGCGTGGTGCCGGGTGGCAGCGTGAGAGTCACTTTGGTTTGCGATTTGTCCTGCGCCGGCATGAAGCCGGTTGGTAAAAACGGCAGGATGCACAGCGACAATACAAAGAATCCCGCCGCCGCTGCGACCGTGGCCTTGCGCCGGCTCAGCGTGGCGTTCACCCAGCGAAGGTAGCGCTGCATCAAGCGACTGTCGGTCTCGCCCAGCGCATCGGGATCAGCCGGCTTGAGCAGATAGGCGGCCATCATCGGCGTGAGCAGGCGCGCCACCAGCAGCGACGCAAGCACGGCAGCGGACGCGGTCACTCCGAATTGCTTGAAGATCAGGCCGGGAATCCCGCTCATGAACGCCGTCGGCAAGAACACCGCGACCAGGGTCAGGGTGGTGGCGACCACCGCCAGGCCGATCTCGTCGGCGGCCTCCATCGCTGCCTGGTACGGCGTCTTGCCCATCCGCAGATGGCGTTCGATGTTCTCGATTTCGACGATGGCATCATCGACCAGAATCCCGATGGTCAACGACAGCGACAGCAGGGTGATGGTGTTGAGCGAATAGCCCAGCAGATACATCACGAAGAACGTGGGGATCACCGACAGCGGCAGCGCCGCCGCCGAGATCAGGGTCGCGCGCCAATCGCGCAGGAACCACCAGACCACGAGGATCGCCAGCAGCGCGCCTTCGATCAGCAGATGCATCGAGCCTTCGTAGTTCTCCTCGATCGGTTCGACCGTGTTGCTGGCCTCGCGGATGCTGACGTTCGGATTTTTCGTCGAAAACTCGTCCAACGCGGCGCGCACGTCTTCGGCCACGCTGACATCGGAATAGCCGCGCGAACGTGCGACCTGAAAGCCGATCACCGGCTTGCCGTCGCGATATGCCAGCGTGGTGCGCTCGGCGTGCGCATCGCTGATGCGTCCGATCTGATCAAGACGGACATAGCGACCGTCAGCGAGCGGCAGACTGATCGCGGCGATCTGTTCGACGTTGCCTACCCGGCCCAGCGTGCGGGTCGAGAATTTCAGCTTGCCCAGATTCGCCAGCCCGCCGGAGTTGTCGGCCTGCACGTTCTTCAGCGCGGACGAGACCGCTGCAGGCGTGACGCCCATGCCGGCCATCAAGGTAGGGTCGAGGTCGACATGCACTTCGCGGTCGATGCCGCCCACGCGTGAGATCGAGGATACCCCGCGCACCGCGCGCACCGCTTTGGCGATGTCGTTGTCCACGAACCACGACAGGTCCTGCTCGTCGAGTCTGCTCGACTCCACCGTGTAGGTCAGGATCGAACCGCCCGCAGAGGTCAGCTTGGACACATTGGGCGAGTTCATACCCGCAGGCAGTTCGGAGCGCACCGTGTCCACCGCATTGCGGACTTCGCTCAAGGCTTCTTCGGAATCTTTCTCCAATTCGAAACTGACGCTGATGGCGACGCTGCCATCAGTGATCGTGGTGGTGATGTGCTGAAGTTTGTCGAGCGAGGCCAACTTGTCCTCGATCTTGCGCGCGACTTCGGTTTCCAGTTGCGCTGGCGCGGCACCTTCCAGCGAGGCCGACACGTTGATCGTGGGCAGATCCATATCCGGGAAGTCCTGGATACGCAGGCGCTGGAAGCCAATCAGGCCGAACACCGTCAGCAGGATGAACACCAGCACCGCAGGAACCGGGTTGCGGATCGACCACGAGGAAATGTTCACTTGCCGGCCCCCTGCTTGTCGCGGGCGCCTTCGGCCTGCACCACGGTCACGGTGGCGCCTTCGGACAAGAACGCACCGCCGCTGGCGACCACGCGCGCCTTCGCATCGATACCGGAGACGATCTCCACGGCATCGTCGCGACGGCGCCCGGTCTTGACCGGCTTGCCGTTCACGCGGTTGTCGGTGCCGACCACATAGACATAGGCGCGTCCATCGCGCATCACGACCGCCGCCTGCGGCAGCGTCAGCGCGACGCGTTCACCGGTTTCGATGTTGCCGCTCGCGAACATGCCGGCGCGGGCACCGCTGTCGCCCGGCAAGCGGACATGCACGGAACCGCGCCCTGTGGCGGTGCTCAGGGTCGGTTCCACGAGGCGCACGCGACCTTCGACACGGGTTCCATCGGGCAGCGTCACTCGCGCCGGCTGTCCCTCTCGCACCCGTGACAGTTGAGCAGCGTCGAGTTCCGGTTGCCATTCGATGCGACCCTGGCGAATCAATCGATACAACTCGGCACCGGTGTTGACCACGTTGCCCAATACGCCCGTGCGCGAAGACACCAGACCGTCGTCGGGGGCGACGATACGCGTTTGCCGCAGGCGCAGGCGCGCATTCTCCAGATCGGCATTCGCGCTCGACAACGATGCCGATGCTGTGGCCTCGGCCACCCGATATTCCTCGATCTGCTGCGCGGACAGGCCGCCACTGCTCTCGATCACCTTGGCTCTCGCAACATTGGAACGAGCCTGACGCAATTCGGCCTGCGCCTTCGCCACCAATGCTTCCTGCTTGCGCAGGTCGGCCGTCACGCTGGCGTCCGCCAACCGCGCCAGCACCTGCCCGCGACGCACGGAGTCGCCGACGTCGACCGCCAGTTCGGCGATACGCAAGCCGCCGGTCTCCGGACTCACGATCACTTCCTGCCACGCCGTCAGCGGGCCGCTGGCCTCGATCGAATCCGGCCACCGTTGTGATCCCGGCGCGATGACCTCGACGGTCAATACGCTGGCAGCGGCCGTGCCGCCAGTCTCGGGCCGCGAGCAGGCGGCCAGCGCGACGATCAGCAGCGCGGCGGAAGTGAAGACGGCGATGCGGCGCGAATGTGAAAAGGGCACGATCATTCCTCGGAAACGTGTTCAAAAACGTGTTGGGGCGTGCGCGGAGAGGCTGTGGTCTGCGGCGCGTGCGCGGGCATGCCCCCGGTCCAGTCGCCGCCGAGCGCTTTGTAGAGCGAAATCCAGGCCTGCACGCGCTCGCGCTGCAGGGTGAGTTCCTGCACTTCGGCCGACAGCGCGGAGCGCCGGGTCTGTTCAAGCGTCAGCAGACTCTCGGTACCGACCCGCCACTTCACCTCGGTGGTACGCAGGTAGCGCCTGTACTCGCGGGCCGCGCGCGCCGCCTGCTCTGCCTGCCGGCCGGAGCGGTCCAGCGCCACCA
>JBGSID010000325.1:0-11809 GCA_041751895.1 Lysobacteraceae bacterium | reverse complement strand
GCGCCTGCGGCGCGGCGCGCGTCCTGCTGATGCTGGGCGCCAACGCGGACGCCTGCTGGCAGTCGCTGTCGGGTTCTGCTCCGGTTTTACCCGCACCGGAACGTCTCGATGTGCCGGATCACGCCGAAGGCATGGCCGCATCGATCCGCGCTGCGGTGATACAGATCGAAAACGACTCGGGCATCGACGCGCTGTTGGTGATGCTGGTCGATCAGTACCGCGTCGACACGGCCTGGCTGCGCGGCCTGCTCGCGCTCGCCGACGCGCATCCGCAACGCACGGTCGCGTCCCGCCATGACGCGGTGCTGGGCGCGCCGGCAGTCTTTCCGCGCGCACGTTTCGCCGCATTGCGCGCGCTCCATGGCGATATCGGCGCACGGGCATTGCTGCGTACGGATGATGAGGTCATCGCATTCCCGGCGCCGCATGCGCCGGGCGATGTCGATACGCCGGAGCAGATTCCGCCGGCTTGAGCGCGAATCAGGGAGTCTTGTAACGATAGCGCCCGACGAACGCGATCTGTCAGCGCTCGCCGCCATCGCCGTGCGGTCTCCCAAGCGTTTTAGACGACGACGGCAGAATGGATCGTCCTTACCCGTTCTTCGGCGGGGTTCCGGCCCGGACGGCGGTGTGTCGATTACCCTGTCCACCTTGTTCCCGTCATTCATCGGTATCCCCATGTCCGCTACACAATTGCTCGACGACGCCCAGCTCGAACGCCTCTCCGAACTGCTCGACACCCGCGCGGTGCCGTTCAAGGGCTTCAACCTCGAAGCGCTGGACGGTTACCTCTCGGCACTCGCCGTGTCGCCCGAAACCGTACCGCCCGAGGAATGGCTGCCTGCGGTCTGGGGTGGCAAACCTCCCCGCTGGGCCGACGACGCCGAAGCCGCTGACGTCGAAGGCCTGCTGATGGCGCATTGGCGCATGGTTGAGCAGCGCGTCCGCCACGAAGGCGATGTCCCCGACCACCTCGCGCCGCTGCTGTGGCTACCCGAAGATCCGTCCGCACACGAAGACGACGCGCTGGATGTCGGCCGCGACTGGGCCTACGGCTTCTTCCGTGGCGTCGAACTCCGTGAAACCGCATGGGAAGCTTGGCTGGACGAACACGACTGGATCGACGAGATCTTCGGTTTCCTCGACCGTATCGCCAGCGGCGAAGTGATGGCCGAAGACCCCGAAGTGGAAGCCACCCCGCTCGGCTACGAAGAACGCCTGGGCATCATCGTTGAACTCCCGGCGATGCTCTCTGACCTGCACAAGCATCGGATCGACGCGCTCACCCCACGCACGCAACTGCGCCGCGAGGAGAAACCCGACCGCAACGATCCATGCCCGTGCGGCAGTGGGAAGAAGTACAAGAAATGCTGTGGCGCGGGTTGAGCGCAAAAAACGACGACGCATCACGAACCGTAGCTTGCTTCTCGTAGCCCGGTTGCGCGCACAGCGCGTAGCCGGGACACGCTTGCAGCACATCTGTTGGCGCATTCCCGGGTGCTGCCTCCGGCGCCACCTGGGGTACGTCACTGCGACGGACCATCACTCCCAGTAAAGTAATCCGTAGGGCGCATAAGCCGAAGGCGTCATGCGCCGCAGACATCGCAACCGCCGTATCGTTGAAGAAGGTGCATGACGCTTCGCTTATGCACCCTACAACATCGCATCCACCTTACGGCCTTGTCCATGAAGACGACGATTGGATATTTCCGATCCATGCCGTGAGGTCCTTAAAGATAGTGCGTAGGGTGGGGTGAGCGTAGCGAACCCCACCTTCAGACTCAATCGCCTGCATCCTTTGAGGACAACCTCATTTGCGACCACACATGGGTGGGGTTCGCTACGCTCACCACCACCCTACGAAACGTCCGCTCGGGGTCGAAGTCAACCACCAAACCCGACTATATCAACGCAATAAGATACAAAGCGTCGCAATCGGTATCCGACAGTTGCAACAGCGTAATTGCCTGTAGCGGTTACGCCCTACGGAATACACGCGCGATACAGATCAGCCTTTCGCCCTCGCCTTCCAAGCCGCCAACACCTCAGCTTCGCGCTCCGCCTTGATCCCCGCCCGCGCCCCAGCCTTGCGCCGCTCCTCCGGCTGCACCACAAACCACGTCAACGTCGCAGCAGTGGTATCGGCAATGCTGCGAAACGTCAGCCCCGCGGCGATCGCTTTCGCATTGCTACGCGTGTGGAAGCCCGCCGAATCGCCAGCCGCCGGTACCCACACCGGCATGTCGCTCCACGCCGAGACGTTCTGCGCTTCAAGAAAATCCGCTGGCACGAAAGTGAAGTGCGCGCCTGCGGTGGTGGAGGCACGGATGCCGTACAACAGCGCGGCCATGTCGAGGTCGTAGTCGGGGCCGATGGCGTTGTAGATGCCGCGCGCATTGTTTTCGGCGAGACGGATCATCCATTCGCCCAGATCACGGGCATCGATGAACTTCACCGGGTCGCGACCATCCCCGGGACACAGCACGTCGCCGCCGCGTGCGAGACGCAGCGGCCAGTAGGTGAAGCGATCGGTCTCGTCGCCGGGGCCGACGATCAGGCCCGGGCGCACGATGGTGGCGGTGTCGCCGAACTGTTGACGCGTTTCGGCTTCGGCCGCTGCCTTCAGGCCGGCGTACTTGGTCATGTCGGCGCGCAGGCTGGCGCTGGTTTCCTTGAGCGGATCGCCGTCGAACGTCGCCAGCGCTGCGGTTTCGTCCTGGCCGGGCGTTTCGTTTTCGGCATAGGCCGAGACGCTGGAAATCATGGTGTAGCCGCCGACATGCCCCTTCAGCACCTTCGCTGCATCGCGGATCCACGCCGGCACGCTGCTGGGGTTGTCGATCACCGCATCCCAGCGCCGGCCCTTGTCGACTTCGGCCTGGATGGATGCGTAATCGTTGGTATCGCGATCGCCCAGCAATTGTTCAACCTGACCCAGCCATTCCGGTTGTTTGCGGCTGCGGTTGAAGATGGTGACGCGATGCCCGCGCGCCAGCGCGTAACGCACCTGATGCGGGCCGGTCAGCCCGGTGCCACCGAGGATCAACAGATCGAGTGCTTTGCCGGCGCGCACCGGCACAGGGTTGTCCACAGATGCGGCAAGCGCCTGGCTGCGGGTTGTCGCCGCGCCAAGCGCCAATGCGCCCAGCTTCAGGACATCGCGACGAACGAGACTCATGCTGGCGGCCCGGGGGAGGATGATTCGCCCCATCCTTTTCCGAAACCGCAGCCGTCACCCGTGCCGGAAGTCAGCTGCGGCGCGATGACGCCTGCAGCAGAGCGGTCCAGCCCTTTCCCCCACCCCCCGGACCCGCGACAATAGGCGCTTGGCCGTCACTGCTGACGGCTTTCATGGAGAACGCATGGCTGACTTCACACCTGCACCGCCTGCCGGCGGTGCCAAGATCACCAAATCACCGACCGGGCTGAACGTTCCGGACCGCCCGATCGTCCCCTTCATCGAAGGCGATGGCATCGGCCCCGACATCTGGCGCGCCAGCGTGCGCGTACTCGACGCCGCCGTGGCCAAAGCCTATGGCGACACGAAGAAAATCGAGTGGATGGAAGTGCTGGCCGGCGAAAAAGCCTTCAACGCCACCGGCAACTGGCTGCCCGATGCCACCGTTGACGCCTGCCGCGACTATCTGGTCAGCATCAAGGGCCCGCTGACCACACCGGTTGGCGGCGGTATCCGTTCCCTGAATGTCGCGCTGCGCCAGATGCTCGATCTCTATGTCTGCCTGCGCCCCGTGCGCTGGTTCGAGGGCGTGCCCTCGCCGGTGAAGAAGCCGGGTGATGTCGACATGGTGATCTTCCGCGAGAACACCGAGGACATCTACGCAGGTATCGAGTTCGAACCCGGTTCGGCCGACGCCCAGAAGGTGCTCGACTTCCTGCAGAAGGAATTCCCGAAAGGCTTCGACAAGATCCGTTTCGGCACCCAGAACCGCGTCGATGCATGGGATCGCGAACTTGAAGCCATTGGCATGCCGGCACGCAGCGGCAAGGTCGAAGTCGGCGTCGGCATCAAGCCGGTCAGCTGGCAGGGCACCGAGCGCCTCGTGCACAGCGCCATCGGCTACGCGATCCAGAACAAGCGCAAATCGGTGACGCTGGTCCACAAGGGCAACATCATGAAGTTCACCGAAGGCGCGTTCCGCGACTTCGGCTACAAGGTCGCCCGTGACTACTTCGGTGCGGTCGAACTCGACGGCGGTCCGTGGCACGTGATTCCGGAAGGCAAGCCTGGCGCGGGCCTGATCATCAAGGACGCGATCGCCGACGCCTTCCTGCAGCAGATCCTGCTGCGTCCGAAGGAATACGACGTGTCGGCCACGCTCAACCTCAACGGCGACTATCTGTCCGACGCACTGGCTGCCCAGGTCGGCGGCATCGGCATCGCCCCGGGCGCGAACATCAACTACGTCACCGGTCATGCCGTGTTCGAAGCGACCCACGGCACCGCGCCGAAGTACGCCGACCTGGACAAGGTGAACCCGGGCTCGGTGATCCTGTCGGGCGAGATGATGCTGCGTTACATGGGCTGGACCGAAGCGGCGGACGCGATCATCAAGGCGATGGACGGCGCGATCGCCAGCAAGCGCGTGACCTACGACTTCGCCCGCCTGATGGAGGGCGCCACCGAAGTGAAGTGCAGCGAATTCGCGGACGAGATCATCAAGCATCTCTGATGCGGATTGCCGCACGCGGTACCGATACGAAGAAGCCCGGCATTGCCGGGCTTCTTTTTTGCTGCCGAACGCCGGGAGCGGCGCTGACAGCAACTGGAGCGGCCGTGAGGCCGCACGCGGTGTCGCCTCAGGCGGCGCGGGCGTACACGATCGCGTCGACCACCGCCTGCACGCGCGGCAGCTCGACCAGCACCGGTGCCGGCGCATCGACCGCTGCGGATCTGACGGCACGGCGCAGACGGGCATTACCGTAGCGGATGGCCGCACCGCTGAAACGCGGACGATCGGCGAAGTGAGGATTGGGGGGAATCGACGTTTCGGTCTTGAAGAATTTCATCGTGAAAGTCCTTTTGGTGGGGGAAATACCGGTATCCGATTTCCGGGCGGGTCGTATCATATTGCACTGCAACATGAGTCTTTACTCAGTTTTCTACGGCCAGGAGACAAACACGCTCTCCTGCGCGCCCGCCCGGTGCCAGGCCATAAAGCAGATCCCGCAACTCGACGACGCCATCGATGGTCACGACCGGGGGCGCGGAAGGCATTGCGGGCAGCGCACGCCGAAGGGCATCGGCCAGCGGCTGCGCAGTCAACGGTACAGCGACTGCCGTGCGGCAGCCGTAGCGTCGGCGCCGACTCCGATACGCACCGACATGCGGTGGTGGGGGCTGGATCATTTCGGTCTTGAACAATTGCATGGGTCTCTCCTTGGACGGGGATGGTGTGCACGGGCACAGTGGATCGCGGCCGCAGACGGCCGTTTCGCCGGTCGCACGACGGCGACAGCGACGGGATGTTGTGAAACCTGCATCGACGCCACCGCCGTGTTGAACGGCAGTGCGTCGTGGGAAATAGCGAACATAGCCAGCAAAACGGTGGTGGCCCGGCGGCACATCCTTGTGCCGGGGGATGCATCCCTGTCCGCGCCTCTACGGCTGCGATCCGGGCCTCCCCTTTTCCTTGTCGCCTCCCTGCGTACCGGACATCCAGTGTCTCCTGAAGGGGTCTCACAGGCTGCGATTGCAGCCGCTCCTTCTTCAGGAATTCATCTTGTTTTCAAGGTTTTTCTTGCGTTTTCGACAAGGAAGAATTGTACGTTTCAGGCGTCTCACGGACTGCGATTTCGAGCGGATGATCCGAATGGACTGACGTACACTCCGTCCATGCCGAAGCTTTCCTCCCATCGCCCGTCGGACGCCGCTCAGCGCGCGGCGGCGCTCATCGACGACGGTTTCGACGACTACAACGCGCGATTTTCCGATGTCACGCGACGCGCGCGTAAACGCTTCGAGCGGCGCGACTGGAAACTCGCGCATGTCGACGCCAATGCGCGCATCGATCTGTACGAACAGTGCGTGCGCGAAACACTTGCCCGACTGGAGTCGCTGCTGGAAGAGCGTGTGCGATCGCGTCCGCTGTGGCGCGCTATCCGGCCGGCCTATGCCGAACGCATCGCCAGCCTGCCGGATCGCGAGCTGTACAAGACCTTCTACAACTCACTGGTACGCCGATTTTTCCAGATCGATGGTGTCGCGCCGGATGTGGAATTTCTGGCGTACGAGATCGTACCGACCGGCGATCCCGCGTGTCCGGGGGAACTCTTGCATCATGCGTTCGACCACGACGCGACCACGGTGTGGCGCGGAATTTTCCGCAGTCTCGACTACGTCAATGGTTGGACCGACCTCGAATCGAGTGCGGCTGCAGTTGCGGAAGCGCTGCAGTCGCGCGGCGTGGTCGGCGTCTCGATGCTGCGGACACCGTTCTATCGCGAACGGCGTGCGTATCTGGTCGGCCGCGCACACGGCGCCTCTGGCGCTTCGTATCCCATCGTTGTCGCACTGACCAGCGAAACGACCGGCGTCTGTGCCGATGCGGTGATCGTCGACGAGCAGCAGATCTCGATCCTGTTCGGCTTTTCGCGCAGCTATTTCCATGCCGACATCACCCGTGTCGGCGATGTCGTCGCTTTTCTGCACGCGCTGCTACCGCGCAAGCCGCTGGACGAACTGTTCACGGTCATCGGCCGGATCAAACAGGGCAAGACCGAACGTTACCGTCAGATCTTCCGCCACCTCGCCGAATATCCGGACGAAGAGTTGGTACTCGCCGACGGCGAGCGCGGCATGGTCATGGCGGTATTCACGCCACGCGGCTATCCGGTGGTGTTCAAACTGATCCGGGACCGTTTCGCCTATCCGAAAGACATGGTGCGCGCGGAGGTCGAAGAAAAATATCGTTTGGTCTTCCGGCGCGATCGCATCGGCCGTCTGGTGGACGCGCAGGAATTCCTCCGACTGCGGTTCCCCGCGCGGCAATTCTCGTCCGCAGCGCTGGATGAGCTCCTGCGCGAATGCGCGCAGACCGTGCAGCTGGATGGCGATGAAGTGTTGATCAAGCATTGCTATGTCGAGCGCAGGGTACGGCCCTTGAATCTATATGTGCGCGAATCGAACGCACTGACCGCAGAGCGGGCTGTGCTCGACTATGGACAAGCAATCAAAGACCTCGCGCGCAGCAACATCTTCCCCGGCGATCTGCTGCTGAAAAATTTCGGTGTGACCCGAAACGGTCGCGTCCTGTTCTACGATTACGACGAGTTGTGTCTGGTCGAGGAATGCAAGTTCCGAGCGGTCCCGGCAATGCGCGAGGAAGACGAAACGCGACCACTCGATGAATGGCTGTATGCCGGTGCCGATGATGTGTTTCCGGAACTGTTCCCGCAGTTTCTCGGCATCATGCCCGCGCTGCGCGCGCGCTTGCGCGATGTGCACGGCGAGATTTTCGACCCCGTCTGGTGGCGCGACGTGCAATCGCGGCTGGGCAGGGGCGAATACTTCGATGTCCCGCCTTATCCCGACACGGTGCGTTTACGCTGACAAAACAAAGTCCAAGTTTTTTTGCGCTAGTCTGTGGCTCCTTCCCGCAAGCCAGCTGCCGCCATGTCGACTCTGTCATCGTCCGCACTTCGTTGTTGTCTGATTCTCGCCCTCGGCACGCCACTGATCGGTCACTGCGCTTCGATGCAACGCAGTGATGATGCCAAGGCCTCCGCTTCCACTTCGGCTGAACCCACGACCGATGCCACAAATACAGCCATCGAAGCCGCTACGAATGCCGCGCTGAAAGCTGCGGATCTGGCGGAATTGGAAGACCTCCTGTCCAGCGATTCCCGCGACCCGAAGAATGTCGCGCGCGACACATACCGTCACCCGCTGGAGACACTGGCATTCTTCGGGGTGCGGACCAACCAGACCGTGGTGGAAATCACTCCCGGCGCAGGCGGCTGGTACGCCGAGATCCTGGCCCCTTACCTGCGCAGTGACGGCGAGTACATCGCCGCGATGGTCGACCCCATGGCCGCTGCAGAAGGGCGCAGCCGCGACAGCCAGCAGAACTACATGGATGGCCTGAAAGCACGGCTCGCAAAGTACCCGGAACAGTTCGATCGTGCACGGATCACCCCGTTCGACCCGAAACAACCGCAATTCGCAGCGCCGGGCACGGTCGATACCGTGCTCACGTTCCGCAATGTGCACAACTGGGTTGCTGGCGGCACCGCTGATGCTTACTTCGCCGCGTTCTTCGCCGCACTCAAGCCAGGCGGAATACTGGGCGTCACCGATCATCGCGCCAAGCCGGGCACCCCTTTGGAGACGATGAAGAAGTCCGGTTATCTCACCGAAGCGCTCATGATCGACCTCGCCACGAAGGCAGGATTCGTCCTTGATGCGCGCAGCGAGATCAATGCCAACCCGAAGGACACTGCCGATCATCCGAACGGGGTGTGGACCTTGCCTCCGGTGAATCGCCACGATCCGGAAGATGACGCGATGTATCAGTCCATCGGCGAAAGCGACCGAATGACGCTGAGATTCGTCAAACCTGCCCGATAAATCGTCTATCAGGGTGTTATGACACTGTGTCCGTCCGGTACAGCGGCCCGAAGGCCGCTTTACCGGTCAGTCTCCCGCGCTTGAAGCAACTGCTGCAGCAAAGCGATCTGCTGCGACTGCGCTTCGAGAATCTTCTCCAGTTGCTCCACCCGCAGCTGATCGAGTTTGTCGTGCAGCGCCATGATTTCCAGTTCGGCTTTCAGGTTGACCTGGTAATCATGTTCGGCGGCCTCGCGGTCGCGCTGCGCGTGCCGGTTCTGGCTCATCATGATCACTGGTGCCTGCAGCGCGGCCAGCATCGACAGCAGCAGATTCAAGAAGATGAAGGGGTAGGGGTCGAACGGATTCACACGCAGCAACCAGACGTTCGCCGTCACCCATACCGCAAGAAACAGCATGAACATTCCGATGAAGGTCCACGAACCGCCGAAGTGCGCGACACCATCAGCGACACGCTCGCCGAAAGTGCGGTCGTCATCGCATCGCTCCGCCGGCGGGCGGGCCGTGTGCTCACGCCGCATCAGCTGGGTGAGGACTGCCCGCTCGGCGATACTGGCATGGTCCCAAGCCTTGCCCAGCCAGCGACGGGACAACGCGGTCAGTTCGTGGTTGCTCATGGCGACCTTCGCTAAGTGGACTCTGCACAGGATAGGCCTGCCATCCACCTCTGTGAGGGTTCGTGGTGACGCATGCTGATCGCGTTCAACAAGCCGTATGGCGTGCTCTGCCAGTTCACCGACCGCACGGTGCCGCCACGCCCGACGCTCGCGGCATTCGGTTTGCCTGCAGGGGTCTATCCGGCCGGCCGACTCGATCACGACAGCGAGGGTCTACTGCTGCTGACCGACGACGGCGCGCTGGCGCATCGCATCACCGATCCGCGCCACAAGCTGGCGAAGACTTATCACGTGCAGGTCGAAGGCGAACCACAGCCGGATCAGCTCGAAGCCTTGCGCTGCGGCGTTGAACTCAACGACGGCCCGACGCAACCTGCCGAGGCGATGCGGATCGAAACGCCGTCACTGTGGCCACGCGATCCACCGTTGCGATTCCGAAAAACCGTGCCGGACGCGTGGCTGGCGTTGACCATTCGCGAAGGCCGCAACCGTCAGGTGCGACGGATGACGGCCGCCGTTGGCCTGCCGACGCTAAGGCTGGTGCGCGTACGTATCAGGGATTGGAGCCTTGACGGATTAACGCCCGGCAGATGGCGTTCTGTGTAGCGCCACAATGCATGAGGCATGCATAAGTCAGAGATGGGATCAGAAGACGTGAATTGAGAACAGCCGGTCAATGCCGGCTGTTCCCGACCGCATGTCTGTATCAATGCTTGTTTGGAATACGCAGTACCTGCCCTGGATAGATCTTGTCGGGATCCTTGAGCATGGGCTTGTTGGCTTCAAATATCGCGTGGTAATCGTTCGCGTTCCCGTACATTTCCTTGGCAATTTTCGAAAGAGTGTCGCCCGCTTTGACGGTATAGGTCCGCGATACCCATGCCGTGCCTGCTGCATCATCCGTTGTCGGCGCCGCTGGCGCAGCACTGGCGATGCTGGTGGAAACCGCTGCTACAGGCTTGACGGATACCGGTGCGGTGATCGTGTCATTCACACGTGAGATACCTGCGAGATTGCCTGCAATCAACACTGCTTTTTCACGTGTCTCCTGATCCTTTGCGTTTCCTGTCAGCGTCGCGACGTCTCCATCCACTTCTACCGAGATTCCCGTAATTCCGTAAGTGGCAAGATGCTTTTCGATGGCATCTTCACGGCGCACATCACCGGGCTTGAAAATTTTCTCGCCAGCATCTTTCATGAAATCAATGAAACCCATGATCTATCTCCTGTTTGAATTGATTATCACCGTTGAAGTGATCGTTGAAGTGACCGATTGATGCGCGATGCTTCGATGAGACAAGATTGAGCAACTGAGTTGTCATCAGCAGCCATTGTGATCGATCATTTATGCGTCTCGTATGCGTCTCGAGTCTCACAGACGTCGCTCAACGCTGGTTTCGGATTTACCTCTTTACGAAGCACTGCGTGTACTTGAAGCGGCGATCCTTCAATCGCCGTATCCGGGATCGCTTCACCGGTCGAGTCCGTAATAACGACTGCGCGTCTGCGGTACATGCGGTAAGCAAGAACGCCTACCCCAACCACTCCGATGGCGACGGCCGCAGCCGGATTCCGCCGTACCAGCTTCGTAGCGACCTTGGTTCCGGCTTTGGTCAAGCTCAGCGCAGCACCTGTACTCAGCCACTGTGGGAGGAGTGAGGAAGTTGCGTCGATGGCTTTTTGTGCATGGTGCGTCAGCGCGGTACTGCTGCTATGGCGATTGATCGTTTTCATGAAGAAGGCTCCATCGTGTCAGTGCGGTCGTTCGCAGGATGCAGGGATTCTGCCCATCGAAAAGACAGGTGCAAGGATGCTGCGACTCACGCACTTGCCGAGGTTCAGAAAGCGACCGATGTGATGCTTTGTCCGGATTTTTTCGTGCGAATTGCCAATAGGGATCAGGAATTTCGCACGGTCACTTGGCGATCGGCATGCGCACCATCGGCATCGCAGCGTGGGAATCAGGTGCCGCGCGGTTTGGCCCGATGCGTGGCTTTTGCGCTCCACGGGTCGTCGGGCCACGGATGTTTCGGATAGCGTCCCTTCATTTCTTTTTTCACTTCGGGATACGTGCGCTCCCAGAAGCTACGCAGGTCTTGGGTGATCTGCAGCGGGCGGCCACCGGGGGATAGCAGATGAAGCGTGAGCGGCACGCGGCCGTCGGCAACGCGCGGCGTGTCGGCAAGGCCGAAAAGCTCCTGCAATTTCACTGCGAGCACTGGCGGCTGCGGCGCATCGGTGACCGCGTCATAGGCGTATTCGATCCTGCGTTCCATGCCCGACGGCACGGTGATGCGTGTCGGGGTGAGCGCGTCGATGCGTTGCCGCAGCGCCCAGTCGATGCCTGTCTTTGCAACGCCTGACTTCAGCGCTTCGCTCAATTCGTCTTCACTCAGCGCATCGAGCCGGGTCTTGCCGGCGAAGGCGGGCTTCAACCAGGTATCGAGGTCCGCCAGCAGCGCGTCGTCAGACAGATCCGGCAGCGCGAGTTCCGGCATCCACGCACGCAGGCAGCGCACGCGTGCGCGCCACTGCGCGAGCGATTCGCGCCACGGCAGGGCGTCGATTCCGAGCGAACGTACCGCATCGGTCAGAGCCTGCGCGA
>JBGSID010000324.1:0-3145 GCA_041751895.1 Lysobacteraceae bacterium | reverse complement strand
ACCGGCGTGGCCAGGGCCAGCAGCAGCGCGCTGGAGAGAGTGGACAGCGCGAGGCGCGCGTGGCGAGTGGTGAGAGCTGTGCTCATGGCGGATTCCTTGCTTGTGCCGCGAGAAGCGGCGGGGGGCAACTTCAGAAGTACTTGACGGCCTGGATCCAGAAACGTCCGGACTTGTCTGGCGCGGAGAGGGCGTCTTCGCTGCCCAGCTTCCAGGCGTAGTAGCTGCGAACGGACCACCTGCCAGGCTCGCTCCAGGACAGACCGACACCGGCGCCGCTCAGGCTGCGTTTGTTGTCGCCCGGGTACCAGGGATCCTTGTTCACCGTGATGCGACCGCCATCCACGAAGCCCAGCAGGTGCAACTGGCCCGGGATGCGCTCGGAGATGCGGGCCAACAGCAGCCGGGCCTCGAGGTTGGCGATCACGCCTTCGTCGCCGGTGGCTTCGCCCTGGGGATAGGCGCGGATGCCATCCATGCCGCCCAGCACGAGTTTCTCGGACGGATCGAGGTTCTTCGAGGCCAGCTGGCCGGTGACGGACGCGCCGAGCGAGAGCGTATCGGTGATGCGCTGCATACGGCTGACGTGGAACCAGAGCTTGCGGTAGTCGCCCTGGGTGCGCGCCGTAGCCGCGTCGATGGCGCGAGGCAGCGACGATTCGATATTGAATTGGCCGCCAGAGAGGTTCAGGTAGAAGGCGGTGGCGCCACCGCCGCCGATGTCGTCACGATGGTCGCCGTAGAGCGACAAGCCGAGCACGTTGGCATCGGCGAGGCGGTTCGCCGCCGGAAACAGGTCCAGCCGGTCTTCGAATTGTTTGTGCTCGAAGGTCAGGCCCATGTAGAGGTTGGTGTCGCGCGAGCGGATCAGCGGTAGCGAACCGTAGAGACTGGCGACCTTCGCGGTGCCGTTGGCGCCCAGCGGCTTGAACTGCTTGCCCAGCGAGTACTCCAGCCAACTGTAGGCGACGCCAGCGGTGGCCCGGCCCAGCATCGTCTGGTAGGACGCGCGGCCGTACTTCAGGCCCTCGTCCGAGGTCAGCAGGCGCAGGCTGGCCACGTCGCCACGGCCCATCGGATTGTTGAAATTGAGCTGGCCACCGACCCGGTTCGCGCCGGTGTAGGGATTGCCCGCGTTGTCAGCGTCCACGAAACCGGTGATCCGGCGGCCCGGCTGCACCTCGACGATCAGGTCGCTGCTGCCCGGCGCGGTGCCCGGAGCGAGCGTGGACCGGATGTTGACGCCGGGGATATCCGACAGGCGCAGCAACCGGCTTTCCAACGGCTCGATCAGGATCGGCTCGCCGGCGTCGGGAGCATCCAGGACTTGGTGGATTAAGCCATCGGAGAGATCGCTGTTGTTGCGCAGGATCACCTCGCCGTAACGACCCTCGCTGATGGCGATGGTCACCACCCGGGAGCTGATGTCCTGGGCCGGCAGGTAGGCGCGCGCGACGAAGTAGCCGCGCTCGCGGTAGAGAGCGGTGATGCGCGAGGCCATGGCCTGCAGTTCGGCAAGCGTGACTTCGGTGCCTGGCACGAAGCCGGTGGCTATCAGCAGCTCGGCCTCCGGGAAGGCGGTGGCGCCGGTGAGTCGAATTTCATTCACCAGCACGCGTGTGCCCTCGGCGCCGGGCTCGACAGCGGCCGTGGACTCCTCGATCAGAACCTTCGGCGGCACGCGCGGCAGGTCGACCGGCGGCGGAAGCTGGTTGAGCTGGCTGCCCGCGCCCGGGGGTTGCTGCGCGAACGCGCTGTGTCCCAACGCCAGCAGCGCTAGCGGAATGATCTTCGATCGGATTTTCATGTCTGCCTTCCCGCGATGGGGGCAATGTCCAGCCCACGGTGACTGGGTTGGCGTCTGGGGAATGCAGCCTGCAACCACGGCAATAAAGTGCATGGTGAGATCACGGGCTGGCCGTCTACCGGCAGGGCATTCAGCTGAACGCCTTCGAATGAGGTTCACCGTACTTGGAGAGAGATGAGCCGCACTGTGCGTTGACGCACTTAGCGTGCCGGTGTTGGGCACGCGTTGGGGTTGGCGTCACCGGTCCGGGGATCAGTTCGCGGATCAGTTCGCGGCTGCGGAATCCGAAGCGATCATCGCGGCGGACATCCATTCCGCCGCAGAGAAACCGTCCTGATGTCGAGCTTGCGCCTCAGCGACTCGCTTACATTTGTGGTTGAGCATGCCCTTGTGAAGCCGGACTTCACATAACCGCCACGCTGCGCCCTCCCCCGCCGCCAACACTGCAGCCGTCCTCCACGACGGAATGCCCATGGCCGCACATCCTGAAAGCGACTACGACCTTGTCATCGTCGGCGCCAGTTTCGCCGGTGCCGCCTGCGCCATTGCTGCAGCACAGTACGGACTGCGTGTCTGTGTACTCGAACGCAAGCGCGACCCCGGCCTGAAGCTCCACACCACCGGCATCATCGTCAAGGAAGCTGCAGAGCGCACATGGCTCAATCGGATGCCGGCGCACCTGGTGAGCAAGGTCGAACGTGTGCGCCTGTATGCGCCGAATCTGCGCGATGTCGCGCTCCAGGTGCCGGGTTACTACTTCCTCACCACCGACACACCGAATCTGATGCGGTGGCTGGCCGACGAAATGCGCGATCAGGGCGTCGACCTGAGACTGGCGCAGTCCTTTACCGGTGCCTCGCACGAACCGATGACTCATCGCGGTCGCTGGCATCTGCCGGGCATCGGTCGTACGCGCTGGCTGATCGGTGCAGACGGCGCGAAGTCACGGGTTGCGCAACGATTCGGTCTCGGACAGGTGAAACATTTCCTCTACGGCATCGAATACGAATTCGCAGGACATGCGCTGCGCGAGCCAGAGGCTTTGCACTGTTTCGTCAGCAAGCAACTCGCGCCGGGCTATATCGGTTGGGCAACGCAGAATCCGACGGGCGTGCAGTTCGGCCTGGCCTTCCGTCATCGCGCGTCACGCACCGGCACGCCGGATATCGATGCGCTGCGCGCGCGCGTTGGGCACAGCATCGGGATCCCCGACGATCTGAACCCCACCTCGATCCGCGCCGGCCTGATTCCATGCGGCGGCCCGGTCACACCGATCGCGCGACCGGGCGTGATCCTGACCGGAGATGCCGCCGGCATCGTCTCGCCGGTGACGGCCGGCGG
>JBGSID010000323.1:0-3578 GCA_041751895.1 Lysobacteraceae bacterium | reverse complement strand
CCGCCGGCTGCGCCGGATCGCCGAGACCCTGACACGGGTCGGCGGTGAGGCGAACGTCGATCTGAAGACGGCCGATGCCGCCGATCTCGATGCCTGGTGGGACGGCGTGCCGTTCGACGCCGTGCTCATCGATGCGCCGTGTTCGGCGACCGGCGTCGTCCGCCGCCAGCCCGACATCCTGCTGCATCGTCGCCCCGGGGATATCGATGTGCTGGTCGCCACCCAGGCGCGGTTGCTCGATGTGCTGTGGACGACGCTCGTTCCCGGTGGGGTGTTGCTGTACGCGACGTGTTCGATCCTGCAGCGCGAGAACGCCGGGCAGATCGATGCATTCCTGGCGCGCACGCCGGATGCGTCGGCTGAACCTCTGGGCGATGCGTTTGGACACGCTTCGGGAGCAGGTCGTCAGCGCCTGCCCGGCGAAGACGGCATGGACGGCTTTTTCTACGCCCGTCTGCGCAAGGCCTGATCGCCATGTAGGAGCGGCGCAAGCCGCGATCGGCCGCAGAAATACTGTCCAAAGCCCATCGCGGCTTGCGCCGCTCCTACAAAAGCGTTGCGGCCTTTAAGATGTGCCCATGCTGAAAACCCGCGAATCGAGAGAATTCTGGCTGCTCGCCACCGTCGCCCTGCTGATGCTGGGTGCCGGTCTGGGCCTGCGCGACCCGTGGCCGTCGGACGAACCGCGCTTCACGCTGGTCGCCAAGCAGATGATCGAAAGCGGCGACTGGCTGTTCCCGCATCGCGGCACCGAGCTGTATTCGGACAAGCCGCCGATGCTGATGTGGCTCGAAGCGGCGTTCTATCTGTTGTTCCGCGACTGGCGGATCGCCTTCATGATGCCGTCGCTGCTGGCGGCGCTGGGCACCCTGTGGTGCGTCTACGACCTCGGCCGCCGGCTGTGGACACGCCGGGTCGGTCTGTACGCGGCGTGGGCGCTGCTGTTCGCGCTGCAGTTCACCTATCAGAGCAAGAAGGCGCAGATCGATCCGCTGGTGACGTTCTTCATCACCCTCGCCAACTACGGGTTGCTGCGCCATCTGCTGCTCGGTCCGAACTGGAAGCTGTGGACGCTCGGTTGGTTCGCGGCCGGTATCGGCACCATCACCAAGGGCGTCGGCGGACTGGCGCTGTTGATGATTCTTCCCGCAGCGATCGCCTCGCTGATGCAGTGGCCGCGCGTCGCCGTGCATGTGCGCAGCCCGAAATTCTGGATCGGCCCGTTGGCGTTCGCGTGTGCCGCCGCGCTGTGGCTGGTGCCGATGGTGACTGCCGCGCTCAGTCAATCCAACCCCGAATACAAGGCCTATCTCGACGACATCCTGTTCCGGCAGACCGCCGGACGCTACGCGAAGTCGTGGGATCACGCGCAACCGCCGTGGTACCACTTCGAAGTGATGATCACCGCGTGGTTGCCGACCGTGCTCGCGCTGATCTGGGCGATACCGGCATGGCGCACGCGACTGCGTCGCCGCGATGCGCGCTATCTGCTGCCCCTGGCGTGGTGGGCGCTGATCATCGTGTTCTTCTCGTTCCCCAGCGGTAAACGCGACGTCTACATCATGCCGGCGCTGCCGATGATGTGCCTCGCGCTGGGCCCGCTGCTGCCGGGCATCGTGCGCAAGATCTGGGCGAAACGGGTCGCATTTGCCTTCGCGGCAGTCTTGGGTACGTTGTTCCTCGTTGCCGGGCTGTGGATGTGGTTCGGCGATCCGAAATTCGAAACCAAGCTGATGTCGGATCGCGGCTTCGCCGACGGTGGCCAGGCGCTGTTCGGGCTGTTGATCGCGATGGGCGCGTGGTCGCTCGGCAGCGTGTCGTGGCATCGCGTGCGTAACGGTGTGGCCGGCCTGTTGTGGGCGGTTGGCGGCATCTGGGTGCTGTACGGGCTCGTCGCGCATCCGTTGCTCAATCCGTCGAGTTCGGCGCGCGGACTGATGGAATCGGTTGGTGCACGGATTGGCCCCGATGCTGAGCTCGGACTCGTCGGTTGGAAAGAGCAGAACCTGCTGATGGCGGATCGTCCGGCGGCGACCTTTGGCTTCAAGACGCCGTGGACCGAACAGTTGTCGAAAGCGATGACGTGGCAGGCCGAAGCATCAACGAAACGCTGGCTGCTGGTGCAGGAGCCGGCACTGTCGCAATGCGTCGATCGGTCCAAGGCCGAATTCGCCGGTGTGTCCAATCGCCGCCGCTGGTGGCTGGTGCCGGCCGCTGCGGCCGATACGTCCTGCGTGCCGCGAGGCATTGAGACCCAGAATCAGGCAGACGGCCAAGACGATTGATGGAACTGCGCTACGCACAGATGTTGCGCGGAAATTTCGGCGACGATCTGAATCTTGTGCTGTGGCCAGAGCTGTTTCCGGATGTCGCCGAACATCATCCCGACGTGCATCTTTATGGTGTCGGCACCCTGCTCGGCGGTTCGCGCCCGGCAGGGCCGAAGATCGTGCTCGGTTCGGGCTGCGGCTATCGTGGTGCAGCCGCGTTCGATAAAAGCTGGGATGTGTATTGGGTGCGCGGCCCCCGCACGGCGCAACACTGCGGTGTCGACCCTGCGCTGGGGTTGGGCGATGGCGCGGCGCTGTGGTCCGGTTTGAGGCGTCCGTTGGCGCCATTGCCCGGGCGCGTCGGTCTGGTGCCGCATCACAAGAGTTACGGCGGTGCCGACTGGGACGCGATCGCGCGCGACGCGTCGTCTGCTTCGATCGAGATGCTGCCGATTGATCCACGGCAATCGCCCGAAGCGGTGACCGCCGCACTGGTGACTTGCGAGCGGGTCCTGACCGAATCGCTCCATGGCGCGATTTTCGCCGACACGTTGGGCGTGCCCTGGCGCGCGCTGGTGTTGGCGCGGCGCTTCAACGCATTCAAATGGGGCGATTGGCTCGACACGCTGGGCATGACGCTCGATGCTGCAGAAATCCATGTGGAACTGCAGCGCACACTTCCGCTCGGCAAATCCATCGGCAACCGGCTTGCGCGCTGGACGAATTACGGAGGTAGGTGCGAGCGCAACCATCTGCGCCCGCTGCGAGCCGCGACCGCCGCCGACATCGCCAGCGTGATCGCCGAATTGCGTGACTTTGCGGCCGACACGGCGAAGTTCGTGGTCAGCGACCCGTCAAGGCGCGAGGCGCAGCAGTCTGCAATGCGTGAACGCTGTACGCAGTTCGCAAAGGATTACGGCTTGCGGTTCACCGCGTGAAGTCGACAAATCGCTCGAATCAAGATGCGCCTGGGCGGCGCACCCTGTTCACGCCGTCACTCGGCTTCGAGCGCTTCCCACCGTGCGTAGGCCTGTTCCAACGCTGCCTGTGATGCAGCCATCTCGGCGTTGTGCGCGGCGACCGAGGCGTGGTCGCGCTGGTAGAACGCCGGGTCGTGCATCGCGGCGGTCATGGATGCGATCTTCGTTTCGAGTTCCTCGATCCGCTTCGGCAACTGCTCCAGCTCACGCTGATCCTTGTAGCTGAGCTTCCGCTTGGCGACGGCTGGCGTTGCAGCAGCAGGCGTTGCCGCCGCTGGCGCAGATTTGGGCGCGGCGGCAGCGGTCGCTTTGGCCGACTCGCTCCGTG
>JBGSID010000322.1:0-6342 GCA_041751895.1 Lysobacteraceae bacterium | reverse complement strand
TGCCGTCCTCGCTGAACTTCGCGAAGCCGACGTCCTCCAGTCCGCGCGACCGTGCGGCCAGGGTCAGGCCACCGGACAACTGTGCGCTGAGCTGGTCCGGCGAACGCCCGAGGGCCGCGTCTCGTTCGTTGACCACGCCTGACAGCTGGGCATACATGGCGTGATTGGGGTGACTCGGATCGTCCAATGGCAGCGCCCCTTGCCGCTGTCCCGTGGGGGGTGACTGACCGGGAACGGTGCCGCCCTCGGGCGTGCCCGTGGCCGGCGTTCCGTTCTGCTGGCGCTGTTGTTCGACCGCACGGTCCACCGCCTGCAGGGTCGAGGGATCGGCCCGGCCCGTGACCGGTAGCCCCTGCTGTTGCTGGAATCGACGCACTGCCTGCTCGGTGCCTGGGCCGAAATCGTTGTCGATGACGACCTCGCGTCCGCTGTCGGTGCGGATGCCGAGCGTGTGCAGGTTCTGCTGCAATTGCCCGACCTCCGCGCCGTTTTCCATGCGCCGCAGGGCGCCGTCGGCCATCGGTGTCTGTCCTGTCGCTGGCGCGACCCGCGTACCCGCTTGCACTCGCCCGGCATCGAGATCGGTGAGGAACTCCGGTGTCAGTACCGCATGCCAGGCATCGTAGCGATTGAGGCGATCCGCCAGACCGTTCTCGCCGCCGTTGATGCCGCGTGTCGCTCGCGACACATCGTCGCGATCCGCCTCCGGCACGCGCTCCTGCCAATACCAGACCGCGATGCGTTGGGCGTTGTCACGGTTGCTGGCGAGGTCCGGATTGTTCACCAGATCGAGATTCAGCGCGGTACCAGCATCGCGATAGTTGTTTTCGCCGGTGAGTTGGGTGTAACCACGGCCCCGATACAGGTAGCCGTCGCCGACATCGTCGTTGCCCATGCGCCCGCCGTACATCAGCCGCCCGAGCTCCTGCGGGTTGCCGTCGAGCGCCTGCTGCCGCGCGGTTTCCAGCGCCTCGTTGCCTTCGCGGCGCGCGGAGGCGACCGGAATCTGGTCGATGCCCCGGGTGTAGCGGAAGCCTTCCTCCAGACGGGTGAATCCGCCGGATTCGTGCCCCATCTGTGCCATGAAGTTGGCCATTTCCTCGCGTGAGGTGATCCCGGCTGTACGCGCTGCGCGCAGCATCTCGATTTCGTTTTCGGTTGGCATGGGAAGCGTCCTGTTTCCTGAGTCGTGAACGTGTGGGTCAGCACATCATGGGTGATTACGGCAGTGCGTCAGCCGGATGGTTCTGCGGGTCGAAGTCGGCGAGCGGCACATCGCCGAAATCGGCGGGGCGCTGCGTGCGCTCCGCATTGCGGCCATCGGCCCGGTCGAAACCGCCGAACGTGATGCTGGCCAGCCGCCAGTCGTCGCGATCCGGCGTGTACTCGAATCGATATTCGCTGGACCAGAGTTCGCGCGAGCCGCCTTCGAAGCGCAAGGTGAAGGCACCGCGTTCGATGCGGATCGCCTGCAAGGGATCACCCATCATTCCACCGCAGGTGCGACAGAGGATGGCATTGGAGCTTTCCACCGCCGGCTTCAGCGCACCGTCGGGAGCGCGACGCAGCAGATATAGCGATCGAGGTGCACTGGATGCCCCGGTGCCACTGGACTCCACTGCGATAAGCGCATCCTCGTCGCCATCGCCATCGAGGTCGCCACGTGCACTCATGCGCAGCGTCGCTCCGGCGGGCAGGAAGCGCGACAACTCGGCGTCGCCCGTTGCGGCAGGCGTCACTGCCGATGCAGCAACCGTTGCCGCAGCCGATGCGGGAGCCGATGTGGTCATCGCTGATCTGGGCGGCGGATCGGCAGCTTGGCGCTGTGGGGTGCAGCCGATCGCGAGCAGGGCCACGATCGCCAGCGACATGGTCTCGCGGCACTGCAGGGCGGAGGAAAGTCGGGGAGAACGAAGCATGGCGGGGGTCCTTGCGCGGGTGTATCGACGATTCCGTTACGGGCAGCCATTGGATCGCATCGGCCCCGCATCCGCCATCGGCGGCCCCGGCAGTCTAACCAACCCACGGACTGTCGTGCCTCCCTGTCCCGATCGAGCGCGGATGATGTCAGGGGAGTCCTTGTTTCCACGAATCAGGCGCAAGCAGGCATGACGCTTTCAGCGGATGCCTTCTACGAGGGGCGACTTCTCGTCGAAACCGCATCAACCCCTATCGATCATCGCGTGATGTACCAACAACCCACCCAAGGACGCCAGATCCTGGCGGTTGTGATCCGCCACTCTGCACAGGTTCCGCGCTGAACCGCCGCGCAGGTAACTGAGCCATGCAGCTGGGGCTTCGCTGCCGGGGAGGTCGTCTTCGCGGACGACGCCGAGCACCTGTCGCTCGATGGTGGCGAGGCGGCAGTTGTCCCAGCGACCTTTGTAACGTCGGCGTGTGGGATACAGCAGGTCGATGTGGTCGAGGCCCGCAAGCGGGTTGTGCATGCGCGCGAGACGGAAGCGCGTGGCGAGCAGCGGGGCGTCGTAGCTCTTGCCGTTGTAGCTGGTGAGGATGGTGTCGCTGCTCAATGTCTCGGCGAAGGCGGTCAGCAGATCGCGTTCGGCGGAGAGTGTGGTCATCAGCCATTGGCGGAGGTGCAGGCCGATGTGTGGACCGGTGCTGCGCCACTGTGCGATGCCGATCATGAAGGCGCGGGTGCCGGTGCCGCCGGCGAGACCGGTGGTTTCGGTGTCGAAGAACAGCACGTTGTCTGTGGGGATGTGCGTGTCGCGACGGTCGAAGACGCCGCACAGGGTTTTCGGCAGCGGGTCGCAGGGCAGCACGGTTTCGATCAGGCGCAGGCCGGGTGCGATTTCATCGCCGGGCAGCGTGCGGTCGACATGCGCTGCGGCATGCGCAATGCGCGCGGGTGCACGCACGCGCAGCAGGCGACGCAGGTCTTCGACGGTTTGCGATGGGGGTCTGTGGGGTGAGGGATTGGGTATGTGCGATGGCGCAGGTGTGCTTCGTCCGCTTTGCTGGCTCAGGGTGCGGATGCGTTCGAGGGCGATGGTCACTGAAGGCCCCTCATCCGGCCCTTCGGGCCACCCCGGATCGAGTCCGGGGCAGGCTCTTCTCCCGGTGGGAGAAGGGAAAAGCGCAGACGCCCGCTCATCCGACGTTTCGGAAGACCTTCTCTCGGGAGGGGAAGGGGAAAGTACGAACGCCTGCTCATGCTTGCTCCGGCGCTGCGGACAGCGCGATCAATACGCGGCGCGCATGCGCTTTCGCGGTGGCCTCGTGTGGTTTTGTTTCGATGTTGAGCACCGGGCCGACGCAGGCGGGGCAGCCGCTGGCGCAGTCGCAGCCGTCGATCAGTCCGGTGGCACGGGCGACGAGTTCGGATTGCCGGGTCCACAGCGGTTCGGCCAGGCCGACGCCGCCGGGGAAGTTGTCGTAGAGATAGATCGTGGGCGTGAACGCGGCGAGGTCTTCCGCCGTGGCGGCTCCGCCTTCGCTGTGTCGCAGTTGCCCACGACCCCGCGCATCAGCAACCGCGAACCACGCGCCGTCGCCGCTGCCGACGGCTTTCTGCAGATCGGCGCCATCGGCCATCACCGCGATGCGTGCGATCACATGCAGTGCATACGCGGCGCCGAGAAAGCCATCGAGCGCGTCCTGCTTCGATGCAAACAGGCTGTCCAGCACCGGCTGCGACAGCTGCCACCACACCGCAGTGGTGTGCAGCTCGGCATCAGGCAGGTTCACCGGGCCATAGCCGATGTTCTCGTGGGTGTAATAGCGGATCTTTTTGTAGCCGGCGACGCGGCGGACCACGTGGACTTCGCCGTGATGGCTGGCGCCGGTGCCGGCGACCGCGCCGTCGAACTGTTCCAATACTTTCAGCTTGGTGTAGTCGATGGCGTCGGTGTAGTAATCGACATGGGTGCGGGTGACGAAGGCCTTGCGGCCGTCCCAGTCCAAGCGCTCAACCTGATACGGCGTGGACTGGATCATGTGGATCGCGCCTTCGTACAGCGTCAGCGGCGCGGCGCTGTAATCGACCTCGGCGATGATGGTCTGGCGGCCGTCGGTGCGGTCGACGACGACGAAATTGCCGTCGGCCACCGAACGCAGACTCACCGCGTTCGCCGGATAGCTGTCGGCGATCCATTCCCACACCGCGCCCTCGGCGTGCAGCACGCCGTCTTCGGTCAGCAGATCGAGATACACGCGCGGTTCGACCGGGCCGAAATAATCGCCCTCGCGGAACGGCAGTTCAAACGCGGCGCAGCGGATGTGGTCGAGCAGGATCACCGGCTGGTCCGGCGCGATGCGCGCGTGCTCCGGCGGCGCGCCGGTGAAGAATTCCGGATGACGCACGATGTATTGATCGAGCGGATCGGAGCTGGCGATCAGCACGCCGATCGACGGCTGCTGGCGACGACCGGCGCGGCCGAAGCGCTGCCACGTGGCTGCGATGCTGCCGGGATAACCGTTGAGCACGACCACGTCGAGGCTGCCGATATCCACGCCCAGCTCCAGCGCCGACGTGGTGACGATGCCGTCGATGCGGCCCGCGCGCATCGCGCGTTCGGCGTCGCGGCGTTCGGTGGGAAGGTAGCCTCCTCGATACGCGCGTATGCGCGGCGGTTTGCGCGGGTCGTGATCGAACACATCCTTGAGATATTTGGTCAGCACTTCGACCATCGTCCGCGACTGCGCGAAGATCAGCGTCTTCAGCCCGGCCTTGATCGCCATGCGCGCGATGCTCGTGCTCTGCGAACGTGCGGACGCGCGCAGGCCGAGATCGGGATTGGTCACCGGCGGGTTCCACAGCAGCACATGTTTCTCGCCGGTGGGCGCGCCGGATTCGGTGATCGCGGTGACGCGCCGTTCGATCAGCGTTTCGGCGTGTTCCTGCGGATTACCGATGGTCGCCGAGCACAGGATGAATTGCGGGTTCGCGCCGTAGAACGCACAGACCCGCTTCAACCGACGCAGCAGGTTGGCCAGATGCGAACCGAACACGCCGCGATAGGTGTGGATCTCGTCGATGACGATGTAGCGCAGGTTCTCGAACAGCTGCGCCCATTTGGTGTGATGCGGCAGGATGCCCTGATGCAGCATGTCGGGATTGGTGACGACGATATCGCCGTTCAAACGAATCGCCTGACGCTGGTCGCCGGGGGTGTCGCCGTCGAAGGTCGCGGCGCGGATGCCGAGGCCGCCGGCCTTGTTCAACTCCAACAACTCAGCGACCTGATCCTGCGCCAGCGCCTTGGTCGGGAACAGGTACAGCGCTTTCGACTGGCGATTCAGCGCCGCAGCGATCACCGGCAGCGTGTAGCACAGGGTCTTGCCCGACGCGGTGGGCGTGACCACGACGATGTCTTCGCCGCGCTGCGTGGCCTCCCAGGCCTCGGCCTGATGGCTGTAAAGCCGGGACAAGCCTCTGGCGTGCAGGGCATCGGCCAGTCGCGGCGGCAGGTCAGCAGGGAAGGGCGCGTATCGGCCCTCGCGTGCGGGCAGCCTGAACGCGCCTGTGACCCGGTCCGGATATTTGCTTTGCAGCCGTTGCGCAAGCAGGCCGCCGCCGATCGCAGCGAGGTCGGTCGTGTTGGCTTCGTCTGTGGCGTCGCCTGGATTGTTCCGTGTCGGGAGAGGTGAAACGGCATGCATGGTCGGCTCCGGTCGAGCCGCGGTAGATACAGGTAGACCGTCTCACCAGATGAGATCGGCATTGCTGGCGTGTCCGGAAATGACGGAAGCCCTTGTCGGAACAGACGCCGGAAAGCAAAAGCCCGATTGGTGCCGGGCTTCGGGGCGACGAAACGCAATGTTTGCCGGGACTAACCGTGTGGTCGATACCTCACGGTCACGACATCACCAGCGCAGATGGCCTTCGACCACCGTGCATACGCGCCCGCCGGACCAGACATCGCCGGCGTCGTCGACGGTCAGTTCGATGATCGCGTCATGGCCCACTTCGCGGCCCTGGCTGATGCGATAGAAGCCGCTGTCGCCGGGTAGGGCATTCTGCGACGCCAGCCACGCGGCGAGGGTGGCATTGGCTGCGCCGGAGGCCGCATCTTCGAATTGACCGGGTGCGCCGACCCAGGCGCGGACAGCGAGGTAGTAGACGGGGTCGTCGCTGCGGGCGAACGCGCACAGGCCCATGCTTTCGGTCGATTGTGCAAGCGTGCCGATCGCCTCCCACGGCGGTGTTGCGCTGCGCAGTGCGGTTTCGTTTTCGAGTTCAGCCAGCCACCAGCGGCGACCGCCATCCATCAACGCCGGGGGCAGTGCGCCCAGCGGTAAGGTCTTCAATACATCGTGCAGGCGTGGATCGTCCGCGCTCGCGATCTCGCGCACGCTCGCATGTGGCGTGCGCACGGC
>JBGSID010000321.1:0-2017 GCA_041751895.1 Lysobacteraceae bacterium | reverse complement strand
GATGCCGGAGAGGAACAGCAGGTTGCCGACGCGGCGCGCGTGCGGGTAGTGGCCGACGGCTTTGGGTGCGGCTTTGGTATGGATGCTGTCGCTCATGTTGAAGTGCCTGCGCCGGAGATGGTTGAGAGCGCGTTTTCGTATGCTGACGAGAGTTGCTCCGTGGCCGACACGCCCATGCCGAGTTCTCGCATGCGGCCGTCATGCAGGCCGTAGATCCAACCGTGCACGGTCAATGCCTGTCCGCGTGACCACGCATCCTGGACGACAGTGGTCTGGCAGACGTTGACGACCTGTTCGATCACATTCAGTTCGCACAGCCGGGCATGGCGCATCGATTCGAGTTCCACCACATCGAGCAGCGCCGCATGCTTCTGTGCCACGTCGACGACATGCCGCAGCCAGTTGTCGGCCAGCCCGACTCTGGTGCCGACCATGCTGGCATGCACGCCGCTGCAACCGTAGTGGCCGACGATGAGGATGTGTTCGACCTTGAGCATGTCGATCGCGAACTGCATCACCGACAGGCAGTTAAGGTCGGTGTGGACTACGACATTCGCGATGTTGCGATGGACGAACACTTCGCCGGGCGCCAGGCCCATGATCTGGTTCGCTGGCACGCGCGAATCGGAGCAGCCGATCCACAGGTATTTCGGTGCCTGCTGGCTCGACAGGCGTTTGAAATAGTCCGGGTCCTCGCGACGCATGCGCTCGGCCCATTCGCGGTTGCTGTCGAGAAGATCATTCAGGGATTGACTCATGGGGCGACTCCAGTCACAGGGCGATTCCTACATTCTTGGGTTCGGTAAAGAACCTCATGGCTTCCATGCCGCCTTCGCGGCCCATTCCTGACTGGCCGACACCGCCGAATGGCGTGCGCAGATCGCGCATCAGCCAGGTGTTGATCCAGACGATTCCGACCTGCAATTGCGCGGCGAACCGGTGCGCGCGCTTGAGATTGCCGGTCCATACCGAGGCGGCAAGGCCGTAGTCACCGGTATTTGCGAGCGCCAACGCTTCGGCGTCGCTGTCGAATGGCTGCAATGTCACGACTGGACCGAAGATTTCGTCGCGGTTGGTCGCACAGTCGGGGCCGAGGCCTTCGATGACGGTCGGTGGCACGAACCAGCCCGGCCGCTCCAGTGCTTGGCCGCCGCAGAGCACATGTCCGCCATCGTTGCGGGCGCGCTGCAGCGCTGCCAGCACCTTGTCGAAATGTGCCTGCGAGACCAGCGGCCCCATGCGCGTGTTGGGGTCCATCGGGTCGCCGACACGCAGCGCCAGCGCGCGCGCCACCAGCGCATCACGGAATTCCGCGTAGATCGAACGTTCGACCAGAATCCGTGAGCCACACAGGCAGATCTGGCCGCTGTTCTGGAATGCAGAGCGCACGATCACGTCGAGATGGTCGCGCCAGTCGCTGTCGGCGAAGATGAGGGTGGGATTCTTGCCGCCCAATTCCAGCGATGTCTTCTTGAGTTGCGAGGCGGCGAGGGTGGCGATGCGCTTGCCGATGGCGGTGCTGCCAGTGAACGACACGGCCTTGATGGCCGGGTGCAGCACCAGCGGCTCGCCGATGTCGGGGCCGAGGCCGTGAACGATGTTGAGCACGCCTGCCGGGAAACCGATCTCGTTGGCGAGTCGGCCCAGCATGGTCGCGGTGACGGGCGTGACCTCGGAGGGTTTGGCGACCACGGTATTGCCGGCAGCGAGTGCTGGTGCGATTTTCCAGGTGAACAGATACAGCGGCAGGTTCCAGGGCGAAATCGTGGCGACCACCCCCAGCGGCTGGCGCAGGGTGTAGTTGAGGCCGGCCTGGCCGTGGTGTGATTCGCTGGCGAACTGTGTCGCGGCGTGTGCGAAGAAGCGCAGATTGGCGATCGCGCGCGGAATTTCGGCATCGCGGGCGAGTGTGTAGGGCTTGCCGCCGTCGCGTGACTCGGCGTGGGCGAAATCGTCGAGGCGCGCTTCGAGTGCGTCGGCCAGTTTCTCCAGCCAGCGCGCGCGTTCGGTATGTGGC
>JBGSID010000320.1:0-5176 GCA_041751895.1 Lysobacteraceae bacterium | reverse complement strand
GGCCGCCTCGCGGCGGGCGGTCGCCACCTCCACCCCGGCCAGCACCGCCAGCAGGGGCCGCCCCTCGCTCGGAATCTCCCGAAATTCGGTGTCGGTGGTGGTCGCGGGGGTGTCTGTTACGCTGTCTGTAGCCATGATCGTTCTCCAGTGGAACGGTGGTGGTGAGGGCGGCCGGGGTGGTCGTAACACCCCGGTCGCCCGCTTGTTACCGGCGGTTGCCGGATGCGGGGCGCTTGATCGGTACCACTTGGGCGGGATCGCGGCGGAGGGTGTCCAGGTAGTCAGCCCAACTCTGCATGACTTCCCGGCGCTGATCGTCGAACGTAGTGCGGTCGTAGGCTTTCTGTACGTCGCCTTTTTTTGCGTGGGCAAGTTGAGCTTCCAAGATGTCGATATCTACGCTCAGTCGCTCGCGGGCCATCGTCCGAAGGGTGCCGCGAAAGCCGTGGGTGGCATGCTTGCCCTGAAATCCCATATCACGCAGGGCCTTGCTCAGTGCGTCGCGGTGCAGGTGCGGAGTCTTCTGGCGGGCAGGGGATGGGAAAACGTACTCGCCTTCGCCGGTAATAGCCTGTAATTCGCGCAGCAGTGCGATGGCCTGTCGCGGAAGCGGAACCACATGGTCATTGCCCATCTTCATCAAGTTGCCGGGGACGTGCCACTCAGCGGCATCCAGGTCGATATGCTCCCAGCGGGCCGACGCGATGACGGCAGGCCGCATGGCAGTCAGTGAGGCGAGTTGCAGCGCCGAGCGGGTCAGGTGGGTGCTGTAGCCGTCGATTGCGCGCAACAGCACGGCCAGTTCGGCGGGCTTGGTCACGGCCGCGATATGGCCTTTGTCGAAGGTGGGGATCACGCCCCGCAGAGAAAGCAACTTGCCGTCGTCGCGCAAGCCTTCCTTGATTGCGTAATCCACGATGCCGCCGAGATACTGACGGGCCTTGGCGGCCAGATGCGGTGCGCGTTCAGCGATGTCGCGCAGGGCGCGGGTGCAGTCTTTCGTTGCCAAGTCTGCGATGGAGTGCCGGCGCAGTGCGGGGATGAGGTCGCCTTCAATTACAAGTTTGGCCTTGCGGTAGGTTTCGGTCCCGACGCTCTGCTTTTTGAACGTCAGCCACTCGTGGGCCACGGTTGGGAACATGCCGCGTTCCTTGCGCTTGCGGGCTTCGGCATCTCCGCGACGTTTGTCCATTGGGTTGATGCCATCGGCCAGCAGGCGGCGGGCGTCGTCGCGCTTCTGGCGCGCCTTTTCCAAGGTAACGATGGGATATGCACCCAAGGCCAGCATCTTCGCTCGCCCCCCGTAGCGATAGCGGAACCGCCAGAGCTTCGACTCACTGGTGCCGGTAGGGGCGACCTCGATGCACAGGCCGAAGGCATCGGCGACCCGGTACATCTTCGCCTTGGGTTTCAATGCGCGAATCGCGGTGTCTGTCAGCACAGGCGTTTCGTTCGACGAATTTCGATACTCACAAAACTACTCGCAACACAATCCGGATGCAAGTGGATTGTGTTGGATGCCGATAGACGGACAGGCAACAAAAAACCCCGCTTTCGCGGGGTTTTTGTGTTCGTCTGCGGACAGGGTGGGATGTCTGCGGACTATCGTATGGTGCCCAGGAGAGGACTCGAACCTCCACGGTTTTACCCGCTAGTACCTGAAACTAGTGCGTCTACCAATTCCGCCACCTGGGCTTGGGGCGCGTATGTTGCGTTGCGAAGCGCAGGTTGTCAACGGTCTGAATACAGTTGATGTCCTGCATCGCGCTTTTGAGGCAGTCACCCCGGAAGGGGCGGGGTAGACGTATACTTGCGGCCAATGTCAAAAACCCCCAAGAAGAATACCGGCCCTCGCGCCACGCGCGCCGCTCATGGCGCCCCTCCGAAATCCACCGCACGCTCCGATACCCGCGCTGCCGCAACGGCCAAGCCGGGCAAGGCTCCCAAAAAAGCCTCCAAGCGCGCTGGTCTGAAAGATTCGTCCAAACCCTCGTCCAAACCTTCAAAGCCCGCCAAGGCCGCGCCCTGGTTGCCCGATACTTTCACGGCGACTCCAAGCTTGCGGCCGTCGTCGAAACGTCCCGCCCGGGTTGCGGGCTCCACATCGTCCGGCGTCAACGATCCTTTCGCAGCCCGTGAAGCTGCGCGCTACGCCGATCCGATCCCGAGCCGCGAAGCCATCCTGGCGCTGTTGGCGCAGGGCGATGGGCCGATGACGGCTGAAACGGTCGCCGGCAAGCTCGGCCTGGATGCGCAGGAACGCCTGGATGCCCTTGGCAAGCGACTGGCAGCCATGGTGCGCGACGGACAACTCCTGCAGAACCGCCGTGGCGGCTATCTGCCGGCTGCGCGGATGGACCTTGTCGCAGGTACCGTGATCGCAAATCCCAACGGCTTCGGCTTCCTGCGTCCGGATACGGGCCCAGGCGACGATCTGTTCCTCCCTCCGCTGGAGATGCGCAAAGTCCTGCACGGCGATCGGGTGATGGCCAGCGTGACCGGCGTCGACCGCAGCGGTCGGCGCGAAGGCGCCATCGTCGAAGTGCTGGAGCGCCGTCTCAATCGTCTGATCGGCCGCTTCTCACTCGAATCCGGCATCAGCTATGTGCAGCCGGACGATGCCCGGATCCAGCGCAACGTGCAGATTCCTGCCGATGCGCGGTTGGATGCACGCCATGGCCAATTGGTGGTGTGCGAGATCGTGCACGCGCCCGACGCCTACCGGTCGCCGATCGGCCGCGTGCTTGCGGTACTCGGCGACAAGCTGACGCCATCGTTGGTCGTCGAAGCCGCGATCCATGGCCATGATTTGCCGCACGAATTTCCGCCTGAGGTGATCGCGGAAGCGACTGCGGTGCCGCTGCAGGTGACCGAGCGCGATATCGCCGACCGTGTCGACCTGCGCAAGCTTCCGCTGGTCACGATCGACGGTGAAGACGCCAAGGATTTCGACGACGCCGTGTATTGCGAGCCCAACCGCAACGGCTTCCGTTTGATCGTCGCCATTGCTGATGTCTCGCATTACGTGCGCCCAGGAGCGCCGTTGGATGATGAGGCCACCAAGCGTGCGACTTCGGTGTATTTCCCGGGCTTCGTTGTTCCGATGCTGCCGGAAACGCTGTCGAACGGCATCTGTTCGCTGAATCCCAAGGTCGACCGTCTGTGCTTCGTTTGCGACATGCAGGTCGGGTTCGATGGTGAAGTGACCAAATCCAAGTTCTATGAAGCGGTGATGCACTCGCATGCGCGCCTGACCTACACCCAGGTGTGGCAGGCGGTGGGCGAGGGCGACGAAGGCGCCATCGCGAAGATCGGTCCGCTGTTGCCGCAAGTGCAGCGTCTGCACCAGCTGTATCAGGTGCTGGCGAAAGCGCGCAAGGCGCGCGGCGCGATCGAATTCGAATCCTCCGAGGTGCGCTTCGTTCTCGGGCCGCAGGGGGAAGTGGTGCAGGCCGGCATGGTGACGCGCAACGACGCGCACAAGCTGATCGAGGAGTGCATGATCGCGGCGAACGTTGAAGCCGCACGCTACCTGCTCAAGAAACAGGTGCCGGCGCCATACCGGATCCATGAAAAGCCGCCGGAATCGAAATACACCGATCTGCTCGAATTCCTCAAGGAGTTCAAATTGCGGATGCCGCCGTGGGCAACGGTCGAGCCGCGTGATTTCACCGCGCTGCTGACCAAGATCCGCGACCGACCCGATGCGACGCTGTTGGAATCAGTATTGCTTCGCACCCAGTCGTTGGCGGTGTATTCGCCCGGCAACGTCGGCCACTTCGGGCTTGCGCTCGATGCCTACGCACATTTCACCTCGCCGATCCGTCGTTATCCGGACCTGCTGGTGCATCGTGCGATCAAACATGCACTCAGCGGGCGCAAGCCGATCGAATTCACCTACTCGCCGAACGACATGTCCGCGTTGGCGGTGCAGTGCTCGGAACGAGAGCGTCGTGCCGATGAGGCGGAGCGTGAAGTCGACGAGCGTTATCGCGCGGCGTGGATGGAAAAACACGTCGGTGGCCAGTTCGACGGCATCATCAGCGGTGTGACCAGTTTCGGCCTGTTCGTGGAGCTCAAGGATTCGAAGGTCAACGGTCTGATCCACGTCACGCAGTTGCCGAACGACTATTACCACTTCGACCCGATCCGCAAGACACTCAGTGGTGAACGCGCTGGTCGCGTGTTCCGGCTTGGCGATCAGGTCTCGATCATCGTGTTGAAGGCCAGTCTGGAAGAACGCAAGATCGATTTCCGTCTGGTTGAAGAACGCGGCATCGCGCCGCTGCCGCCGCGCGGACAGCCGGCGAAACGGCCCAAGAAGAAATATTGACGGGAGAGCGGGTCTTCGCCCGCTTGCGCAGGGAGGAGGGGCTTCGGCCCCGAATCAGAAATCGGGCCTGAAGGTTCTTCTACGGGATTGCAGTTTGCGCCTTCACATGCGTGACGGCGCCGCGTCCTGCCATCAGGCCGCTGGCGAAACAGGCAGTCAACAGATAGCCGCCGGTTGGCGCTTCCCAGTCGAGCATTTCTCCCGCGCAGAACACGCCGGACATCACCGTCGATTGCAGGGCATCGTCCAGTGCCTGCAGACGTACGCCGCCGGCGGTGCTGATGGCTTCCGCGATCGGCCGCGCGCGGCGCAGACGCAGCGGCAGTCGTTTGATCGTCGTCGCGATCATTTCCATATCGTTTGTCGCTTCGCGGCTGAGCGTTTCGAACAGCAGCGCGATTTTCACTGCGTCCAGTCCCGTTTGCCGACGCAGGTGTTCGCCGATGCTGCGCTTGCCGCGTGGTTTTGCCAGATCACGACACAGGCGTTCCAGATCACGGCCCGGCGCCAGATCCAGCCAGAGCGTCGTTTCTCCGTCGCGTGCGATGCAGTCGCGCAGGTCGGCGGAGAGCGCGTAGATCACGCTGCCTTCGATGCCGGTGGTGGTCGCGACGCACTCGCCTTGCAGCGCGTGGGGCGCGCCGTCGGGATCCTGCCAATGTGCGACCACCGGTTTCAGCGGCGCACCGGCGTGCCGTGTGACGAAGTGTTCGCTCCAATCGATATCGAAGCCGCAGTTGGAGGGTTGCAGTGGTGCGACATCGATACCCCTCCCGGCCAAAGCCGGTACCCAGGCACCGTCCGAGCCGAGCGCCGGCCAGCTCGCGCCACCGAGCGCGAGCA
>JBGSID010000319.1:0-3546 GCA_041751895.1 Lysobacteraceae bacterium | reverse complement strand
AGCCGGCGGTGGGCGCAGCGGCCCGAGGCGTTCGGCGCGCATCCACAGCCACACCAGCAGCGCCAGCAACAGCGGCAACAGCACGCGCCAGGCGTGGTCGATCAGCAAACGCCACAACGGCGGCATGTTGGCGCTGTAGATCAGATGGAAGGTGCCCTTGCGCCCCCAGTTCGGCGCCAACAGCTGCCGTGTCAAAGCAGCATGCGGGCCATCTTCAAGCTTGTCGTTGACGAGGAAGTCGAGGTCGGCAAGCACGTCGACGCTACCGTCGCCCCAGGGCACGCGGGCGTAGCCGTATTCGGCATTGGCGTCGTCGCCCCAGGTCGCATCCACCTGGGTATCGTCGGTGAAAAAGTAGAACTGCCGGCCATCGCAGAATTCGACATGGTCGTCTTCGCCCTCGACATGCAGCCCCAGGCAACCCGTCACCTCATCCATCGGTGCGATGCCGAGATCGCCCAGCAGCGGTACGTCCTCATCGCCGATGGCCGAGCCCGGCGGCGGGGTACGCACGATCAGATGACCGCCGCTTTCGACCCAGTCGAGCAGACGCGTGCTTTCGGTCGACGACAGCGTCCGCGGGTCGCCGAGCATCAGCACGGTGTCGGCGGGCTTCAGCGGATGGCGGTCCAGGCTCAGACGCTGGCGCGAATCCACGCGCTGGCCGTCGTGACCCAGTGCGATCTTCAGCGCGTACAGCGGGTTGTAGCCGGCCTCGCCCTTCGGCGGCAGGTCGATGGATTTGGTCACGCGCTCGAAGGTGTGCATCCACCACGCCACGAAACCGGCAATGAGCGCCGCGCTCAGCAGCGAGAGTCCGACCGCACGGAGAATGTTCGCGCGCTGACTCATGACGCCCATCCGAAGCGCTGTGCCAGCGTCTGCACCAGGGTTTCGAAATCATCCGCTGTCGGCAGGCGCTGACCGTAAGCGGCGTATTGCCAGATCCGGACCATGCGCTGGAACGCGTCACGATCTTCGACATCCGGCATGCGTCTCGACAGGCGCAGGCATTCGGCCTCGGTCGCGCCCGGCGGCGGATGGGCATCGACGCGTATGGTCATCGCTTCGACGCTGGCGCGATACAGCAACGCCAATGCACGGCGCGGCTGGCCCTCGGTCCACAGCCTGCGCGCCACGGTCGCGATATCAGGCGGCAGCGGCTCCGCATGCATCAGGTCCGTCATGTCCACCGGTGCCGGCTCGGGTTCGGGTCGCGCGGCGGCGCCCTGCAGCCAGGGCCACCAGCGTTTGGCGGTCATCAGCAATACCAGCACCAGCACGCCGAGCAGCAGCCACAGCCCGTACTCGGCGATCAACCCCACCAGCACCGCCAGCCATTTCAGCTCCGGCTGCGACTTGTTGTCGGGCTTCTCGTCTTCATCCTTGTCGCGATCCTTGCGTGCCCACGTGCTCTGCTCCAGCTTCGGTCGCAGTAGCGGGTCGCGATAGGCCTTGTCGACCGCTTTTCCGAACGCTCGCGGGTCGGCGGTCTCATCGCCGAAGATATCGCGCAGGCTGTTCGTTTCGATCTTCTCGGCGGCGGATGTTTTGTCACTCTCAGCGTTTTTTACGCTCTTCTGTTCACCTTCGGCGATGACTTTGTCGCCGCCGTCGGCCTTCCTGTTCTCGTCTTTGGCGGCCTCCACAGCAGGCGGCGCACTGCCCGCAGGCGTGTCCTCCGCGAATACAGGCGTCGACAACAGCATCGGCAACAACATCGCGACCATCAAGGCGGCCGTGGCGATGGTTTCGAGACGCTTGCGCATCCGCCGGAATACGATCTCCAGATCCCAGGCTTCCAGCTGCGTACGCCGGTTGAGATACAGACCGAAGCCGGCACCGACGTAGAACGGCTCGATGAAGCCGACCGCCAGCCAGTCCACCACGTTCAGGGCGATCAGTGCCCACGCCGGGGGCTGTTCGGTGATCATCGCCCATGCCGCGCGACCCGCCTCCGGCAAGAGTTCGTTCGGCACCGCGATCACGCTCAGCAACAGCACTGAAAACTGCAGGGCGATGATGAAATTCGTGCAGACCACCGTCAGTTGCACGGCATGACCGCCGATACCGCCGCCGATCACCCGGCGACGTTCGCCCAGTTTGGCGCCAGCGGCCCCTTCCAACAGATCGATCGGCAACATCACCGCCCGCAAGGGACTGAAGCGGCGCCAGGTGAGGTGGCCCAGCATCGGCCTCCAACCCCAGCGCAACTGCGCGCGCAGGGTGTCGGCGGTACCCGGCACGCTGCCGAACACCGCCCGCGACAGCACGTACAGGGGGATGCGATCGAACACCGGCCGCAGCCACCACATCAGCAGCGGCACCAGCCAGAGCTGGCCGACCGCCCATGCGCCAAGATTCAGCAGCACGAAGACCAGACCGGTGACCAGCAACCATGGCTTCCAGATGGCGCCGGCGTGCTGCCGCACGAGCGCGCTGCCCAGCTCCATCGCCTCCCAGGGCGTGCGCGGGCGCAGTTCGACGGTGAGGGTTTCGAGTTTCACTTCGAAGCGCCCTCCTGCCGTCCATGGCGCGGCCTTGCTGGCTCCGGATTGTCCGGCCCGTCCATCCTTGGCCGGGCGCTCAGCGGATCACGCGGCAGTGCCGCGTGAGCAGATCCGCTTCGCCCGCCGAGCGCCAGCCAGCTCAGCGTGATCGTCCACAGCACGCCGCCCACGCCGTACTTGACCAGCGCCGGAATCCAGCCGATCGACGACCAGAAGGCTTCGACGAAAGCGGCGAATACCAGCATCGCGAATATGCCGAGACAGAGCTTCGCGCCGACACGGCCGCCTTCGATCAGGGCATCGATGCGTCGCCGTCGACCCGGCGCCACCAGATCCAGACCAAGACGCAGGCCGGCCGCGCCGGAAAGCACGATCGCGGTCAATTCAGGGGCGGAATGCCCGGCGACGAAGCGCCAGAACGGGTCACCATGGCCCACACCCTGCAGATGGCCGGCGACACCACCGATCATCAGCCCGTTCATGATCAGCACGTAGACGGTACCGAGACCGAACAGCAGACCGCTGGCAAAGGTGCGCAGCCCGATGCCGACGTTGTTCATGATGTAGAAACCGAACATCGCCAGATCGTCGCCGCTCTCGCGACCGAGCTTGCGCTTCGGGTCGGCGGGGTCGTACATCTTCTCCATCTCCGCGATGTCCTGCGGTTCGTAGACGCTGTAGACCAGCTCCGGCGAGATCTGCACCGCCACGAATGAACCGACCAGCGGCACCAGGAACAACAGCAGCGCCGCCAACAGGCAGCCACGCTGTGCGCGCACCAGCCGTGGGAAATCGGCGAGGAAGAATTCCAGCGCACGCCGCCACTGCGGCGGCGGCGCACGGTAGAACACCGCATGTCCGCGCTGGGTCAGCGACTGCAACCGCTCCACGACCTGCGGGCTGTAGCCGCGACTGCGCGCCAGCGCCAGTTGTTGGCACAGACGGCGATAGCGCGCCGGCACGTCTTCGTCGCGCAGCCCCTGCCACTGACTCTGCTTGCTTCGCGCCTCACGCGGGCTGTCGCCGCGCGCGACCA
>JBGSID010000318.1:0-8636 GCA_041751895.1 Lysobacteraceae bacterium | reverse complement strand
CAGCGCCTGCAGCCGGTCGGCGCGCCGTGCGGTCAGGATCAGCGGCACGCCTCGACGTGCGTACTCGCGGGCGATGGCGGCGCCGATGCCACTGGAGGCGCCGGTTATCAGCGCATATCCCTGTGCATTCCCCTGTGCGTTGATGCTCATCCAGCTTCCTCGGGCGCCTATTGGTGGTCGCGCAAGCATACCTGTCGTCCGTCGGTGGTCCGTCATCGGCTATCCTGTCGCATCTCGTTTCGGAGCTGGTCATGCGCCGCAAAATCGTTGCCGGAAACTGGAAACTGCACGGTTCGCGTGCATTCGCCACCGAATTGGTTGCCGCCATTGCCGCCGGTCTCCATGCCGACGGAAGCAATGGGGTTGATGTGGTGGTCCTGCCGCCTTTGCCTTATCTCAGCGACCTGATCGAGGATTTCGAGGGGCAGCCGCTCTTGTTCGGCGCCCAGGACGTCAGTGCCAATGAAAAAGGCGCATTCACGGGAGAGGTGTCCGCCACGATGCTGGTCGATATCGGCGCCCGGTATGGTCTGGTCGGTCATTCCGAGCGCCGCCAGTACCATGCGGAAGGTGATGCACTGGTCGCTCGCAAGTTTCTGGCTGCCAAACACGCGGGGCTGGTCCCGGTTCTCTGTGTCGGCGAATCGCTGCATGAGCGCGAAGCGGGGCAGACCGAGTACCGGATCGAAACCCAGCTGGCGGCGATCTTCGAGCACTGCGGGCCGCAGGCCTTCGCGGGCGCTGTGCTCGCTTATGAGCCTGTTTGGGCAATCGGCACGGGCAAAACCGCAACACCGGCGCAGGCGCAGGCTGTGCATGCCTTCATCCGTGGCGAAGTCGCTGCGCGCGATGCTACAATCGCCGGCTCGCTGCCCATCCTGTACGGGGGCAGCTGCAAGCCGGATAATGCGGCCGTGCTGTTTGCGCAGCCGGACGTGGATGGCGGGTTGATCGGCGGCGCCTCTCTGGTGGCATCCGATTTTCTTGCGATCATCGCTGCCGCACGGGCCTGATCTTTAAACGGGTCCGGTGCAAGCGTCGCGCCGGCGGCTTTGCCCCCTTCCTTGCGAGTGCCAACGATGTTGTTGATCCTCAATGTTGTGTATGTCCTGGTCGCGATCGCCATGATCGCGCTGATCCTGATGCAGCGCGGCGCGGGTGCGCAGGCGGGCTCGGGTTTCGGCGCTGGCGCTTCGGCGACGGTGTTCGGTTCGCGCGGTGCGTCGAACTTCCTGACCAAGTCCACGAAGTGGCTGGCGATCACGTTCTTCTCGGTCGCGCTGTTCATGGCTTGGAATGCCACGCATGGCGCCAAGCCCAAGGCGGCGACACAGCAGGATCTTGGCGTGATGTCGCAGACGGCAGTGCCGAAGGCCGACACTAAGGCGCCAATGGTTCCAGCTCAGCCGTTGCCGCAGGCCGCACCGGCTCAGTCGCTTCCCGTGCCGCCGCCGGCAGATGCCAAGCCTCCGTCGGCGCCAGCCGATCCGGGCACGGCGCCGGCCCAGCCGGTGTCGCAAGGAGGCTGAAACGGATTTGGTCGGGCCGGGTCTTCCTTGGCTCGATTCCACTGCGGCGCACGTTTTTTTTCAGCGGGCTTTGCGGTGATAACGAGATGAAGGTCTGCATTGCATCGCAACCATCATCGAAAGGATGCGACTTTGCTGCAGCATCCTTTACAATAGTTCGGCTTCCCCAGCTCGGCTGGTGGGGCAGCGGCATTGCCCAGATGGCGGAATTGGTAGACGCACTACCTTGAGGTGGTAGCGACTTAGGTCGTGGGGGTTCGAGTCCCCCTTTGGGCACCAATCAGCAATATGCAACAAGTAGCAGCATTGGTATCGGACTCATGCATGGAAGCTGGGTTCAGGTGTCAGGGATGAAGGGGGTCAGCAATGGCGCCCGTCCACGGTTCCAAGCGGGGTCTGCGCCATTTGCGCGGTTCGCGAAGAACCTGCGCTCGGAGCGATATCGTCGCGGCGCTTCCGGGTCATGGTCGCGGCGACGCGGCTTTGCTTCATACGATCCGTCGACACAACTCAACGCCGAGAGAACACACGAGTGCTGGCCGAATATCTGCCGACCCTGCTGTTTCTGATCGTTGCCACCGGCATAGGCATCGCCTTGATCGTGATCGGCAACTTCCTCGGCCCGAAGACATTCGATGCCGAAAAACTTTCGCCCTACGAATGTGGCTTCAACACATTCGATGACTCGCGGATGCAGTTCGACATCCGCTACTACCTGATCGCGATCCAGTTCATCATTTTCGACCTGGAAATCATCTTCATCGTGCCGTGGACGCAGGTCTTCACCGAGATCGGCGTGCGCAGTCTCGTCACCATGGGTCTGTTCGTCGGCATGTTGTTCCTGGGCTTCATCTATGTATGGAAGCGCGGGGCGCTGGACTGGGAATGATGCACACCATTTCCTGCGGCAACGTACGCAACGACCGGAGTTCCGATTGATATGGGCGTCATCGATTCGATCCAGAAAGTCGCGGATTTTGCGAATAACCCAATCCCGGAAGGGCGGTTGGACGACATCCTGCGTCCGGAGAGTCTGCTGTCCGAGGATGGCAATCCGCTGCTCGAGCACGGTTTCGTCACCACCAGTTTCGATGTGCTCTGGAACTGGGCGCGCACCGGCTCGATGTGGCCGATGACCTTCGGTCTTGCCTGCTGCGCGGTAGAAATGATGCATGCCGGTGCCGCACGCCTCGATCTTGACCGTTACGGCGTGGTGTTCCGTCCGTCACCGCGCCAGTCCGACGTGATGATCGTCGCCGGTACGCTGGTCAACAAGATGGCTCCTGCGCTGCGCAAGGTATACGACCAGATGCCCAACCCGAAATGGGTGATCTCGATGGGCAGCTGCGCTAACGGTGGCGGCTACTATCATTACTCCTACTCGGTGGTTCGCGGCTGCGATCGCATCGTCCCGGTCGACGTTTATGTGCCCGGTTGCCCGCCGACCGCTGAAGCGCTGGTCTACGGCATTCTTCAACTACAGAAGAAGATCCGTCGCGGCACCAATTTCGGTGACGACAAGCAGGGCGTTCGCTGACCATGGCCGAAACCGCCGTTCAATTCGCTGATCGCCTGCGCGCGCGTTTTCCGGACGCCATCGTCACTGTGGCCGAACCGCGTGGTGAGGTTGGTATCGAATTTTCCGACACCGCCTGGCATTCCGGCTGTGAAATCCTGCGCGACGAGTTCGCTTTCGAATCGCTGGTCGATCTGTGTGGTGTCGATTATCTCGGCTACGGCAGTGATGAGTGGGATACGGAAGTATCGTCCGAAGGTTTCAGTCGTGGCGTTGAAGGTCGTGGCCCCGGTCGCTTCAAATATGGTGAAACTACGACGCAGGAGTCCGATCGGTTCGATGGTCAGGCTATCGTTTCGGTCCCGCAGCGGCGCTACGCAGCGGTCGTGCAGTTGTTGTCGGTGCAGCACAACCGCCGCGTGCGCGTGAAAGTCTTTGCGTCGAATGACGATTTGCCGATCGTCGCATCTCTCACGGACCTGTGGCCAGTGTCGAACTGGTTCGAGCGGGAAGCATTCGATCTTTTCGGCATCATTTTCGAAGGCCACCCTGATCTGCGCCGCATTCTCACTGACTATGGTTTTGTCGGACATCCGTTCCGCAAGGATTTTCCGCTGATCGGCAACGTCGAAGTCCGTTACGACGAAGAGAAGAAGCGCGTGATCTATGAACCTGTCACCTCGGTCGAGCCGCGTGTCGGCGTGCCACGCGTGATCCGCGACGACGCGCGCTACGCGACCGCATCGGGCGAATCGGCCGCGCGCAAGGCGGAGGCAAAGAAATGAGTAGCGTGCATTCGTTCAGCGCAGGTTTTGTTGGCAACGCAGCGGAGTCGAAACAGGCTTCAAGCCAACCGGAAATCCGTAACTACACCTTGAATTTCGGCCCACAGCATCCGGCCGCTCACGGCGTGTTGCGCCTGATTCTTGAAATGGATGGCGAAATCGTCCAGCGTGCCGACCCGCATATCGGCCTACTGCATCGCGGCACCGAAAAGCTCGCCGAATCCAAGCCATTCAATCAGTCGATCGGTTATATGGATCGCTTGGACTACGTGTCGATGATGTGCAATGAGCACGCCTACGTGCGTGCTATCGAAACCTTGATGCAGATCGAAGCGCCGGAACGTGCGCAGTGGATCCGCACGATGTTCGACGAGATCACGCGCATCCTGAATCACCTGATGTGGATCGGTTCGAACGCGCTCGATCTCGGTGCGATGGCAGTATTCCTCTACGCGTTCCGTGAACGTGAAGAGTTGATGGACGTGTATGAAGCTGTGTCGGGCGCGCGCATGCACGCGACCTACTACCGCCCGGGCGGCGTGTACCGCGATTTGCCCGAAAAGATGCCGCAATACCGCGAATCGCCGTGGCGCAAGGGCGGGAAGCTCAAGCGCTTCAACGAATGGCGCGAAGGTTCGATGCTCGATTACATGGAAGCGTTCACGAACGATTTCCCCGCGCGCATCGACGAATACGAAACCCTGCTCACCGACAATCGCATCTGGAAACAGCGGACCGTCGGCATCGGTGTGATTCCACCGGAACAGGCGTTGGCTTGGGGTATGACCGGCCCAATGATCCGCGGTTCGGGCATTGCGTGGGATCTGCGCAAGAAGCAGCCTTACGCGAAATACGCCGAAGTCGATTTCGACATTCCCGTGGGTGTGGCGGGTGACTGTTACGACCGTTACCTGGTCCGCGTCGCTGAAATGCGCGAGTCCAATCGCATCATCCAGCAGTGCGTGAAATGGCTGAAGGCCAACCCGGGCCCGGTGATGATCGACAACTACAAGGTTGCGCCGCCGAGCCGTGAGTCCATGAAGGACGACATGGAAGCGCTGATCCACCACTTCAAACTGTTCACCGAAGGTTATTGCGTGCCGGCCGGCGAGACGTACTGCGCCGTCGAAGCACCGAAGGGCGAATTCGGCTGTTATCTGGTGTCCGACGGCGCGAACAAACCGTTCCGCGCCCACCTGCGGGCGCCGGGGTTCGCACATTTGTCGTCGATGGACACGATCGTGAAAGGCCATATGCTGGCCGACGTGGTCGCGATGATCGGCACCTACGACATCGTGTTCGGCGAAATCGATCGCTGAGGGCGCAGAGAAGAATGAAAGCGACTGGAAATTTCGAAGCCTGCCGCAACGTCGACCCGATGGTCGCGTTGTCCGACAAGACGCGGGCGCATATCGATCATTGGCTGGCCAAGTTTCCGCCGGATCGCAAACGCTCGGCAGTACTGCAGGGGCTGCACGCTGCGCAGGAACAGAACGACGGCTGGTTGACCGACGAGCTGATCGCTGCGGTCGCGAAGTATCTCGATCTGCCGCCGGTGTGGGCATACGAAGTCGCGACGTTCTACTCGATGTTCGAGACTGAAAAAGTCGGCCGGAACAATGTCGCCTTCTGCACCAATATCAGCTGCTGGCTCAACGGCGCCGAAGATCTGGTCGCGCATGCCGAAAATAAGCTCGGCTGCAAGCTCGGCGAATCGTCCGAGGATGGCCGTGTTTTCCTGAAGCGCGAGGAAGAATGTCTGGCTGCGTGCTGCGGCGCGCCGATGATGGTCATCAACGGTCACTACCACGAGAATCTCACCACCGAAAAGGTGGATGAGCTGCTCGATGGTCTGAAATGAAGCAGGGCGACGAGATGACGCATCACGGCTCCAGTTCGCATAGCCCCCACGCCACCGGTCCCGTCGGCCCTGCGCCGAAGGAGCATCAGGCTGTCTACACCACTCTGCATTTCGACAAGCCGTGGTCGTACGAAAACTACCTGAAGACCGGCGGCTACAGTGCGCTGCGCAAGATCATCGAAGAGAAGATTCCGCCGGAACAGGTGATCGAAATGGTCAAGGGTTCCGGGCTGCGCGGTCGCGGCGGCGCGGGCTTCCCGACCGGCCTCAAGTGGAGCTTCATGCCCAAGGGCACCGGTATGCAGAAGTACATACTCTGCAACTCCGATGAATCCGAGCCTGGCACCTGCAAGGATCGCGACATCCTGCGCTTCAATCCGCATGCGGTGATCGAGGGCATGGCCATCGCGTGCTATGCGACGGGTTCGACCGTTGCCTACAACTATCTGCGTGGCGAGTTTCATCACGAGCCTTTCGAGCATCTGGAAGAAGCCACGGCCGAAGCCTACAAGCACGGGTGGCTGGGCAAGAACGTTCTCGGCAGCGGCATCGATATCGACATCTACAACGCGCTCGGCGCGGGCGCCTACATCTGCGGCGAAGAAACCGCGCTGATGGAATCGCTGGAAGGCAAAAAGGGCCAGCCGCGATTCAAGCCGCCGTTCCCGGCCAATTTCGGTCTGTACGGCCGCCCGACGACGATCAACAACACCGAGACCTATGCCTCGGTGCCGGCCATCATCCGCAACGGCCCGGAGTGGTTTCTGGGCCTGGGCAAGCCCAACAACGGCGGCCCCAAGGTGTTCTCGGTGTCGGGCCACGTTGCCCGCCCCGGCAATTACGAAATCCGCCTCGGCACCCCGTTCAGCGAGTTGCTGGAACTGGCCGGTGGCGTGCGCGGCGGGCGCAAGCTCAAGGCGGTGATCCCCGGTGGTTCCTCGATGCCGGTGCTGCCGGGTGACACCATGCTCGGCCTGACCATGGATTACGACAGCATCCAGAAGGCCGGCTCCGGGCTCGGCTCGGGCGCGGTGATCGTGATGGAGGAAGGCACCTGCATGGTGCGCGCCTGTCAGCGCATCGCGCGCTTCTATTTCGCCGAATCCTGCGGCCAGTGCACCCCGTGTCGCGAAGGCACCGGCTGGATGTACCGGGTGCTTACCCGCATCGTCGAAGGCAATGCCACCATCGAGGACCTGCACACGCTCAAGGCGGCGGCGGGGCAGATCGAAGGCCACACCATCTGCGCCTTCGGTGAAGCCGCTGCATGGCCAGTGCAAGGCTTCCTGCGTCACTTCTGGAACGAATTCGAATACGCGATCGTCAACAAGCGGTTCCTGGTCGATGACGCGCGGCTGGGGGTGGCGGCATGAGCCGTTTGAAGCGTATTGCAGTCCGCAAAGGACGCAAAGTGCGCAAAGAAAATCTCCAACCCGCTTTTATTTGCGATCTTGGTGTCCTTTGCGGACAGGAACCCGCTTTTATTTGCGGTCTTGGCGTCCTTTGCGGACCGACTCGCTCTGGAGACGTGCGATGAGCGCCCAGCCCAGCAACCAGACCGCCCCCGATCTGGTCAACATCGAAATCAACGGCGTGGCGCTGCAAGCGGCCAAGGGTTCGATGATCATCCAGGCGGCCGACAAGGCCGGCATCGCGATCCCGCGCTTCTGCTATCACCAAAAGCTGCCGATCGCGGCCAATTGCCGTATGTGCATGGTCGACGTCGAGAAGATGCCCAAGCCGGCGCCGGCCTGCGCCACGCCGGTGATGGAGGGCATGAAGATTTACACCCAGTCCAAGCGCGCGCTCGATGCACAGCGCAACGTGATGGAGTTTTTGCTGATCAACCATCCGCTCGACTGCCCGATCTGCGATCAGGGCGGCGAGTGCGAGTTGCAGGACGTATCGCTCGGCTACGGGCGTTCGGTCAGCCGCTACAACGAGCGCAAGCGCGTGGTGGCCGATGAGGACATCGGGCCGCTGGTCGAAACCGAGATGACGCGCTGCATCCAGTGCACCCGCTGCGTGCGCTTCATGGCCGATGTCGCCGGCACCTTCGAACTGGGTGGCATGAATCGCGGCGAACGCCTGGAAATCGGCACCTTCGACGGCAAGCCGCTGACCAGCGAGCTGTCGGGCAACGTGATCGACGTGTGCCCGGTCGGCGCGCTCACCAACAAGGTGTTCCGCTTCCGCGCCCGCGCCTGGGAACTGATGGCGCGCAACAGCGTCGGTTATCACGACGCGCTGGGTTCCAACCTGTTCCTGCACGTGCGGCGCGGCGAAGTGCTGCGCAGCGTCCCGCGCGACAACGAAGCCATCAACGAGTGCTGGCTGTCCGATCGCGACCGCTACTCGCATCAGGGCCTGTACGCGCAGGATCGTCTGCACACGCCGTTGCTCAAGGACGGCGGCAAGTGGCGCGAGGCATCGTGGGACGAGGCGCTGTCGCGAGCCGCCGCGCTGCTCAAGGCGCAGGCGGGCGAGCAACTGGGCATGCTGGTGCATCCGGCCACGTCCAACGAAGAAGGCGCGCTGCTGGCGCGCATCGCTGCGGGGCTGGGTTGCGGCAACATCGATCATCGTCTGCGCGCGCTCGATCTCGCCGACGCGCCGGTGGCGCAGCCGTTCGCGCTGTCGGTCATGGCAATCGAGAAGGCGCCAGCGGTGCTGCTGGTGGGCAGCAACATTCGCCACGAGCTGCCGTTGCTGCATCAGCGCCTGCACAAGGCCGCGCGCGGCGGCAGCAAGCTGTTCGCAATCAATCCGGTCGATTTCGACTTCACCTTCAAGAGCGCCGGCAAGAAGATCGTCGCACCCTCACAGTTGCCAGTCGCATTGGCGGCTGTCGCCAAGGCTGCCGGCGCCACGCTGCCGACCGCGCTCGCCGCGATGGGCGAAGTGGATGCCGGCTCACAGGCCATGGCGGATGCGCTGAAGGCAGC
>JBGSID010000317.1:0-12974 GCA_041751895.1 Lysobacteraceae bacterium | reverse complement strand
CTGGCGATCACGCGCACGCGGATACCTTCCGGGCGGCGCAGCGAGCCGCACAGCACGAAGGCCTTGCGCACCTCGGCCAGCTGCTCGGGCGCGATCGTCCATTCCCAGACGTGCCCATCGGCTTGCGCGATCAACTGCTCGGGCGTGCCGTGGAAGCGCAGCTCGCCGGTCGTCATCACCACCAGCGAGGTCGCGCTGGCCTCCACATCGGAGACGATATGCGTGGACAGGATCACCAGCCGTTCGCCGGCCAGATCGGTCAGCAGATGGCGGAACCGCATCCGCTCTTCGGGATCGAGGCCGACCGTGGGTTCGTCCACGATCAGCAGCGCCGGATCGTTCAACAGGGTCTGCGCGATCCCGACCCGCTGGCGCATGCCGCCGGAAAATTCGCCGAGCCGGCGGTCGGCGGCGTTGCTCAGGCCGACCAGCGACAGGCAGTGATCGACCCGCTCCCGCGCCTTCGTCCCCGAGAGGCCTTTCACCGCCGCGAGGAAGCCGAGGAATTCGCGGGCGCTGAGCGCCGGGTACACGCCGAAATCCTGCGGCAGATAGCCAAGCGTGTTGCGCAGCGTGTTCGGCGACCGGGCCAGGTCTTCACCGTTCCAGGTGATCTGGCCGCTGCTCGGCTTCGTCATCGTCGCCAGCATCCGCATCAGTGTGGATTTGCCGGCGCCATTCGGCCCGAGCAGCCCCAGAATCCCCGGCCGGAGCTCCAGACTGATCCCCGTCACCGCCTGATGGCCGCCGTAACGATAACCGACTGATTTCAAAGAAAGTTCACACTGCGACATAGCCCCATCTCCCGCCCCGGCGATCCGTCGACGACGAATCCTCAACTCCAGCTGCACAGGTAGTGTAGTTAACTACCACACCTAATCACATAGGGCGAAAGGCAGGGGTGTGCAGCTCAGGAGGTGATGTGGCCCGGGTGGGTAAGCGATAGCGACCGCATCGCACGGTCGCCGCCTTGCCGAACGCTTCTGGTTCGTAGACCGGGAGAACGACAGCACGCGATGGTGTGCCTTCTTTCCCACTGGCCGCGATGAGATTCTTTTTCCCTGCGAAGGCGTTTGTTCTCCCCGCAAAGGCGTTCCTCCTCCCCGCGAAGGCGTTCCTCCTCCCCGCGAAGGCATTCCTTCTTCCTGCGAAGGTGTCCCTTCTCCCCGTCTGCGGGGAGAAGGTGGCCGAAGGCCGGATGAGGGCCGCTCTTCACGCGATAACTCCCACCTCACGTCCCCAGAACACCACCAATGATCAAATGTTCACCATCGCTGGAGCTTTGAGCTTCAAACGCTGAGCTTCATAGCTCCGACGATGATGAAATTTTCATCACGCGCGAGGCTCTGAGCCTCATGCGTGGAGCTCCCGATCTCCGGCGATGATGAAATTTTCACCAATGCCGAGGCTTTGAGCTCCGTCGTTGGAGCTACGGAACCTCAATGATGATGAAATTTTCATCATCGTCGGAGCTGCGAGCCTCGCGCGCGTAGTTCGGAACTTCGGCGGTGATGCTTTTTTCACCAGCGTCGAGGCTTTGAGCCTCGTCGGTGGTGCTCAGAGTCTCGGCAGTGAGCTGCCGAGCGCGTCATCAGCGATGCCGGCAGCTCAGGCCACATCAATCTAGGCAGCGCGACAGGGTGCATGGACCATTGAAGAGGCTGCGGCGTCTCGCGACACCCGGGGCTTTTTCGCGGGATGACGAGCAATGGATCTGTCGTTCTGAACGATGCGTGCGATACCAGTAATGCACGCAATCCGATGACAAGCGGTGTGGCATCGTTGAAATGTCGCAAAAACCCCAGGGCGCGCGGGGCGACACCCGTGCTACGAGACGGGCGGTTTGCAAATCAGTGTGTTTGTCTCGTGTCGACCAAACAGCACACGCCCCGCATCAGCGAGGCGTGTGCTGTTGGTGATTCGTCCCATGCGGCGGCACCTGCTGCGCAACTGCCGCCTTGGTCATTGCGCCATACGGCGTTCACATGGTCCGCCTCGTTGGTGCAGCATCCTTACGGCGATGTCGGCGTCAGATTGCTGGATGTGTAGGTCATGAAGATCAGTGATGTGGAATACGGTGAGGGCGGGTTCGGTACCGCAGTCGTAGAGGGCACCAACGTACCGGTGGTCGTAAGCTTGATGGTGGAGTCGGGCCTGTAGACCCAGGCTGCCTTCCCGCGCCCCAGTGCGACCATCTGGTCCTGTTCGCCCCAGCCATGAACCAGTGATTTCACGGCCGCTTTCGCCGTGCCAACGCTGTCGATCTCCTGCACGTAGTAATGGGTGGCAACGCGCTGCGTGTTGTCCGGGGAGGGGCTGTTGAATGCCGCTGCCACTTGGGCGGCCGTGAAGGTCGAGGGTGCTGCCATCATCTCGGCCCAGCCAAGCAGGTACCGGGGTGTTGTGCCGTTTGCCTCGAAACCGATCTGAACCAGTTGCGGGTAACCCATATAGTAATCGGCGCTGGACTTGACCCAGCGAGTGGCACCGACTTTCGCGCCGAAAGCGTCGAAAGTCACCAGGCCGATTCTCGACCTCACGGCGGTGGTCGTAGTGTCGTTTCCAACGATGACGCCGAGGTATCCCGTGGCGGTTGCCACCAGCGCGCCCCCGCCGCCGTTGATGTAGTTCGTATAGTCCGTTACTCCGCTTTTGGTATACAGCGTATGGGCCAATCTCCCGGCCTGCAATGGCACGCCTACTGCGCCGCCTTCAGTGCGCATCCAGATCCCGGCCTTCTTGGAGTTGGCGACGCCGTCCCAGTCTGTTGAGCAAATTACGCTGAACTTTGTGGGATAGATTTCGTTGCTGTTGGTGCTGCGTCGCATGGCGACTCGATTCGTTCGCGGGTGTCCTATCCCGCAAGAGTCAATCCATCCCCGGTCCAGGTCGATGCTGGGGGTGGCGGTGCGCCTGACAACAACGAATTTGTCGCCGTCGTGCTTGACGCCATCGGTGCCCGTCGCGCCGGTCGTGCTCATCGAGATCGCATATAACGAATCGCTGGCAGGCAGGCCATTGCTCGCGGTCGCGGCGGGGCTGAAGGCCAGGGAATGGTGCCCGGTTTCGACGAAGGGGCCGTCTGCGGGTTTCCAGGTAGCAGTGCTGCGGATGTTCTTGGCGACCACGTATCTTTTGGCTGGCGCTGTTCCGGTTGGGTTGGCGGGCGAACCCGTCCATTCGTAGAGCCACATCCGGTTGTCGGCCGGGTCGGCGGTGAGCGCGGCTCGAAATTTATTTCCCCAGCTGTCGTTGCGAATGCGGGCCACCAGGTCCAGATCGGGGGAGAGTACGGGTGCGTTGGAAGGTCTTTTGCACAACGCCGCCACGACGCTGCAGCTCGAATCCGCCGTGATGCCGGCCATGTCCAGGCATTCACTCGCGAAGACTTTCTGGCTGAACCCGGTAACCGCGCCGCTGGTTTCGACATTCGCTGAGATGATCATGCCCTCGGTACCGCCGCTGGTATTGCGTGAGGTGAACGATGCGAAGATCTTGCGCGTGCCGCCCGACAGGCAGGAGGTCACGTAGGAGCGTCGTGGCACGACGACGGTGGGATGAAAGGCAAACATTCTTCTCTCATTCGGGTACGCGCCAGCGGTCGTGCGCGACCCGGTGAGCGTGGCGGTACCCGAATTCGTAGCGCCGGCTGCAGGCAGTGTCTGGGCGAATGCTGTCGGGGCGAGCATCGCCAGCGCCAGTGCCGTCGACAGGGTGGTGACCTGTACAACCACTTGAGTCTTCATGATTCTGTTCCTTAGAAATGAATGGATAAGGGGCGACGGGGTGCTGACGTGCGGGTGGGCTCACGAGCCGTGGGCTGAACGTAAGGCCTGCACTATTCGGTTCCGACGCGGGCTTGCGACATAGGCGGCTTGGTGTGCATCGCATCGCTGGTTACCACCCACGGCGCCATGCTGGTCTCGACGACCATCAAGTTCATGCAAAAACATCATGTTCGGATCATGAAATGAGCCCCAATCGATCATGACCATTCGCATCTAGCGAAATCCGTCATTGTTTTCGCTGCTGAGCAGCAAAGCCGCAATCTCGGAATCCAGAGATCGGGGGCAGGTTTCCTTGTGCTGCCTGTCTCCTGAAACTTGAAGGCGGATCGCGGCGCGGCAGACTGGAGATGTTGTCCCCCCAAGAGGAGCAACAAGGGAGAGCAACAAGGACACCCACAAACCAGAAATCCCCTACAGCTATCTGTGCTGTTTCCCGACAGTGGCTTGCTTGCCGCCGCCCTACGATGCCAGTCATGGCTCAACCGCGATCCAAACTCGTCCCGTCGGATACCGCAAGCACGTTCCACTGCGTGCAGCGCTGCGTACGGCGTGCGTTCTTATGCGGCATCGACGATTACACCGGTGAGTCGTTCGAGCACCGAAGACACTGGGTGCAGGCCCGGATTGCCCTCATCGCCTCCTGCTTCGCAGCCGATGTGCTCGCCTATGCGGTGATGAGTAACCACCTGCAGATCGTGGTGCATATGGATCCGACGCATGTCGGCAATTGGGACGATGAAACGGTCGTTGAGCGCTGGCTGAAGCTGTTTCCGCATCGAAGCGACAGCCATCATGCCCGCGAGCACAAGCGACAACGCATTTTGCAGGACCCACCGTATCTGGCCGAGCTACGCCGAAGGCTGGGCGACCTGTCGTGGTTGATGCGCTGTCTGGCCGAACCGATCGCCCGACGCGCGAATGCCGAGGATCGCTGCAAGGGGCGGTTCTGGGAGGGTCGCTACAAGTGTCAGCTCCTGTGCGATACGCGCGCGGTACTTGCCGCGATGACCTACGTGGATCTGAACCCGATCCGCGCCGGGATGACCACACAGCTGGAGGACTCCGACTACACCAGCGCACAGCAGCGCATTGATCACGCCAAACGGGATCCTGCCGTACTGACGCAATCCTTGTCGCCGACATCGGGCTCGCTGTTGCGCTGTCTGCCGATTCGCACGGGCGACTATCTGGAACTCGTCGACTGGACCGGGCGACACCTGCGTGAAGGCAAGCGCGGTACGATTCCCAGGGACGCGCTGCCGGTGCTTCAGTCCTTGGATCCGACGAATCAGCGCTGGGCCATGCGGGTGAACGCGATTGGATCGGGTTACTGGCGCGTTGTTGGCGAAGCACACGATCTGATCGCTGTCGCACAGCGTATCGGCCAGCGGTGGGTCAAGGGACTGGGGCTGGCGAAGAAGATTGCTCTGCACACCTGATCGAGGATGGAAACGCCGTGGCCCGCGAGGGAGGGCGCTGCGTGGGCGATGATCGGTTAGCCGCCGATGCCAAGCGAAATGTGCATGACGCAGGGGGGTGATTTGCGCTGAGTCGATGCGCCCTGAGATTCAATAGCAAATAGTGGGTGTCCTGGTCTTTTGTCATCGGAATGGCTGCGTGGGACGTGGGCATCCTTGATTGATGCCGCAGAGCCGGTAGAACGCATGATGTGATGTGCCGGATACAAAACGAGGCGCGGGTTTCGCGCCTCGTTCGTGGCTGATGCCGTCGGATCAGCGCGGATTGGAAGCGCTACGCGTCTGCAGAATGCGGACCATGTCTGCCTCGTAACTTTCGAGCTGATAGATGTCGCGAAGCTCGGCGATGGCTTTCAGCTTCTGCGGGTCCGCATAGCCAATGGTGGTGCCATTGTCGCCGCCAACAATGCTGTTCCAGTGGGAAAGCACATCGTTCATGCTGCCCACTTCATTCGCGTAGACATACGTGCATTGGATGCCGGTGCCATCGTACGGGATCCACGCGTCGCCATTTCCGTAATCCGCCGCCCGTGCCTGCGCGCAGGCCTGTTGGGTTGCGAAGGCGCCGACCCGCATGTACTGATACGGGTTCGGTGAGCCGCCAGTGTAGGTATAGGCGATGTAGTAGTAGCCAGGCGAATTGCCGGTCGCGGCGGCCTGCGTGCTCGGTGCCATGCTGGCCATGGCCAGTGCGATGGAAGTGGCGAGAACCCATTTCAGTGATGTCATCTCTATGCTCCAGATCGTTTTTGCAACCTCGATGTGAGGCTGGTGGACGAAGGCTAGAGCCGGTGGCACCTACTGCACAGGGAGAATCCGAGATGAAACCGGGCAAATTCGGGAAGAAATCGACGAAAAACGTGGTCTCTCCACGGGAAATCACCGGTGCGCTTGTCTAAGCATCCTGGTCGCGCGCGCAATGACCGTGGCGCTGTGCGTCGCTTGGACTCGTTATTCAACGGCTGGAAGCAAGGCCACACCACGTGCAAATCGGCCGTGCAAATCGGCCGTCCAAGCCGGAGCCGGCCGTCAAAATCGGTGTGCCGCTCAATCCTTCGACAGATGCGCGATGGCCGCAGTCGCAGCTTCGCGATCGTTGTCGTCGAATGCGGTGACGTTCACGCATTCGACCGTTCCCGGATCGAGGCAGCGCACATTCACGCTGTAGCCGTCTGGATGACTGCGAGGCACGTAGAAGCTCTTGATGCCGCAGTGCCGGCAGAACAGATGACGCGCGGTGCCGGTGTTGAAATGGTATTCGCCAAGCGCGTCGTCGCCGGACAGCAGCCGGAAGCGGGCGGCCGGTACGATCAGATGCAGGAAGCCGGTCATCCGGCAGATCGAGCAGTTGCAGTCGAGCGCATCAAGCACGGCCGGCGCATCGATCTCGAAACGTACGCGGCGGCAGTGGCAGCCGCCGCGATGGACGATCATCTCTGCGAGCATCGGATCAGTGCTTTCCTTTGCCTTTGTTCTTGTCATGGGCCTTGCCGCTGTTGCCGGGGCCATGGTCGTCTTTCTGGTCGCTGCCACGATGCTTGTCGTGGCCTTTGCCGCGACCCGGGAAGTCACGCTCCAGGTCGCGATCGATCTCGATCGGGCGTGCCCAGCGGTCGTAGCTCGGGACGAAGCCGCGCTTCAGCCGGTGGAATTCGGCGGAGCCCGGTTTGACGCCGAGCCGCTTGGCCACCGCGCCCCAACCTTGTGCGTGGTCGCGTTCCCATATTTCGACGACGTAGCGACAGGGGCGGCCAACGAGTTTGGCCAGCGCGCAGGCGAAATAGACGTCACCCGGTGCCCAGCGTCGGCGGTTCAGCAGTTCGTCCACCAGATCACGCGGAGCGCTGTGGTAGCGCACCATCTCGTCGATGAAAGGATCGCGATACCGGCCACCGTAGCGATTCATGTCGCCGAGCCAGGTGTCGACCCAGATGTCGCCGCTGCGTGGATTCCAGCCGAACGAGAAATCCTGTGCCTGGGCACTGCCGATACCGAGACCGAGACCGAACACAAGAAGCAAGGTGGCGAGCGTCGTGCGCATGGTCGTGTGTCCTGTGAAGCGTGATCTGCATCATCCGGCGTAGCGACCGGGATGTACAGATTGCATGGATTGGTGTTGTTGTCGTGGTCGCTGCGTTCAGGCGTCGATCAACGAGCGGATCGCCGCAGGCAATGCCGATGCGGTATCGACGGTGCGCAGCCGTTCGAGTGCGGAAGGCGGTGCGGTCTCGGTTTCGTGCGTCCAGGTCACGTGATATGGCATGTGCACACCACAGCCGCCGAGTTCGAGCACCGGCACGATATCCGAACGCAGCGAATTGCCGATCATCGCGAAATGTTCCGGCGGAAGGTCGAATTCCGCGAACAGGCGCGTATAGGTGGCGGTGTCTTTTTCGCTGACGATTTCGATGCGGCGGAACAGGTCGGTCAGGCCGGATTTGCGGACCTTGTCTTCCTGATGGAACAGATCGCCCTTGGTGATCAGTACGATGTCGTGGTCGGCGGCGATCGTTTCGACGGCTTCGCGAATCCCCGGCAACAGGTCCACCGGATGTTGCAGCAGCGATTTTCCGAGTTCGACGATGCGGTGCAGATCCTGTGCGGAGATACGCGCATCGGTGATCGCGACCGCCGCTTCGATCATCGACAGCGTCATGCCTTTCACGCCATAGCCGAATAGCGCGAGATTGCGTTTTTCGATGGCGTACAGCCGGTCATGGACATCGCCGAGATCGACGTAACCACCGACGATGCGCTCGAATGCCTGCTGCGCGTCGCGGTAATAGTCTTCGCTGCGCCACAGCGTATCGTCGCCGTCGAAGCCGATGAGTGTGAGTTCGTGTGTCATGTCGGAATTATGGCGCGGATCTTTTTCGAAATCATGTTCAAGAGGCTGCGTGCCTCAAAACCTGCCCGTACCGACACGGCGTCGCTGCGGTCACGGCAAGGTGGTGCGCAGCTTGTCGGTCTGCGGAATCGAGTCTGCTGGTCGTAGTGGAGGCGGCGACAGCGCGGCACTGTAGGCGCGATACAGCAACTGCACTTTTTCCAGATAGGCTTGTGTCTCTGCATAGGGCGGCACGCCGTTGTAGCGCGCCACTGCGCCGAGGCCGGCGTTGTAGGCGGCGATGGCCATGGCCGTATCGTTCTTGAATCGTTTGAGCAGCATCTTGAAATGGCGGGCACCGGCATCGATCGATTCCGCTGGCGAAAAGGCATCTTTCACGCCGTATTGCAGTGCGACCACAGGCATCAGCTGCATCACGCCCTGTGCGCCTTTCGGCGAGACGGCCTTTTCATCGAAGCCGCTTTCCGCATGGGCGATCGCGCGCAGCAGTGCATCGTCCACGCCGGTCTTCTTCGCCGCTGCTTTGAACAGTCGGGCATGACGGTCCAGGTGCGGCGTATCGACTTTGCCGAGTCCTTCGTGTGCCGGCTCGCCTTCCGGTGTTTCCACGGTGAAGCGCAGATAGACGCGCGAGCCCGGCAGATTGCGGGTGCCATAGACGAGGACGCCATCCTGTTCGCGCTCGTACAGCGTGCCGCTGAACACGCCCATTTCGCCCCAGAGATTCTGGATCTGGACCGCGTTGTCTTCGATCTGCTTCGCTTCGCACTTCGATCCTGGTTCCGGCGCGGTGGACAGGCTCACGGTGTTGTCGCGCACGCAGCGATAGATCGTGCGTGCCTGTATCGAAGTCGGCACGCACAGCAGTAGCAGAGAGCAGATGATCAAAAGGCGGCGCATGGCGCGCATTCTAGTCTTTGCGCCCTTCCCGCCATCGTTGCGGGGCGAAACTGAACATCGCTGCAGGCAGGCAATATCGAAGCGGCGGCCGCGAATCCCATGCCAGGTGCGTAGCCGACCCGGCCTTGTGTCCGAATGGCTGAAGGCATTTGGGCGTAGGATGGCTTGGCTCGAATCCTTTGCCCGAGCCATCTCGCGTCACGCCCGGCCGGATTCCGTCGCCGTCTCGCTCCCTTCCGCAGGACCGTCGCCATTGGCGTCACGGCCGTTGGAGCGCGCATGCCGGGCGACAGTACCCGTGCGGGATATCACACCCGCCTCATCGATGTCCGGCTTGCCGGGCAGGATTACCGTATCCGTGCGCTCGCCGATCGGCAGCAATACGCGGACCCGGATGGTCTCGCCGAGTTGGCGGGCATCAGTTCGGCGCAATGGTGTCTGTTCGGCCAGATCTGGCCTGCGGGCCGGATTCTCGCCGGGGCGATGATCGGATTCGATATCGCCGGCAAGCGCATTCTCGAAGTCGGCTGCGGCCTGGGGCTTGCGAGTCTGGTGTTGCAGCGGCGACGCGCCGACATCACCGCCAGTGACCATCACCCGCTGGCGCAGCGATTCCTGCGTGAAAATGCGGTGCTGAATGCATTGCCCGCGCTCGCCTATCACGACCTGCCGTGGCTCACTGATGATCGCGTCATCGGGCGTTTCGATCTGATCATCGGCAGCGATGTGCTTTACGAGCACGCGCACGCGGGGCTGCTCGCGGGATTGCTGCATCGGCATGCGCATGCGGCATCGGAAATCATGATTGCCGATCCCGGGCGCGGCCATGGCAATGCGTTCAGCCGGCTGTTGCGCGAACAGGAATACGCCCTTGAAGAGGAGCGTTGCGCGTTCGGCGAAGCCGATTCTGCGCCCTTTCGCGGGCGGTTATTGCACTATCGTCGTTGAGGTTTGCTTTGCTGAGGCATGCTTCACTGATGGGTGCTTCAGTGGCGCTGTGGCCGTTCGCGCGACAACGCCAGTGCGATCCGCCAAGCGAGCGGCCGGAAAAAATAGGCGGCAACGATCGCCGCCGGTAGTGCGACCGTCCATGCCTTCAGCCAGCGCAGCGGAAAGGATGGATCGACGCCGGTATTGATCGCGGTGACGACCGCCGTGACGAATGCCGACATGAAGGTCGCCAGGATCGCCGGCAACCACAGCTGCGCACGTGCTTCACTGCGATAGGCCGGCATCGGGGATGTCATCGTCGATCAGGTGTCTGGCGTCTGCTTGGTGTGTAAAGAATTGAGTGCGTGCCAATTCAGTGCTTGGCTGCCGCGTCTTCCTGCGCCCATGTCCGTGTCGCGCCGACCCGTCGCATGCGATTGCGTTCGCGTTCGTCGTGGGTGTCGCCATAGCGGCTGGTGGTGATGGTCTGGATCAGATCGATCGTGCCGGTATCGAGATGGAAGAGGGCGAAGCCTTCTTCGTGCAATGCGAGATTTTCAGGGCGACCAGCGTGTGGGAATTCTGCCGCAGCGTTGCCGGCCAGTTCCGACGCGAGCAGCCAGAGCGATTCGGCATCGCCACGAGTGTCGAGCGTATGCGTCCAGCGGAGGCGTGCGAGATTCGCATCGTCCTTGTCGATGTCGAGTACGTATTCGCGCGTTGCCGGCAGGGGTCTGCCACGCGTCGGAGAAGAGAGCGGGGCGTTGTCGCGATAGGTTTTTCCGGGCGTGAACCGTTGGCCCATGAAGCGGGTGAAACTCCGGATGTGCTCGGTGGTCATCACTTCGACCTTCTCGTGGTTGAAGAATGTCTCCAGCATGGCCTTCAGGTTGAGCCGGGTGATTTCCTGCATCGCTTCCTGACCGGCTTTCGCCAGCTTGTCATCGGAATCGATCGGCGCTGGATCCTCGCTCAAGCCGGTCAGCGGCATCATGATCGTGCGGACTTTCGTCGTGGTCTCGTCGAGATTGCGCATCCGGCGATACTGTCCATCGCTGTCGAGTTCGACCACGACGCCATAACCGTCGAACTGGTCGAGGATCGGGGCGATGGTGTCGGCGCTGCTGCGGTCTCCTTCGACGGCTTCGATACGGCTGTCGCGGCTGGTCCATGTCTGTACATATCCCTGCTTGCCGGCGTCATCGACCCGGATTTCAGTGCGATCCGTCGTGCGCATCGTCTTCGGTTTGCCATCCTCCACTTCGTGATCGATCGACTCGGTCTCGTAGACCCAGGTGTCGCCTGCTTTCCACGGGATCGGCCAACGGACCGCTTCAGCGGCGTTCGCGGCGTAAGCCACATTGGCGAGCAGCAGCAGGGACAGCGTGGCGGCAAGACGGGGCGAAGCGATCATGGCAATTCCTTGTGGCACGGAGCGGGCAGAAAGATGGGAGCGGGCAGATGGGGCGGGTTGCGTTCAGTGGCAGCGCGCATGCTCAGGTTCCGTGTGTGGCGGAAGCCCGCAGCCGCTGCAGTTTCGGCGCCACCATTGGCACCGTCAGCATCGTACTGGCCACCGCCATCAACAGCAGTGCGGTGAAGGTGGCGTTGGTAATGATGCCTTTGTCCAGCAGCACATTGGCGAAAATGATCATGATCAACGCCTTGGTCTGCAGCAGCCAGCCGATGATCGAGGCTTCTCCGGGCCGCCATCCGAGGATGCGGCCGGCCAGATGGACGCCGGCCAGCTTGCCGGCGATCTGTGCGATCAGCAGCGCGCCAGCGGCCACGAAGACCATCGCACCGCCGACGCTCCAACTGGTCTTGAGCCCGGTGCTGAGGAAGAACACCGGCATCATCACCAGCAGGATGTTGTGGCGCAGTGTGTCCATCTGCTTCTGATCGAACCAGTGGTGATCCATCGCCATGCCGGCCAGGAACGCGCCAACCATGAAATGCAGGCCGGCCCAATCGGCTCCGAACGCACACAGCGCCAGCCAGATCGGCGCGACATACCAGCGGTCGCGCTCGGGGATGCGTCGCATGAGTGCGCGCAACAGCACGCATGCGAGCGCGAACGCGATCAGGAAACCGGCCTGACGCCCGATCCGGGCCCAGTCCATCAGTACCAGCGCCAGCACGCCCCAGATCGCGATGTCCTCAACGCTGGCGTAGCGCAGGATCCGCTGGCCAATGGGCGCACGCAGGATGTCCATCTTTTCCATGAACAGGATCAGGATCGGCAGCGCGGTCACCGCGCAGGCCATGCCAACGCCGAGGGCCAACTGCCACGGCATGCCCTTGGGCCCGATCCAGCCGTCGAACAGCAACATGCCGGCAGCGACGATGCTGCCGCACAGTAGCGGCATGCCAAGCGCGAGCCCGGACGTGATCGCGGTTTCCCGGCGATGTCGCCAGGCCTCGCCGAGATCCAGCTCGATGCCGGCGATCCACACGAACAGCATCACCGCCCACCAGGCGATGCCGTTGAGCGATTGCACCACGGTCTCGTTGAAGAGAAAGGCGTAGTAATCGGGAAAGATCGCGCCCAGCACGCCCGGGCCCAGCACGATCCCGGTCACGATCTGCACCACGACCAGCGGCGCGAAATACTCGGTGCGACCGAGGCGCCAGATGAGGTAAGGCGCCGCGAAGATGATCGTCATCGCGATCAGGAAGATTTCGGTCGTCGTGATCGTGTGTGGCATGCGCGGGGTGTGCGAAACGAGGCGGCAAGAATAGCGGAGCGCTTGCCGTGCAGCGAAAGAGAGGCCCCGACGTGGTGCTGCAAACAGGGGCTCCAAGCTGAATGCGTGGATAGGCCCTCTCCCGGTCGCGTGCTACGCTCTCGCCGATGATCTGTCCGTAAAGGCGTAAGCCCTTGATTATTCGTGTATTCCACAGCGTTTCCGTTCTCGCGTTGAGCCTCGGGCTCAGCGCCTGCGCGACCCAGTCGCCACCGCCGAAACCCGATGTTGCCGTTCCAGCCCCGCCCCCTGCGCCGCCGGTGAAGCCTGTCACCGCCCTGCC
>JBGSID010000316.1:0-12701 GCA_041751895.1 Lysobacteraceae bacterium | reverse complement strand
CGGGCACGATCGGCGGTTCACGGAGACTCCCGCGCAACGCCGCAATGCGATCGCCGTCGCGCACCGCTGCCCATGTCGCGATCGCACCCGCTCGCGCGGCCTGCACCGATTTGAAACGCGTCCGCGTGCCGAAATACAGCGTCGGCGCGGTATCCGCCACGATCAGCGTCAGCCGTTCGCGTTCGGCCTGAAAGAGCTTGGTGTGCGGGCGACCGGTACGCGCCGTCAGACGCCAGTCGATGTGCCGTGCATCGTCGCCGCTCGCGTATTCGCGCGACTCGGCGTATTCCATGCCGCGACCGCGCATCGGCGAGGGTGCCTGACCACTCAGGCCATGACGACCGCGACGAGGCGGGCGGCGCCCAAGCACGGCTCGTCGCAGAGCAACGAGTTCGTCCAGCGTGGGAGTGATGCCATTGGTAGGCGTCTGGTCCATGGGGCATGTTCTACATGGGGCGTGTCAACACCGTACTCGGGGTGCGGCAATACGAGAACGTCATCCTGCTAGCTGGTGTGGGCCGCATCGATGAAGCTGTCTTTCAGGATGGAGGCTCACACCCCGATCACTCGCATTGCGCTCATGGCAGCGGCACCTTGTCGATCAGTGCCTTCACCAGGCGTTCGCCATCCCAACCTTCGGCGACCGCTTCATAGCTGGGCAATACACGATGCCGGAGGACGTCCAGCGCGACCGCACGCACATCGTCCGGCGTCACGAAGTCGCGACCGGCCAACCAGGCGCGCGCACGTGCACAGCGTTCCAGCGCGATCGAGCCGCGCGGACTCGCGCCCCAACCGATCCGCCGCGCCAGCGCTGGGTCATAGCGACTGGCATCGCGCGATGCGAGCACCAGCTCGATCAGATAACGCTCCAACGACGGCGCCATATGAAGATCAAGTACTTCCGTGCGCGCGGCAAACACATCGGCCTGCGACAGCCGCAAAGGCGGCGCAACAACCGGTGCGGCCGTGCCCGCGTTCTCATTGCGCGCACGCTCGCGCACCAGACGCAGGATCTCGCCCTCCATCGCGGCCTCGGGATAACCGATACGCACGTACATCAGGAAACGATCCAATTGCGCTTCCGGCAAGGGAAACGTGCCTTCCTGCTCGATCGGATTCTGGGTCGCCATTACCAGGAACAATCTCGGCAATGGATAGGTGTGGCGACCAACTGTCACTTGGCGCTCGCCCATCGCTTCGAGCAACGCCGACTGCACCTTGGCCGGCGCGCGATTGATCTCGTCGGCCAGCAACAACGAATGGAAGATCGGTCCGGGCTGGAATTCGAAGCGCCCTTCCTGTGGACGCCAGACCTCGGTGCCTGTCAGGTCGGCCGGAAGCAGATCGGGCGTGAACTGCACACGGGCGAAATCGGCTTCGAGACGTCCGGCAAGCGCACGGATGGCTGTGGTCTTGGCCAAGCCCGGCGCGCCTTCGACCAGCAGGTGACCATCGGCAAGCAGGGCGATGAGCAACCGTTCTATCAACGCGGACTGGCCAACGATTTCCGCGGACAACTGTTCGCGCAATTGCGAGAACGCGGCATGTAACCGCGAAGGGGCAGCAGGGGTATCCATCTCAGGCATGCATCCGTCGGCTCGAGGGTTCGGTCTGCAGTTTGACCGATCAACGGAGGAAATGTTCAGTCGGCCTGTTCACTTTATTTCTGTCAGAGACGGAATCATCGGCGATCACCAGCCTGATCAACACAAACAAAACGGGGGCCGAAGCCCCCGTCTGTATGTGCGAATACTGTGCGGGTGAATACCGCTGAGCATCGAGTCCGCAGAAGAATTTAGATCCGCGGAGAGGCAGTCATGACCTTCGGTGTGACGAAAATCAGCAGCTCGGCTTTGCCCTTGCTGCGGCCCTTCTTCTTGAACAGATTGCCGAGGATCGGCAAATCGGCCAAGAACGGAACCTTGGATGCCTGGCTGCGGTCGCTGAACTCATAAACGCCACCGATGACCACGGTATTGCCGTTGTCAACCAACACCGCAGTATTCACTTCGCGCTTCGAAATGAGCGGCACTGAACCGCTGACGGTGTCGATGAAGTCTTCCAACTCATCCTTCTTGACTGCCAGATTCAGGAACACGCGACCGTCGTCGGTGATCGTCGGCGTGACTTTGAGTTCAAGCACGACTTCCTTGAAGTTCACGGTCTGGGTGACGGTGCCGCCACTATTCTGCGTGGTGACATAGCCGATCTCACGACCCTGTTTGATCACCGCTTCACGCTGGTTGCTGGTGACGACACGAGGATTGGAGATCACTTCGCCCCGACCTTCTTCCTGCATTGCCGACAGCTCGATATCGAGCGCGTAACCAGCATTGAGGATGCTGAAAGCCAGTGATGCCGGATTGGAGCTGACCAGACCACCGGCAAGCACGCCAAGATCGACGTTGTTACCCGAACTGATCGTATAGGCGCCGCGCACAGGTGCCGGGCCGACCCTACCACCATCGACCCATGCCGACACCGCTGTGTTGTAGGCATTGTCGACCGAGCTGATCGAATTGCGGGTCGCCGAGGTGTTCGCGATCGAGTTGCCGAAAGTCACGTTGTCCTTGTAACCGTTGATACCGAACTTGGCGCCGAGTTCACGCGCGAAGTCTTCGGTCGCAATCACGATCTTCGCTTCGATCAGCACCTGATCCACCGGCTTGTCGAGTTGCGAAACGAGACGGCGGATCTCGGCGACACGGGCCGGAATATCGATCACCAACAATGTGTTCGTACGGCGATCGAAGCTCAGGCTGCCGCGCGGAGACAGGAAGCCTCTGGTCTGCTGCGAGCTGCCACTGCTGCCGCCTTGTCCACCGCCACCGGACTGGTTGCCCTTGCTTTCGTCGGTGAGCAGCTTGGCGATGTCCTCGGCATTGCCGTAGCTCACGACAATATATTCGGTGACCGTCTCGACGCGGTTTTCGATCGCAATGCGGGCGTCTTCTTTTTCCTGCTCGAACTTGGCGATTTCAGCCTGCGGTGCGATCCAGACGACATTACCGCTGCGGCGCTTGTCGAGCTGCTTGGCCTGCAGCACGATGTCCAGCGCCTGATCCCACGGCACATTGATGAGTCGCAAGGTGACGTTGCCCTGCACTGTGTCGCTGGCGACGATATTGAGATTCGACTCCTCGGCGATCAACTGCAGCACCGTGCGAACTGGCACGTCCTGGAAGTTGAAGGTCACTGGACGGCCTGCGTATGGACGACCCGAAGCCGCATCTCTCTGCGCGGCGTTGGCAGCCGACGAAGCGCCGACTGCACGATTCGGCGTGGAGGCACGCGGAACCAGCTCGACGATGTAATCGCGACCGGTCTGATAGGCGAGCGGGTCGAAGGCACCCTTGGCGCTGAGCACCACCTGCGCCTTGTTGCCACTACCGCTGGCCTGGACCTGCTGCACCGGTGTGGCGAAATCGGTCACGTTGAGCATCCGCTGCAGATGCGCAGGAATGGTGACGTTGCCGATATCGACCACGACGCCGGCATCGCTGGCGCGCATGTCAGGCATGGCACCGTCGCCGTCGAAGTGCAATATCAGCTTGCCCGACCCGCCATCGCCTCGTTTGAAGTCGATGCTTGCGATCGAGCTGACCACCGGACTGGCCGCTGGCGCCTGCTGGACCACCACAGGCGTCGACGGACTGGGAGGGGCTGCATTCACGGCACTGAACGCCGATAACAATCCGGCAGACAGACCGTAAAGTGCGGCCTTCATTGGCAATGTGCGACGGCCCTGCTGCTGGCTATGCGCGTTGAGTACGATCATTTCGCTATCCCCTCGTCTTATTCGTCATCGAGCGAGACCGTCGCCGGCCGCTCCAGCCAACCGCCTGCACCATCTGGAACCAGTTCGACAAGTTCGATGCGATCGTCGAACACGCCGGTCACACGCCCATCGGCCTGGCCTATGTAATTTCCCGGAACAACCCGCTGCGTAATCTTGTCAGGCCCCATCACCAGCGCGACAAGCGCACCAGCTTTCCCGATCGTCCCGACCATATCGAGCGAATCGAGTGGGTACTGTTCAAGCGCCTGCTTGCGCCGATCCGTGATCGGGCGAGGCCCGGACGCGGATGAGCCAGACGCGAAAGCGGTACTGAACGGGTCGCGCAAGCTTTGCGCGGAGTATTCAAATGTCTCGAACTGCTGCATCACCGGCAGCGGATCAAGCGGAGGTGCGGGCCGCGCCTTCACTTCGGCGATCCATTCTTCGAGATTCGGCGCTTCGCCAGGCGTGCTGGTGATCGACCGGCCACAGCCGGTAAGCGCCGCCAACACCGCAAGCACCAGCAGGGGGCGCATCGGCGGGAGTCGTCCACGCATCATCGTTGACCTCCTTTCGGTGCCGTGGCGGTCGCAGCCGTGGATCCACCAGCGACAGGCGTGGAAGCGGCAGCCTCATCCTCGTCGCGATAGCGATAGGTCTTGACCGTACCCTTGAGTTCGAGCGTCGAATTCGGACCGATTCCGACGACCTTCTTCTTGTCGCCGCTCGCGCCCGGCAGGACACGCGGCTCGAGCGAAATGTCGTGCATGGTCATGATCACCACGCGCGGCAGCGAGGCGACACCGCTGACAAAGGCACCGAACTGGTGGTAACTGCCCACCATCTTCAGTTCGATCGGCTTCTCGGCGTAGAACTCCAACGCGGTCTCTTCACCCGGCTGGAACAATTCATTGGTAATGCCGGTAGCGAGCGCGGTCTGAGAGATATCCACGATCAGGTCGGACATCTCGGTCTTGCTGGGCAATTGGCGGAGCATCTGCTGCAACTGCTGCTCCATCTGCGCGAGCTGCTGCTTGAGCGGCTCCAGATTCGCGGCCTGCCCCTGCAGCTTTTCAAAGTCTGCGCGTTTGGTGACCTCATCGGCCTCAAGAGACTCCAACTGAGTACTCTTCGGGCGCGTCATGAAGTTCCAGAGCAGAAACAGGATCAGCAGTCCAAGTGCGACGCAGAAACCGAGCTGCCATTGCCGTGGCCAGGAGCCGGCATTGTTGAAGTCGAGTTCCTTGAGCGACATTTTCTTTTTCACGATGCGGCTCCTTCCGATGGCTTCTCGGATTGGGACTCTGATCCGGCAGGCTGATTCGTGGCCGGTGCGGAAACCGCAGGCGTCGCAGGAGGCGCCGGAGAGGTGCCTTGGGCTGCGGCCGCGTCAGCAGCGGGCTGCACTGCGCTGAGTGGCTGCAGTGTGGCCGGCGTTGCCGCCGCAGCGGCAGGGTCGACAGCCGCTGCTACCCCCTCTTCACCTTCCGGCTTGGCATTGGGGTTGGCCAAGGTGACCGTCAGGCTGAAGGTGTAGGGCAAGCCCTTGTCGTCGCCTTCTGCCTGGATCACCGACAGTTCCGGTCTGGTCATCCAGCCCGATGTCTCGAAATTGCGCATATAGGTACTGACACGCGCATTCGACTGCGAACGACCTTCAAGGGTCAGCCTTTCGCCTTCCTGCTTGATTGAGGTCAGGATCACACCGTCCGGGATGGTGCGCACCAGAGAATCGAACAGGTGCACCATCTGTGAGCGGTTGGCCTGTAATTCTTCGATGACTTTCTTGCGATTGAGCAGCTTGTTCTTCTTTTCTTCCAGCGCCTGGATCTCGGTGATCTTGGCTTGCACCGTCACGATTTCCTGATCGAGGAAAGCGTTGCGCGTTTCTTGACCGGAGATCTGACCGTTGTAATAGCTGTTGATCACGAACCATACCGCCAGACCAATGGCCGCAGACATCGCCAGCATGATGAAGAACTGCTTTTTACGCTCTTTCTGGCGCTCGGCGCGCCACGGGAGAAGATTGATCCGTGCCATCAGTCGAAGCTCCTCAGGGCGAGGCCGCAAGCGATCATCAACGCCGGCGCATCCTGCGCGAGCGCATGCGCCTGCACGCGTGGGCCAAGGGTCATCTGCGCCAGCGGATTGGCGACCATCGTCTGTACGCCGAGCTGCTCCTCGACCATCGGCGCGATGCCGGAGATCGAAGCGCAGCCGCCCGCGAGGACGATCTGATCGACGCGGTTGTATTCGCTGCCTGCGTAGAAGAACTGGAGCAGACGGCCGATCTGCTGGGCCATCGCTTCCTTGAACGGCTCAAGCACTTCCACTTCGTAACTCTCGGGCAGACCACCCTGACGTTTCGCGAGCCCGGCTTCTTCGTAGCTCAGACCATAGCGGCGCATCACTTCATCGGTCAGCTGCTTGCCACCGAAAACCTGCTCACGGCTATAGATGTTGCGGCCGTTGCGCAGGATGCTGAGCGTGGTCATGGTGGCGCCGACATCGACCAGCGCGACGATACCGTCGTGTGGAATGTTGAGCGTACCGGCGATCAAGGCATAGGCATTTTCGATCGCGAAGGCCTCGACGTCCATGACCTTGGCGGCCAGACCGCCGACCTCCAGTGCCGAAGCCCGCATCTCCACATTTTCCGAGCGTGAGGCTGCCAGCAGGACCTGGACCATTTCCGGGTTGCCGGGCATCGGCCCGAGCACCTCGAAGTCCAGATTCACTTCCTCGATCGGATATGGAATGTAGTTAACCGCCTCGAGCTCGATCTGCGACTCCATGTCATCTTCGTCGAGCTCGGCTGGCATCGGGATGATCTTGGTGATCACCGCAGAGCCGGCCACGGCCGCAGCCGCCTGCTTGGCTTTGCTGCCTGAACGATTCAGAGCTCGCCGGATTGCCTCGCCCACAGCGTCAACCTCGACGATGTTCTTCTCGGCGACGGCATTCGGCGGCAGAGGCTCCACCGCGTAATGTTCCACTCGATAGCGGTCGCCAGCTCGAGACAACTGCAGGAGCTTGACGGCGGTCGAACTGATGTCGACACCCACCAACGGTGACTGATTTTTAGCGAACAGTCCCACTTTTTTCCCCTTCCCACGCGCGCTTACGCGCGTTACGTGTCCCAATACATTAAATAACGGACTTTTCATTTTAAGGCAACTACCGATTGCGCCCGATCGCTCCCAGAGTGACCTCTGTCACGACCTTGAGCCCGATTCGTGGCCTTGCCGGTTCTCGGCATGGCTGCCGGATCCGGTCGCCGGGAGGCGGCTCACCCTATAATCTCCCCCGCACTGTGTACACCTTCCGCCTCGAGGATTCCGTCACCCATGTCCCGTATCCGCCGCCTGCTGCGCTGGGCGTTCGTGCTTTCTTTCCTCGGCCTGGTGGCCGGAGGCGCCGCTTTCGGACTCCTTTATATAAGTGTCTCGTCCAAACTCCCGGACGTACAGAGTCTCCGCAACGTCGAATTGCAGGAGCCGCTGTACGTCTACGCGCGCGACGGCCGCCTGATCGGGCTGTTCGGCGAGACCCGGCGCTACCCGGTGGAGATCGGCAAAGTCCCCAAACCACTCAAGGACGCGTTCATCGCCATCGAGGATGCCCGCTTCTACGAGCACGGCGGCGTGGACTACAAGGGCGTGGCCCGCGCGATCTGGCTGCTCGCGACCACCAGCGACAAGCGCGTGCCGGGCGGATCGACCATCACCCAGCAGGTCGCGAAGATGTTTTTCCTCAGCTCCGAGTACAGCTACAGGCGCAAGTTCTCGGAAATGCTGCTGGCGCGGAAGATGGAGGCGGAGCTGTCCAAGGACGAGATCTTCGAGCTTTACCTCAATAAAAGCTTCTTCGGCAATCGTGCCTACGGCGTGGGCGCAGCGGCCGAGTTCTACTACGGCAAACCGCTGGATGAGCTGACGCTGGACGAAATGGCCTCACTGGCAGCAATCCCGAAATTTCCGTCCAGTGGCAACCCATTGAACAATCCACCCCGCGCCAAGATCCGCCGGGACTATGTGCTGCAGCGGATGCGCGAACTGAACCTCATCTCCGCCGGAGAGGAGCAGTCGGCGCGTGCCGCCGCGATGCACGCCAAACCGCACGAGCGCCCGATCGAGGTCTCGGCCCCGTACATCGCCGAGATGGTGCGTCAGGAGATGATCGCCCGCTACGGCGAAGAGGCGCTGACGAAGGGCTACCACGTCACCACCACGATCGATCCAGCGCTGCAGACCGCCGCCGACCAGTCCGTGCGCGACGGCCTGGTCGCCTATGACCGCCGCCACGGTTGGAACCCCAAGGCCGTGCAGCATCTCGATCTGCCTGCCGCCGAAGACATCACCACCACGGCCTCCCGCCTGCGCGCGTTCCCGTCCCGGGGCGATCTGCTGGCGGCGATCGTGCTGGCCGTGAGCCCGGACGGCGTCCAAGCGCTCCTCGTCGACGGCACCACGATCAATCTCGGTGCGGATGCCTCGCGCTGGACCGGAAAAACGCCGGCTGCCCTGCTGAAGCGTGGCGATGTCGCCCGGGTGCGCAAGGTCGTGCCTGAGCCCAAACCCGCCAAACCGGGCGAAACCGCTACCGCGCCAATGCCGGCAGGCCCGGTTACTTGGCGTCTGGAACAACTCCCCCGCGCAGAATCGGCCCTGGTCTCGCTGGATGCCGACACCGGCGCCCTGCGCGCACTCGTCGGCGGCTACAGCTTCGCCGGCAATAAATTCAACAATGCCGTCCAGGCGCGTCGCCAGCCGGGGTCGTCCTTCAAACCCTTCGTGTATGCGGCGGCATTCGAGCGTGGCTACAACCCGGCCTCGATCGTGCTCGATGCCCCCGTTGTCTTCCGGATGCGCGGCGGCAAGGTCTGGCGCCCACAGAATGACGGCGGCGGCTTCGCAGGCCCGATCCGGGTGCGCGAGGCGCTGGTGCAGTCGCGCAATCTGGTCTCGGTGCGCATGCTCGATGCCATCGGCGTCGACTACGCGCGCAAATACATCACCCAGTTCGGGTTCAAGGAAGAGGAGTTGCCTCCCAATCTGTCGATCGCACTGGGCACACCATCGCTCACGCCGCTGTCAGTCGCCCGTGGCTACGCCACCTTCGTCAATGGCGGTTTCCGCATCACCCCCTGGTTCATCGACGAAGTCAAGGATCGCGACGGCAAGCTCATCTTCAAGGAAAAGCCCGCGATCGCCTGCCGCAGTTGCGCGAACGGCCGCCCCGGACAGCCGGCAATGCCCGCCACTTCCGTGGTCGACGGTTTCGACCTTGGCCCAGCCGGCGGGGCGAAGCCTGCCAGCACGACGAAGCCCGACGCCAAGAGCACAGCAAAAGTCGAGCCACCGGCAGCACTTCCTGCCGACGCGGTGCTGGCACCTCGCGCGATCGACGAACGCATCGCCTACCAACTCACCTCGATGATGCGCGACGTGGTGTTGCGCGGCACGGCCACCGCCGCCAAAGTCATCGGCCGCGCGGACATCGCCGGCAAAACAGGCTCCACCAACAACCATCGCGACGCCTGGTTCTCCGGCACCGGCGGCAACCTCATCACCACCGTCTGGGTCGGCAAGAGCGACAACACCTCGCTCGGTTATCGCGAATACGGCGGCAAGGCTGCACTGCCGATCTGGATCGACTACATGAAGACTGCACTGAAAGATGTGCCGATCGCCGCCAATGATCCACCGGACGGCATGATCAAAGTCGCGGTCACCGCCAGCGGACAATTGCTGCCGGCCACCGGCAGCGGCGGCATCATCGAATACGTGAAGGTCGAAGATCTCGAGAAGATGGAAACCTACGTCGACTACGGCGACGACAATGCAATACCCAGCGAAGATTCGTTCGATATCTTCTGATGCCGGGCGAAGACGCGTTCGATACCTGCTGATCTTGCTCCCTTCTCCCCGCTGCGCGGGGAGAAGGTGCCTGAAAGGCGGATGAGGGGTCGCCCACATCCTGCAACACATCAGTTACAGTCATTCCCAGGCCCCGCCGGGACGCGACCCATGCACCACGCCCGCCAACACGCCGAGACCAAGACCCGCGAACGCCGCCATCGTCTGGCCCATGAAGCCGCACGGCTGATGGCAGAAAGCGGCGTCCGCGACTTCCAACAGGCGAAACTCAAAGCCGCACAGCGCCTCGGCATCCATGACGATGCCTCGCTACCGCGCAACAGCGAGATCGAAGAAGCCCTGCGCGAATACCAGCGTCTGTTCCAAAGCAGCTCGCAAAGCGGCGAACTGCGTCGGCGTCGCGAGGCCGCATTGAACGCGCTCGAATTCTTCGCGCCCTTCGACGCCCGCCTCGTCGGCCCGGTACTCGACGGCACCGCCGACGGCAATTCCCCAGTGCAGCTGCAGCTATACGTCGACGACACCGAAGCGGTGCAACGTTTTCTGGAAGACCATCGCATCCCGGCAGACTCCCGCACCCGCCGCATTCGCCTCGACCGCGAACGCACGCTCGACTGCACTGTATGGCTGTTCTCCGCCGAAGACCTGAGCTTCGACCTCACCGTGCTGCCACACGACGCCCTGCGCCAGGCGCCGCTGTCCAACATCGACGAGAAACCGATGCGACGCGCGTCGGCAGCGCAGTTGCGCGCGATGTTGGTGGAAGAAGACGTGGCGGGCTACGAACACGGGGCATGAAGTAGAATCCCGCGATCTTTCATCGCAACAAGACCCAATGCGCCACCAGGGACGTGTGAGCAACTGGAACGACGACAAGGGCTTCGGCTTCGTCATTCCGAACGGCGGCGGCGATAGCGCCTTTGTTCACATCAAGGCGTTCACGAGGCGTTCCCGCCGTCCGGTTGACGGCGATGTCATCACCTACACCACCACGCGTGATGCGCGCGGCAGGCTGCAGGCGAACGCGATCCGTTTTGCTGGCGAGGTCAAACCTGTAGACGACGGCCGAGCCAAGCCTGGCTGGCTCGGCCCAGCATTCACTTTGCTGTTCGTGGCGCTTTTGACGGGAGCCGTGTATTCCCACGAGCTGCCGACGAACGTGCTGTTGGCCTATGCCGCGATGAGCAGCGCAGCCTTTGTCGCCTACGGTCTCGACAAGTCGGCGGCGACCGCAGGACGGCAGCGCACACCGGAGGCGACACTGCATTTTCTCGGACTGTTCTGCGGCTGGCCGGGCGCGTTGCTGGCACAGCGCATGTTCCGGCACAAATCACGCAAACGCGAATTCCAAGGCACGTTCTGGGGAACGGTCGTGGTCAACGTCGGCATCCTGATCTGGCTCTGGAGCGATGCCGGCAGCGGCATGGTGCGCAACATCTTCGACATGTACGGATGACTGATGCATGGGTAGTCGGGTGCACCCGTGTGCACCCGACTGCTCCCTATCCACCGGCGAATCTGTCCGTCGCCCGCACCAGCGCATCCACATTCTCCGGCTCGTACGCGGAATGACCTGACGCCGGCGAAATATGCAGCGACGCCTTCGGCCAAGCCTTGTGCAGATCCCAGGCATTCTGGATCGGACAGACCACGTCGTAGCGGCCATGCACGATGACACCGGGGATGTCGGCGATCTTGTGCGCATCGCGCAGCAGTTGATCTTCCACTTCGAAGAAACCGCCGTTGACGAAGTAGTGGTTCTCGATGCGGGCGAAGGCAAGTGCGAATGCAGCGTCTTCGTGGCCTTTGACGAAGTCGTCATCGACATGCAGGAAACTGGTCGCGCCTTCCCACACGCTCCATGCGCGCGCGGCGGCCAAGCGCGTGGCTTCATCGTCGCTGGTCAGGCGGCGGTGGAAGGCGGAGATCAGGTCGTTGCGCTCGACCAGCGGAATCGCTGCGAGATAGTGTTCCCACGCATCTGGAAACAGGCGTGAGGCGCCTTCCTGATAGAACCACTCCAGTTCCCAACGGCGCAGCATGAAGATGCCGCGCAGCACGAGTTCAGTGACTTTATCGGGATGGGTTTCGGCGTACGCCAAGGCCAGCGTGGAGCCCCATGAGCCACCGAACACCTGCCAACGCGCGATGCCGAGCTTTTCGCGCAGCGTTTCGATATCGGCAACGAGTGTCCACGTGGTATTGCCGACCAGATCCGCATGCGGCGTGGAACGCCCGCTGCCGCGCTGATCGAAAAGAATGATGCGGTACTTCGACGGGTCATGGAAACAGCGCATTCTCGCGCTGCAGCCGGCGCCCGGACCACCGTGCAACATCACCACCGGTTTGCCGTTCGGATTGCCGCACTGTTCGTAATACAGCGTATGCCGGTCGTCGACCTGCAGCGTGCCGGTGTCGAAAGGTTCGATGTCTGGGTAGAACGTGCGCATGGGCGGCACCTGTTTCGATTCGGGGGAAGTCGCGACAGCGCGGCCATGGGCCACGATGCCGTTAACCATGGAGTTTAACGCAGGCCTCCACCAGGCCAACGGCCGAAGGTCACCCGGTCACGGTCTTCGAGATCGCGATGCGTGGCCACGGCATCGAAGCCGGCGACCTCCAGCAGCGCACGCACAGACGCGCTTTGCTCCCAGCCGTGCTCGAACAACAACCACCCGCCGATCTGCAGATGCGCAGGCGCATCGTCGATGATCGTGCGGATCGCATCGAGACCATCGCGGCCCGACCCCAGCGCGCTCGCGGGCTCATAACGCAGATCACCTTCACGCAGATGCGGGTCGTCGTCGGCGATATACGGCGGGTTGCTGGCGATGAGATCGAAATGCTCGCCGGCCAGGGGTTGCAGCCAGTCACCCTCGCGGAACTCAATGTTCTCGAGGTGCAGCGCGGCGGCATTGGCGCGTGCGACGTCAAGCGCGCCCGCGCTCACATCCACCGCGACCACACGCGCCTGCGGGCGTTCGTGCGCGAGCGCCAACGCGATCGCACCGCTGCCGGTACCGAGGTCGGCGATGCGCAGC
>JBGSID010000315.1:0-6086 GCA_041751895.1 Lysobacteraceae bacterium | reverse complement strand
CATCGTACCGGCCCATGAAGGTGAACACGTTTCGACCTTGCGCCAGTGGCAGGCCAGTGCCGAACAGCCGATCGACTTTGCCGCGTTCTGCCGTGGCGACCATGCCGGCGCCGCGCGTCACCAGGTCGCCGCCGATGCGCTCAACTGGGTGCTCTACCCGGACGACAGCACAGACGCCGGCCGCGAACTGCGGCTGAAGCAGGAAGCGCTGCTGGTGAGCGCGTCGCTGCAGGATCTCATCGCACGTCATCTTGCCGAAGGCCGCCCGCTGGAACAACTCGGACAGGGCAATGCGATTCATCTCAACGACACCCATCCGGCGCTGGCACCAGCCGAGCTGATGCGTCTGCTCATCGACGAGCACGGCATGACCTGGAACGACGCGTGGGCGATCACCCGCGATGCCGTCTCGTACACCAATCACACCCTGATGCCCGAAGCACTGGAAACCTGGCCCGTGCGGATGTTCGAAGCGCTGCTGCCGCGCCATCTCGAAATCATCTACCGCATCAACCACGAATTCCTCAGCGATGTGCGCGCACGCTATCCCGACGACCACTCGCTGGTGCAGAGCGTGTCGCTGATCGACGAAACCCAGGGGCGCAAGGTCAAGATGGCCGCGCTGGCCGTAGTCGCATCGCACAAGGTCAACGGTGTCGCCAAGCTGCATTCGGAATTGATGGTCGACACCATCTTCACCGACTTCGCGAAACTCTTCCCGGACCGTTTCATCAACGTCACCAACGGCGTCACCCCGAGGCGCTGGATCCAGCAGGCGAATCCTGGTCTGTCGTCGCTGCTGGACGACACCATCGGCAGCGAATGGCGTCGCGATCTCGGCGCATTGGCAAACCTGCGTGACCATGCCAACGACACTGCACTCGGACTGCGTTTGGCGGCGGTGAAACAAGCGAACAAACAGCGACTGGCCGCGCTGATCCGGCAGGAGCTCGGCATCGAAGTCGATCCGACATCGATGTTCGATGTGCAGATCAAACGCATCCACGAATACAAACGACAGTTGCTGAATCTGCTGCATGTGGTGTCGCGCTATCAGGCGATGCTCGCGCAGCCGGATGGCCCCAACGGCGAAGGCTGGACACCGCGCACGGTGATCTTCGCCGGCAAGGCGGCATCGGCATACCACACCGCGAAACTGATCATCCGTCTTGCCCACGACATCGGCCGCACCGTCAACAGCGACCCGCGCATCGGCGGCAAGCTCAAAGTCGTGTTCCTGCCGAATTACAGTGTAAGCCTCGCAGAAACCATCATTCCTGCCGCCGATCTCTCCGAACAGATTTCCACCGCCGGTACCGAAGCCTCGGGCACCGGCAACATGAAGTTCGCGATGAACGGCGCATTGACCATCGGCACCTGGGATGGCGCCAACATCGAAATGGCGCAGGCCATCGGCGAATCCGATCTGTTCGTGTTCGGATTGCGCACCGACGACATCGCGAAGCTGCGCGCGGTCGGCTACGACCCGCGCTGGATCGCCAGCCAGAATACCGCGCTGCAGCAGGTGCTGGATGCCATCGGCAACGGTGGCTTCAGCCCCGGCGAACCGAAGCGTTATCGCGCGCTGATGGATGGCCTGCTCGGCGCGGATCCGTATCTGCTGCTCGCCGACTTCGCCGACTACGTTGCCACGCAGGCGCGCGTCGATGCGCTGTATCGCGACAGCGCGGCGTGGAACGCATGCGCACTGCGCAACATCGCCGGCATGGGCTTTTTCTCGACCGATCGCACCGTGAACGAATACGCAAGACAGGTCTGGTCCGTACCACAGCGCTCCGGTACGCGCGGCGCGCAGCACTGAGCGGCGACGAACCACACGCATGCTCGACAAGCACGACATCGCCGCACTGCTCGCGGCGCGACACCCCGACCCGTTCGCGGTGCTCGGCCTGCATGCTGACGCGGCAGGCAAGTGGTGGCTGCGCGCGCTGCTGCCTGGCGCGCAATCGGTCGAGGTGCTGGATGCCGCCAGCGGCAAATCACTGACCGATCTGCAGCATCACGGCGACGGATTTTTCGAGGCACGCATCCCGCTGCGTCGCAAACGTTTCGACTATCGCCTGAAGGTCCGCTGGCACGACGGCAGCGACGGACTGCAGCAGGAAGGCATTTACGCGGACACGTTCGCGTTCGGCCCACAGCTTGATGAAGATGCATTGATCGCGTTCCGGGAAGGCCGCGAACTGCGGCCACAGCATTTTCTCGGCGCGCACCCGTGTCGGATCGATGGCGTCGACGGCGTGCGCTTCGCGGTGTGGGCGCCGAATTCGCGCCGCGTCAGCGTGATCGGCGACTTCAATCTCTGGGATGGCCGACGTCATCCGATGCGCCTGCGCCACACCGCAGGCGTGTGGGAAACCTTCGTGCCGCACGTCGTTGCCGGAGACCTTTACAAATTCGAGCTGGTCGCCGCCGACGGCACGCTGCTGCCGACCAAAGCCGATCCCTTCGCACGCGCATCGGAATTGCGGCCGGACACTGCGAGCAAAGTCGCCGCACCGATGCCGATGCGCGCGCTGCCGCCTGAACGCGCCGCTGCCAACGATCGCCACGCGCCGATCAGCATCTATGAAGTGCATCCGGGGTCGTGGCGTCGAAACGACGACGGCAGTTTCATCGATTGGGACACGCTCGCCGCGCAGTTGCCGGCCTATGCGGCCGATCTCGGCTTTACCCACATCGAACTGATGCCGGTCTCCGAGCATCCGTTCGACGGCTCTTGGGGCTACCAGACGCTCGGCATGTTCGCGCCGACCGCACGCTTCGGCTCGCCGGAAGCGTTCTCGTGTTTCGTCGACACCTGTCATGCGCATGGACTCGGCGTATTGATCGACTGGGTGCCCGCGCATTTCCCGAAAGATGCGCACGGCCTCGCCCAGTTCGACGGGACCGCACTGTACGAATATGCGGATCCGCGCGAAGGCGAGCATCGCGACTGGGGCACCCTGATCTACAACTTCGGCCGCACCGAAGTCCGCGCCTTTCTAGCCGGCAGCGCGCTGCACTGGCTGGAACAGTTCGGCATCGACGGCCTGCGCGTGGATGCGGTCGCCTCGATGCTGTATCGCGACTACTCGCGCGACGCCGGCGAATGGGTGCCGAACGCGCATGGCGGCCGCGAGAATCTCGAAGCGATCTCGCTGATGCAGACGATCAACGCCCGCGTCGGCGGCGATGTGCCCGGCGCGATCACGCTCGCGGAGGAATCGACGAGTTTTCCCGGCGTCTCCGCGCCGACCGATGTCGGTGGCCTCGGCTTCCACTACAAGTGGAATATGGGCTGGATGAACGACAGCCTGCGCTACATGCACGAAGACCCTGTGCATCGGCGCTGGCACCACGACACCATGACCTTCAGTCTGGTCTATGCTTTCAGCGAAAACTTCGTGCTGCCGCTGTCGCACGACGAAGTGGTGCACGGCAAGGGCTCACTGCTGCAGAAAATGCCCGGCGACGACTGGCAGAAGTTCGCGAATCTGCGCGCCTACCTCGGCTTCATGTGGGGCCACCCGGGCAAGAAGTTGTTGTTCATGGGACAGGAGTTCGCCCAGCCCTACGAATGGCGCCACGACGAAGCCCTGCCCTGGCATCTGCTCGACGCACCGCTGCACGCCGGCATGCAGCGGCTGGTGCACGATCTCAATGCTGTGTATCGCGCTACGCCTGCGCTGCATCGTCTCGATTGCGACCCTGCCGGTTTCGCATGGATCAGCAGCGACGATCGCGAGCAGTCGGTGTTTGCGTGGATCCGGCGCGATGGCAACGGTGGCTGCGCGCTGGTGATCTGCAATCTCACTCCTGTGCCACGTCATGCTTATCGACTGGGTATACCCAACGATGCCGCCGGCCAATGGCGCGAAGCGGTCAACACCGACTCCCGCCACTACGGCGGCAGCGATCTGGGTAATGGCGACGCGGCACTCGTGGTCGAGCACGTGCCCGCACACGGCTGCGCCCGTTCGCTGTCGCTGAGCCTGCCGCCGCTGTCGACTCTGGTGCTGCTGCCGGCATGAATGCGAACCGCTTGGACTGCACGTTGTTTTTGACTGTCATCCCCGCGAAGGCGGGGATCCATGCCTACATGCGTTCAATGCCTGTCGCGATATTCATCGCTCTCACACCGAATGACTGAGCCGCTACCAGAACATCTGTTGCCCGGGCGACCCGCGCCACTCGGTGCACATGTCGTTGCCGACGATGCGGACCCATCCGGCGTGAACTTCGCCGTGTTCTCGCAGCGCGCAAAGCGAATGGAACTGTGCGTGTTCGACGAAAGCGGCACCCACGAACTCAGGCGCTATCCGATGCAGGCGGCTGAAGATGGCGTGTTCTGCGGCCTGCTGCCGGATGCGACACCCGGCCTGATCTACGGCTATCGCGCGCACGGCAGCTACAAACCGGAAGCCGGCTACCGCTTCAACCCGCACAAACTACTGCTTGACCCATACGCCCGCGAGATCTGCGGGCGTTTCGAATGGCGTCCCGAGCACTACGCTTACGCGCACGGGCACCCGGAAGGCCAGCGCGTGCTCGACACCCGCGACAATGCCGCATTCGCCTTGAAAGCACGGGTCGCGCCGCCGCCAGAATCCGTTGCGCGGCCGTCGCAACGCACGCGTCTCCCGGCTTCCGAGCTGGTGCTGTACGAGTTGCATGTCAAAGGATTCACGATGCAGTTGCCGGGCATTCCCGATGCGCTGCGCGGCACCTATGCCGGGCTCGCGCATCCGGCCGCGATCGCACATCTCAAACGCCTCGGTGTGACCACGCTGTCACTGCTGCCGGTCCACACCGCAATCGACGAAGAAGCGCTCACCCGGAAAGGACTCGTCAACTACTGGGGCTACAACACCATCGGTTTTTTCTGTCCCGATGCGCGTTACGCTGCGAATCGAGCGCCCGGAGGTGTCATCGCCGAATTCCGCGCAATGGTCGCGACGCTGCAGGCCGAAGGCTTTGAAGTCGTGCTTGACGTGGTCTACAACCACACCGCAGAAGGCGACGAATACGGGCCGACGATCAGTTTCCGTGGGCTCGACAACCCGAGCTGGTATCGGCTGATGCCGGACGACCGCAGCCGCTACGAAAATGCCAGCGGCTGCGGCAACACGCTGCGCGCGATCCACCCGCGCGTGACCCAGTTCATTCTGGATTCGCTGCGGTATTGGGTCGACGTCATGGGCGTCGACGGCTTCCGTTTCGATCTCGCACCGGCGCTCGGGCGCACCCGCCACGGCTTCGATCCCTCGGCGCCGTTCTGGGTCGCACTGCGCCAGGATCCGACACTGTCGCAAGTGCATCTGATCGCCGAACCCTGGGACACCGGCCACGACGGTTATCGTCTGGGCCGCCTGCCCGGTCGCTTCATGGAATGGAACGACCGCTTCCGCGATGCCGTCCGCAGCTACTGGCTCGGCCACGACGCACATCATGGCGCCGACGTCGGCCGCAGTGAATTCGCGCGCCGCTTCACCGCATCCAGCGATGTCTTCCATCACGGTCATCGTCTGCCGACCACCAGCGTCAACTTCGTCGTCGCCCACGACGGCCGCACGTTGACCGATGTCGTCACCTGGCGCGACCGGCACAACGCCGCCAACGGCGAACAGAATCGCGATGGGCATGCCCACGAGGTCTGCGCGAATTTCGGTATCGAAGGGCCGAGCGATCATCCGGCAGTCATCGACACACGCCGCCGCGTGCGGCGGGCACTGCTCGCTACCGCACTCTTCGCCCAGGGCACGCCGATGCTGTGCGCGGGCGATGAATTCGGCAACAGCCAGCGCGGCAACAACAACGCCTATTGCCAGGACAACCCGATCGGCTGGCTCGACTGGGCCAATGCCGTCAACGATGCTGACCCCCATGCCGCCGCCTACGATGACACCGACTTCGTCGCACAGTTGATCGCACTGCGTCGCGGAGATCCACTGCTGCGACACGCACGCTGGTTCACGACTGCCCCGGCCGAGCACGAGCCCGCGATCCATTGGCTCTCGCCGGCCGGCAGCGAAATGACCGTGGACGACTGGCACGACAGCCAGGCGCGCGCCTTCGCCTGCCAG
>JBGSID010000314.1:0-21906 GCA_041751895.1 Lysobacteraceae bacterium | reverse complement strand
TTCGGCTTCCAGCGCTTGGCGCGTGCCTTCGAGTTCGCCCATGCGCGACACCGCATCTTCCAGCCGCGAACGCGCTTCGCGCGCCTGTTCGGCACTGCTGTCGATGGTTTCGATGAGAAGACCGAGGTCGGCATCGATCTTTTCGATCCGGTTGCGCGCGGAATCCAGGCGGCCCTGCTGACTCTGCAACTGGCCGGCGAGCTCGGAGACGCTGCGATGCGCCAGATACAGCGTGCGCTGCGCTTCTTCGCGCTGCTGCTCGGCAGCGAGCATCTGTTCGCGCAGGCTCGCGATCGAGCGGTCGAGCTCGATTTCGCGCTGCTGCAGTGTTTCGATATCGGCACGCAGACTGTGGATTTCGCGTTCGCGCAGCAAGGCGCCCTGTTTGGCGGCGCCGGAGCGCACGACGCGTACCCAACCGGCGCCGACACGCTCGCCCTGGCGGGTGATGACCGATTCGCCATCGCCGAGAGTGGCGAGCAGTTGGCGCGCATCGCCCAGGGTGTCCGCGACATGCAGCTTCGACAACATGCGACGGATCGCGAGCGGCCCCTGCACTTTCGCGGCCAGCGAGGTCGGCGCAAAACTTTCGTCACCGGTTTGCGGGGCCACCAGGGCGAGCCGGCCTTCGCCTAGCTCGCCAAGGGCATCGACGAGTGTTTCCGGCAATTCAACCAGCACGCCTTCGATCAACTGACCAAGCGCGCTTTCGACCGCGTTTTCCCAGCCGGCGTCGACTTGCAGCACTTCGCCGACACGGGCGGCGGAATCCAGCCCACGCGGTTTCAGCCACGCCACCGCCGCGCCCTGCTCCTGGCCGAGTGCGGCATGTTGCAGCGTCTCCAGCGAAGACAAGCGTCCGCGTGCCGACTGGGTCTGCTTGCGAACGTCGGCAAGTTCGGCCTGCGCATTGCGGACCTGATCCTGCAAGCCGACGACGGCCAACTTGCGCGATTCGAGATCGGCATTGAGGTCTTCAAGCCCGAATTTCTGGGTTTCATGGCGGTCCTGCAGACCTGCGAAGGCTTCGGCCAACGCGGTCAGATCAAGCGCACTGCGTTCGGTATTGAGCTGTTCGCGTCGACGATTGGCATCGAGCGACTGACGGTCGAGATAATCGACCTTGGTCCGCTCGACATCCCCGGCGCGCGCGGCTTCGTTTTGTTCGCGGGTATGCGCATCCCAGCGCTGCTGCCAGTCGGCGAGTCTGGTTTCGGCATCCTGCAGCGCCTCCTGGCGGTCGCCGTCGGCTTCTTTCAGGGCGTCCAGGCGCGGCTCGGCATCGGCGATCTCCGCACGCAGACCATCCAGACGGCTCTGATCGGTTTCGATATGCAGGCCGATTTCGGACAGGGCCTGCTGGGCCTCGTCGCGGGCGCGCTGCAGGCGCTGGGACATTTCACGCTGGTGGGCGATCTGCTGTTCGATCCGGGCGAGTGCGCCACCGACTTCATAGCCTTCCGCCTGCGCCTTGTTCAGCGCATCGGCAGCGGCTTCACGGCGCTCACGGCCGGTTTCAATCTCACGCTCGGCCTCTCGCTGCTCGGCGATGAGCTGCTGCAGCCGGGTGTCCTGCTGCGACAGGCCTTCTCGCAGTGTCTGGAGCTGCGTGTCGAGCACCCGAAACTCCAGCGCCTTCCATTCGGCATCCTTGATCCGGCGCTCGGCCTGGATCGACTGGTATTGCTCAGCCTGTTTCGCTTGCCGCGCGAGGTGCTGCAGTTGCTTGCCGACTTCCTCGCGCAGGTCGTTGAGGCGGTCGAGGTTCTCGCGGGTATGGCGGATGCGGGTTTCGGTTTCCTTGCGCCGCTCCTTGTATTTGGAGATGCCAGCGGCCTCTTCCAGATACACCCGGAGCTCTTCGGGCTTGGCCTCGATCACCTGCGAGATCATGCCCTGCTCGATGATCGAGTAGCTGCGCGGGCCGAGGCCGGTGCCGAGGAACAGGTCGGTGATGTCGCGGCGGCGGCATTTGGTGCCGTTGAGGTAATAGCTGCTCTGGCCGTCGCGGCTGACGAGGCGCTTGACCGAGATTTCGTTGAAGGCGGCGTATTCGCCGGCAATCGTGTGATCGGAGTTGTCGAAGATCAGTTCGACCGTGGCCTGTGCCACCGGCTTTCGCGACGAGCTGCCGGAAAAGATCACGTCGGTCAGCGAATCGCCACGCAGACGGCTTGCGGCGCTTTCACCCATCACCCAACGGATCGCATCGATGATGTTCGACTTGCCGCAGCCATTGGGACCGACCACACCGGTCATGTTGGTCGGCAGGTGCAACGTAGTCGGATCGACGAACGATTTGAAACCGGAAAGTTTGATGGTGGAAAGACGCATGCGCTGATCGGGTGCTCCGCCGGCCCGACCGGATGATGCCGGTGTCGGCGCAGGTAGGTAATGGTTGAAGACCGAACGCCAAGCGATTGATTTCGTTGACGACAATCCGGCACAGCTGCCGGATCGTTCCCGCAGTATATAGAACGTTGCGTCCGACGAAACTCACCCGACGGCAGGCAACCTCAGGCCGGTGGCGGGATCGAAGGCATGCCACTGCCCCGGCGCCGCGCGCAGCGACACGATCCTGCCCGGTTCCGGCAGGTCTTCAGGCGTGAACCGGGCGACCAGCGCATGCGGCCCATAGCGCAGGTAGGCGAAGGCCTCGCTGCCGACCGGCTCGATCACCTCCAGTTCGGCACCGAATTGCGGCGTGTCGTCGGCCGTGCAGCGCAGCAGATGCTCCGGGCGCAGGCCGATGTCGATATTGCGACCCAACCACTGCGGATCAATCACCAGCCCCGGCAATGGCAGCACCAGACCATCGGTCAAGGACAATCCCGGTATTCCGCCCTCGGCGACCAGGTGCCCGTGCAGGATGTTCATCGCTGGGCTGCCGAGAAACGTGGCCACGAACAGATTCGCCGGCTGGCGATAGAGCGCCATCGGCGTATCGATCTGCTGGATCTCACCGTCCTTCATCACCACGATGCGCTGGCCAAGGGTCATCGCCTCGATCTGGTCGTGAGTGACGTAGACCATCGTCGCGCGAAGACTGCGGTGCAGGCGGGCGATTTCAGTGCGCATCGAGGTGCGCAGTTTCGCGTCGAGGTTCGACAGTGGCTCGTCCAGCAAAAAGACCTTCGGTTGGCGCACCAGTGCCCGTCCCAGCGCGACACGCTGGCGTTGCCCGCCCGAGAGCGCGGCCGGACGACGTTCCAACAACGACGTCAATTCCAGTGTCTCGGCGGCCGCCCTGATCCGTTCTGCAATCTCGGTCTTCGGATGGCCGCGCAGTTTCAGGCCGAACGCCAGGTTCTGGGCCACGGTCATGTGCGGATACAGCGCGTAGCTCTGAAACACCATCGCGATGTCGCGATCTTTCGGCGCCACATCGTTCACGGTGCGCCCGTCGATGGCGAGGGTGCCTTCGCTGATGGCCTCCAGCCCCGCAATCATCCGCAGCAAGGTGGACTTGCCGCAGCCGGACGGCCCGACCAGCACCAGCAGCTCACCGTCGGCGACCTCGAAACTGGCGCCGGCTACGGCGACATGCCCATCCGGGTAGACCTTGCGAAGCCGATCGAGCACCACAGTCGCCATTTTCGTTCCTCGTCCGGGCCCGCAAGCCCCACCTGAGCGGCATCGACGATGTCGAAAACCGGGGAGGGGTTACAGCGCACAAACCTTGATGTAGTCTTGATGTAACCGTTTACATTCCGCCTCCGCATCATGCCATCGATACCGCCTCCGAGGAACCCTGCTGTGCCGCATGCCAACAACAAGACCTATGCGTTCCCACCCGGTTTTCTCTGGGGCGCAGCGACCGCCGCCCACCAGATCGAAGGCTCGCCGCTGGCCGACGGCGCGGGTCCGAGTATCTGGACCCGATTCGCCCATACCCCAGGCATGACCTTGAACGGGGATACCGGCGATGTCGCCTGCGACCACTACCGCCGATGGAAGGAAGACGTGAAGCTGATGCGCGACCTGGGCCTGCAGGCCTACCGCTTCAGCGTCTCCTGGTCACGAATCCTGCCCGAAGGCACCGGCCGGGTGAATCAGGCCGGGATCGACTTTTATTCCCGGCTGGTCGACGAACTGCTGGCCAACGGCATCGAGCCGCTGCTGACGCTGTATCACTGGGACCTGCCCGCCGCGCTCGACGACAAAGGCGGCTGGCTCAACCGCGACTGCGCCGACTGGTTCGCTGAATACGGCAGTGTGCTGTATAGCGCGCTCGACGGCCGGGTGAAGAAATGGGTCACGCTCAACGAGCCTTGGGTGATCACCGATGGCGGTTATCTGCATGGTGCGCTGGCGCCCGGTCACCGCAGCAAATACGAAGCTCCGATCGCCACCCACAATCTGATGCGTGCACATGGCGCCGCCGTGCAGGCCTATCGCGCCGAGGGCAAGCATGAGATCGGCCTGGTGGTGAATATCGAGCCGAAATATCCGGCCAGCGGCAGCGCTGCCGATCAGGCCGCGACCCAGCGCGCACATGCCTACATGAACGAGCAGTACCTGCACCCCGCACTGCTCGGCCGTTATCCGTCCGAGCTGAAGGAGATCTTCGGCGATGCCTGGCCGGACTTCGACCCCGAAGATTTCAAGCTCATCGTGCAGCCGCTGGATTTCGTCGGCATCAACTACTACACCCGCAGTGTCACCGAGGCCAACGACAGCTACCCGTTGAAAGCGGGCGCCGTCCGCCAGCCCCTCGCGACCTATTCCGAAACGGGCTGGGAAGTGTTCCCGGAAGGCCTGACCGATCTGTTGATGTGGTTCAAGCGCACCTACGGCGACACCCCGGTCTACATCACCGAAAACGGCGCCGCGTTCTTCGACCCACCGGTCGCAGAGAACAATCACATCTGCGATCCGCTGCGCATCAACTATCTGCACAAGCATCTGCGCGCGATCCATGACGCCATCAGCGCAGGCGTGGATATCCGCGGTTACATGGCCTGGTCGCTGCTCGACAACCTCGAATGGTCGCTCGGTTACTCCAAGCGCTTCGGCATCGTGCACGTGAACTACGGCACTCAGGAACGCACACCGAAAGACAGCGCGCACTGGTATTCCGAAGTGATCGCCACGCATGGCCGAAAACTGGACGAACCGTCTCCTTACTGATTCCACCCCACTGATTCCACCCCCTCCCCCACTTGGGCAGGTGCACCCCGACGACGCTGATCCCCCGGTCGTCGGGGCTTTTTTTATTTCCCGGCATGCGCTTGCGCGTCTTGGGCCACGCCCACACACGCAGTGCTCAGATCAGCGCAGCTCAATCACGATATGTCGTGCAGATGTGCCCATGTGCAGCTCACCGTCGTGCCATCGGCCCGGCTTGCCATCGATCGTGGTCTTGCCCGGTAGCGCATCCGACAACGGCCATGGCAATACCGCGCCACCTGGCGGCAGGCGGGTGTCTTCGTCGAAGTGCAGCACCAATCGCTGCGGCTCGCGGTGCAGCGCGTAGCCGAGCCGTCCGTCTGGCGTGTGCAGACCTTTGATCGCGATGCCTTTGCCGTCCAGCCAACGCGCGGGAATCCCCGCTGCGATCACGAGACTGTCCTCGCTTTCCCGCTGGTAGGCGAACATGTCCAGCGCAGAACGCATGAAGTCCGATGCCACCCACGCATGCGGCAAATCGCCAAGGAAGAATGGGGTTCGTGGCGTACGCGACACCACTTCACCCCACTGATTCCAGCCACGCGGCGCACGATCGTCGAAAAAAAACTTCACGGCATCCCACGCGCGCTCGCGCCAGCCCAGACGCACGAAGGCGCCGACATTGCGCCATTCGTAGGGCGTGTAGTCTTTCCATTCCCGCGCGCCATCGCGACGCTGCGCGAACTCCCGCCAATAACGCTCGAACGTGTTTCGCAACAACTGCTGCGGAAGTCGTGACTGCTCTCCACCCGGGGCGAGCGCGATGGTCGTCGAGGTCGGATCGAAGTCGCCGAGTTCGGCGGCACCCGGCAGATAATCGATACCATGTCGCGAGGTCGCCGCGCGCAGTGAAGCATCGAGATCGTCACGGAAACGGTCGCGCGCCACCATCATTCGCGCTGCATCCTCATGCTTTCCCAAGCGCTCCGCGATCCATGCCGCATCCTTGTAGCCACGCAGCGCCCAATAGTTGTCCCAATATGAATGCATCGGTTTCGCCGAATACCCCTCGTGACTGATCGATGCTGGCATCATCCCGTAGAACGCAGGATCCAAAGCACGATTCGCCAAAGCACGATTCGCCTCGGTACGCTCGCTGGCGCTGAGCACTTCCATATACTCGAAAGCACCCTGCACATGCGGCCACATCCGCGCCAGAAATGCATCGTCGCCGGTATGGCGTGCGTAATCGGCAATCGCGAAAATCAGCTCACCATGACTGTCGTTCTCGGGCACAGGATCACTGCCACGATCATCGACGCAACACGGGACCTTGCCATTGTCGAACTGGTACGGCGCGTACCAATCGAGATAATCGCGAACCGCGTCTTCCCGGCCCATGCGCAGCAGACCTTCCGAGATCATCGCGCCGTCGCGGATCCAGCTGCGCGCGTACGCACGTGTGCCCGGCTGCAGGCGCGGACCGATGCGCGAGATCAGCTGATGCGCGAGAGCGGTGCGCAAGGTATCGACCAACGGCTGCCCTTCCGGAGGCGTATCGATACGGACGGCATCGAGCGTGTGCCGCCAGCGATCAGCAACGACGTCCTGGCGCTGCGCCGCAGTGCAGGGCTTGTCTTCGCAGAACGGCGTGGCGTCGAGCAGACCGGCGAGTGGAATCCTCAAAGCCACTTCACGCGATTCCCCCGGCTGCAGGCGTAGCCTGTAGCCCATCGCGCCTGAGGCCAGACCGGTCGGATCATCGACGGCATCTTCTGTCGGCCATACCGCATCGGCGAGATGCGAGACCGCCATGCCTGCATCGAACAGGGTGACGAATGTCGCATCGGGCACAGTGCCTGCATAGACACGTGGGCGACCGTCGACACTGACGATGCCGCCTTTGATGGCCAGCCTTTCAATCGGACTGACGCCGCCGATCGTGTTGAGGAACTGGCTCGGCGGATTGACCTGGAAGGGGCGCACGGCCAACGCCAGCGTGTAATCACGCGCGACTTCACTCGGATTGCGCAGCACATACCGTGCGATCAGCTGCGAGTGTTGCGAAGTGCCGTCCGCGAACGCCGTCACCCGTAGTTGCGCATCCGCATGCGTCCACTCGACACTTGGAATCGGCAGGTAGCTATCCTGCAGGGATTGCGAAATCGCCGCGTCTGCCCAGGTCAGCAGCTTGCCGTTCGTGATCACGAAGGGTTCGACGCTGAAGCCACTCTTCGCCACTTCGATCGCGCCATCCTCGCCGATCAGCCCCTGCTCTGTGCCACCGTCGATGCCCAGAATCGTCCAATAGGCCTGCTCACCGCTGAAACCACGTGGGAATAGACCGCGTGGCGTCTCTTTCGCAATCGCGGAGACGAAATGATTCGTGGTGGCCGCGAATGCCAGCGGTTCGACCTGCACTTCATTCAATGCATAACCATCACGACCAGGCCCGCGACGAAGTTCGATCGCGACATACCGCGCCTCCGATTCCGGCAGCGCGACCCAGTCTCGGCCGCCATTGCCCGCCTTCACCACGTGCCGCTCATGCCACTCACGGCCATCGTCGGAGATCTGCACTGCGTACTCGGATGCATGCAGACCATTGCCCCAGTCGAGCTGCAGGCCGCCGAATTCGGTATCGCGGCCAAGATCCAGCGTCAAACGCTGGATACCGCGATCGCCATGCCATGCAGTGTTGTTGTCGCCATCCGCTACAAGTCTCGCTTCAAGCATGGCTGAAGTCGCACTCACGGCCGTGATGTTCGGTTCTGCAGAATCCTCTGGCAGTTGCATGAAGGTCAGCGCATCGAAACAGACCGCACCTTTACCGCCGGCACTGTTGTTGATCGTCAACTCGATTTTCGCGCTGCTGCGCAGGACGGGATCCGCAGCCGGCCCCCAAGCCTTGCTGATATGCCTGCGTTTGTATCGCACCGGCATCCAATCGGATGGGTATGTGTATTTCGGGCGATTGACCCACCAGACATTGTCACCGCTGGCATCGATCAGCTTGAACTGCAGATCATTGTCGGGCGATTCGCCGCGCAGCTTGAAATCGAAACGATAGTTGTCGGGATAGTCGATCTGCAGGTCACGTTGTATGCCGACATAACCGGAGACGCCATTGAAGTCGTAGTCGAGGCAGAGTGCGCTACCGTCATCCGTCTTCACAGGCCGAATACTGCCGCTGACTTGAGTCGATGCGATGACGTGCCAGGGGGTGGGGTCGCCGAAGGCGTCGAGGATGGTCGCAGCATCCTCTGCGTTGACAGATGTCGTTACGAACAGCAGAAGAAACAGCAGGAATTGCGTCCGTCTTCTCATTGAAACTCTCTCAAAGCGTATAGCCGTGCGGGAAAACACCATGCCTTCCATGGCGACACGTGACGGGCAGTGGAACGCCCGGCCCGTGCATCCATGCACGGGCGTTCGTGGCCACGCGCGCCAGTGGCGCGCAAGCGTGGCCGCTCACCCTTTCACGCTTCCGAGCATCAAACCCTGAATGTAATAGCGCTGCAGCATCAGGAACAGCAGCAACACCGGCAGCACCGTGAGCACGGCGCCCGCCATCATCATCTCGACATCCTGGATATGCTCGCGCGACAGTGACGCCAATGCGACCGGGAGTGTGAAATTGGTCTGATCGGTGAGCACGATCAGCGGCCACATGAAATCGTTCCAGCTCCCCATGAAGGTGAAGATCGCCAGCGTCACCAGTACCGGCTTGAGCATCGGCAGCACGATCCGCCAGAAGATCAGCCACTCGCCTGCCCCGTCGATGCGTGCGGCCTCGATCAGTTCGTCCGGTATCGAACGTGCGTACTGCCGCACCAGGAAGATGCCGAAGATCGATGCCAGTGAAGGCACCACCACGCCCGCATAGCTGTTGATCATGCCCATCTGCTTCAGCATCAGGAACAGGGGCAGCATCGCAACCTGCGACGGAATCACCAGCGCTGCCAACAATAATTTGAAGATGCGATCCCGGCCGGCGAAACGCAGTTTGGCGAAGGCATACCCTGCCATGGTGTTGATCAGCAACGACAACAGCGTGATCGATGTCGAGACCAGCACGCTGTTGGCAAAATAGCCGCCCATGCCGATACGCAGGAACAGCTCGCGATAGTTGTCGAGCGTGAATGTCGCAGGCAACAACGGCGGCGGAAACCGGCTCGCGCCGCCGGCCGGCATGAACGACACCGACAGCATCCACAGCAGCGGCGCCAGACTGAGCAGCGTCAGCGCCAACAGCGCGAGATGGATCAGTGCCATGTGCGCGCGCGAATCACCGACGACCATGCCCGTGTATGTATTCCTGCCCGTTTTTGTTTTCGCATTCGCGCTCATACCAGCCCCTTGCGACGGCCGAAACGCATCATCGCCGTCGTCACCCCGAGGATGATCAGGAAAAGCAGGAACGCGACGGCGGAAGCGCGGCCGAGATTCCACCAGCGGAAGCCTTCTTCGAACATGAAATAAAGCACGCTCACCGTGCTCTGCAACGGGTCGCCACGCGTCATCACATAGGGTTCTGCGAACAATTGAAAATAACCGGCAACGGTGATGACACCGACGACCATCAACACCGGACCGAGCATCGGCAGCGTGATATGCAGGAACTGGCGCCAGCGAGACGCACCATCGATGCGCGCAGCCTCGTAGAGATCCTGCGGAATCGCCTGCAATCCCGCAAGAAAGATGACCATGTTGTAGCCGAAGTTCTTCCACACCGCGAGCAGGATGATGGTCGGCATCGCCCAATGCGGGTCACCGAGCCAGTCGATGGGCGCGATGCCGAAATGACCGAGCGTCCAGTTCACCAGTCCGTAGCTGGTATGGAACAGATAGCGCCAGATCACGGCGACCGCGACCAGCGTGGTCACCACCGGCGCAAACAGTGCCGTACGGAAGAAGGCGCGGAACCGCGCCACCGGCGCATTCAACAACAATGCCGCACCCAGCGACACCGCGATGGACAGCGGCACGCCAACGATCACGAAATAAGACGTGTTTCCCAGTGATTTCCAGAACAGGGGGGTGTGCAGAAGATCGATGTAATTGCCGAGCCCGACAAAGCGCAGATTGCGCCAATCGGCCAAGGCGTACAGATCGAAGTCACTGAGACTCAACAACAATGCCGCCAAGACGGGCAAACCGAAGAACACGCCCAGCACCACCAGCGCCGGCCCAGCGAACAACCATGCGGCCATGGAAGGTCTCATGGCATCGCTTCCGTCTGCGCCGCACGTCGTGCTTCCACCCAACGGCGTTTTTCGAGCAGTGCATCAACATGTGCATCGAGCTCGCGTACGGCGACCTCCTGCGTCTCACCACCGCGCACCACGCGTTCACTCGCCAAGCGCATCTCCTGCACGATACGTTCCCATTCCAACACCTTCGGCGTCGGCTTCACGCGTTCGAGTTGATCGCGAAATGCCGCTGCGTACACATCGTTACGAAGCGCAGGACGCTCCCATGTACTGCGGCGGGGCGGCAGGTCGCCGATTTCGGCATGAAAGGCCTCCTGCACATCCGGACGCGACAGGAATTCGACGAACGTCCACGCCGCCGCCTTGCGGGGCGACGTACGAAACAGCACGAGGCTGGTACCACCAGCGATACCCGCACCCAACCCGTCCGGGCCTGGCAAGGGTGCAGTCCCCCATGCGTCTTTCAGCGACGGCGGCGCACGCTTGCGGAACTCGCGGATATTCCATGGGCCCGACACGTAGAACACGAACATCCCGTTGAAGAATTCATCCCAGACGTTGGAGATCTGTGTCTCGGACATCGGCGGCGCCCAGCCACGCTCGAACATTTCGCTGTAAAAGCCCAATGAGCGACGGAAGCCGGGACTGTCGAGATTGCTGCGGCCATCCTTCAACAAGGAATCATCCTGCTGCAGCGCAAGCGAAAGCAGTTGTTCGAACTCGTTCAGCGGCAACAGGATCGCGTAACGGTCCGGGCCGCGCTGCCGCTTGATGGCCGCCATCGCGGAGCGCCACTCGGCCCAGGTCCGTGGCGGCGCATCGTATCCAGCAGCCGCAAGCAGATCCTTGCGATAGAACATCAGGCGCGTGTCGACATACCACGGCACACCATACAGACGACCTTCGACGATATTGGTGTCCCAGATGCCCTTGAAATAGTCCTGCTGTACGACCTCGGCGGATGCATCGACGTAGAGCTGCAATGGTTCGAGTGCTTGCAGTTCCGCGAACTCCGGCACCCAGGTATTGCCGAGCTGACAGATATCCGGCAATGCATCAGCGGCATACGCCGTAAGCAGTTTTTCGTGCGCCGCAGTCCACGGCACCTGCTGCAGTTCAACGCGCAGGCCCGGATGTTCGCGTTCGAATTGGGGAATCAGTGCACCGACAACCTCAGCCTCACGTCCCATCGCCCAGAAGCGGATCACGACACGATCATCGGTCTTGCGGCATGCCGTCAACCCGAGCAAGGCACACATTACTATCGCGACGACGCGTCTCATCCGATCCTACCTCACCAACTCGGACGACGATGAAGGGACACCCAGCCATCCGCCCTCGAAACCCGCACGCTGCAGGCCACGCCGGATGTGGGGGTTGCGTTTCATCACGTCCCAAATGAATCCATCGCGATGGTTGGCAATCATGGTCAGGATCGGGCCTTGATCGATGCCGAGATAATCGCTGGCGAACCAGCCCTTGCCCGGGACGATCTTCCCTGTCACCAGCGGAACCGAGTACTCGAAACTCGGATTGAATGCATCGAGAAAACCATAGCGCCCGTAGAGATCGTCACCATAACGCGAACGCATCGCCTGCGCGGCAGGAATCACCAGATCGGGCGCGAACGGCAGTGAAGCCAAGGCCGCCGTCGGCGCCAAGGTGCCGTCATCGAAGCTGTCGACAAGCCCTGCACCACGGGCGCTGTAGCCACGGAACTCGCGCGCTTCGCCACCATAGAACTGACGGGTGCCCTGCGGGCCATCACAGGCCGTGAGTCCCCAGACGTGACCGTCATAGCCTTTCCAGTTCATGGGATTGGCGACTGCATAAGCATGTTGGGCCAAGGCCGCGCGGCGACTGTTCTCGAAATAGTCGAATCCCCGTCCACGCATATAACCATCGCGGATACCGCGAAAATCGATCCACACGTGGGTGTATTGGTGACCGAACTGCGGCGCGAACCCCAGATGTTCCTGTCCCTCGAACGTCCCCCAACTGCGATCGTAGCTGTTCGTCCAGGCCTGCCAGGCCTCCGGTGCGACCGCATGCGTGGGCGAGCCCAGCGCCAGCACATAGACGAGCATGGCCTCGTTGTAACCGCGCCAGTCGTGATCGATGAAGCCTTTTTCCGGATTCCAGCCCATCGCAACCAGTGGCTTGCGTGGCTGCATCCAGTCCCATTCCACGCGACGATACAGCTCGTCGGCGATGGTGCGGATTTCGCGCTCGCGAACATCGTCACGATCGTAATAACTCTGGGCGAACAACACGCCCATCATGAGCAACCCGGTATCGACGCTCGACAACTCCACCCATTGGTCAAAGCGTTCACCGCTGTGCATGTCGAGAAAGTGATAGTAGAACCCGCGATAACCGGCTACGCCCCGTTGTGCCGGGCCCCTCGGCGCATCGCGCAGAAACTTCAGCGTATTGCTCGTGCGCTCGGCCGCCTGCGCACGCGTGATCCAGCCGCGTTCGACGCCGATGGGATAGGCCGTCAAGGCAAAACCGCCCGCTGCGATGCTGGCAAACGGTCGCGACGGATAACGATCCGGCGCCAATCCATTTGAAGCGTCGGTGGTCTCCCAGAAATAGTCGAATGTCCGACGCTCGATGTCGTCGAACAGCGGCGGCAGTGATACGACGGCATGCGGCGCATCAGGTGTCTCGGATCCATGCGAAGCCATTCCGGTGGAATGACGACAGCCGGCCAGCGATACCATCGAAAATGCAACGGCCGCGAGAACAAAGATACGAAAAGACGAGCGGCTCAAATGTTTCTCCCGCGATATTGTTGAACCTTCCACCCAGCCGGCGAACCGGCCGGGTGGAAGCTGCGATCACCAGCTGAAACCGACAGACAGCTTGAACATCCGTGGAGACCACACCGTGCCGTTGCCGTTGCGTCGCCCGAAATTCGTATTGACGTCGGGAGATGGGCCGCCGCGCCACGTATCGTAATCGGTGTAGTTCTGCCAATTGAATGCATTGAACAGATCACCGCGCACGTAGAACTTGAGATCCGTACCGGTGTCCCATTCTTTTTTGACAGCGAAATCGAACTGTTTGAACCCGATACCGTCGCTGGGCGTGAAGGTATCGAAGAAACAGTTGTCGAAACTCGTCGTGTCGTGACAGTTCACCGAATCCTTGGCCGTCGGGCTGGCCAGCGTCAGCTTGCCGGACAATGTCACACCACTGATCTCGTAGATGCCGGTCGCAACGAGACGATGCTTCGGAATACCGATCGAACGCAGGAACGGCTGACCACTCAGGTTCGGATAATCAAACAGGTAGTGCTCGTCCGAATTCGCCGCATTGAGCCGGTTTTCCTTGGCATCGCTGTAGGTGTAGGCCACGGTGAAGCCCCATGGCGACTGGCGCGTGAAAGGCTTGTCCAGAGAGACCAGCAGCTGATTGACCTTCGTCTCGATGCCGTTGTCGGCAAGGATCAGTGTGCCGTAACCCGGAATCGGGGATCCCCAAGCCTGCCCACCCCACGTCGCATTCGGGTTGGCAGGATTGCGATAGCTACCGTCGGGCCATCGGTTGCCCAACGTGAACACGATGCCGTCGTAGCTGCGAATGCGCGCCAATGTCGTCGACACCGTCCAGTCGTTGCCCATCACCTCGAATGCATTGCGCATGCCGATACTGAACTGATCGGAATACGGTGTCTTGAGGTCATTGTTGATGAGATTGACTTCAGCGCCAAGATTCGGATTCGAGGCAACCAGCGCGGAGAGCGTCGCAGGATCGAGATAACTCGGATCCCATGCCAGACAATTGTTGGTACCGACGGTGCATGGATGATCGGCGGTATCGAAGCTGAAGGCATAGCGCGGAAAAGTGCTCTTCGACTGTTCAAGCGCAAGAAAATCGAAGAGATTCCGATCGTACGCACGCCCTGCACCACCGAAAATCACGTGGCGCTGGTTCTCGAAAAGATCGTATGAGAAACCGAGACGTGGCTGCCACGCGCCCTTGAAAGCAGACCGGTTTTTTCCGGTACTGATGTAGTCCTCGATGTTGTAATCGACGTTGGGCCCGTGGATGTTCGACCAACCGCGCAGCGCTGTGACCAGATCAGGACGGGTCACGTAGTCTTCGAAGCCCGGTGTGCGCTCGTAGTCGTAGCGAAGGCCGAGGTTGAGCGTCAGCTTGTCGTTGACTTCCCAGTCGTCCTGGAAATACACACCGTACTGTTTGTTGGTGGACGTGATGTTGCGATCCTGCGTACCTGCAAGCTGCGCGCCGAATTCGACACGGAACGGGATGAACGACGAAATCGCGTTTCTGCCGGCATCGAGGTTCTCGTAATAGTCGACCCGATACTGGGCATTGTATGGCTGCTGCTCGAAGGCATTGATTTCGATCGATTTGAATTTGACACCCGCTTTCATGGTGTGCCGATCGAAGCCGGTAAACGTGAAGTCGTTCTGCAGCGAATAGCCTTTCTGGCCTTTGTCCTGGTAGTCCTGACCACCACCGACGTTGAGAATGGTGTCGCCGAATGTATTGCCGGAACGGCTGTCGACGATCTGATAACCCGGAGCGATCGTGATCGGGCGCGGACTCCAGCTGTCGTCTTCACTGGTCAGGTGAAAATCATTCAACCAGCTGCCGCCGCTCCACTGCCAGCGCAGATCGACACGCGTGCTGTCGTTGGTTTTGCTGGAACCATACGACGGCACATTGGGGCCATCGCCGATTCCAGTGAGTTCTTCTTCGCTGCGACGTTTCGCCGACAGCTCAAGCAGATGATCGTCGTTGACGAACCAGGTGAGCTTTCCGAAATACATGTCCTGATCGAAAGGCGCACCGCTGGCGCCAAGGAAAGCGGAGAGTTCCGGCGTGAGATCCGCGCGATCGAAACTGTCGTTGGGCCTCACGTCCCTTGGCCTGTCGATCGCCTTGGCCTCATAGCTGGCGAAGAAGAACAGGCGATCCTTGATCAATGGCCCCGAGAACGATGCGCCGTACTGCTCTTCGCTGGACGGGACCTTTCTGCCTGATTCCACTTCACGCAAGGTCGCCGAACGCATCTTCTCCGTGGTCTTGTCCCAGAAGAACTGGCCTTCGAACTCGTTGGTGCCCGAACGGGTGACTGCAGTGACTGCGGCACTGCTGATCTGGTCGTATTCCGCCTTGTAGTTCGAGGTGATGACCTTGTATTCACCGATCGCGAGCTGCGGAAATGGGCTGCCACTGCTGGAGTCCTGGCCGCTGATACCGCCTCTCAGCACGTAATTCTTCTGACCGACACCATCGATGAAGACATTGATGCCGTTCGAATTCTGGGCGCCGCCGCGAAGTTTGCTGGAGCCATCGGCGCCGGTCTCGAAAATCATGCCCGGCACGGTATCGGCGAACGCAAGGAAGTTCCGAGACGCCTGCGGCAATGCGTCGATCTGTTTCTTGCTGACGTAGGTTGCGACCTCCGAAGTCCTGGTTTCAGCCAGTCGCGTACCGATGACTTCGACCGTGTCGATGGTATTGCCCGCATTTACTGCGCTGTCGGCATCCAGACTGACGGTCTCGCCCACGCGCAGAATGACGTCATGCGTCGTGGTCTCTCCGCCCGATTCGACCGTGATGCGGTAGGTGCCCGGCGGCAAACCGACCAACGAGTAGCTGCCATTGTCGCCGGCCGCGACGCTGCGACTGAAGCCGGTAGCGACATTGGTTGCGGTGACCTTGCCGTCGGCGGTCGTCTGGCCGCGCACGGTGGCACCGGTGGACTGCGCTTGCACGACCGGGATTGCCCAGATGAGGCAACTCGCCAGGGCGCAGCTCAGCAAAGTGCGCTCTAACCGGCGCGCATACGGACTACGTTGTAGATTCATGTTTTCACCCCTCCCGAGGGCGTTATCGCATTGTTTTTATTGCTGTAAACGATTACATCCAAGGTCAAAAAAAAGCACCAGTGACGGGTCACAAGCGCCCATGAAGCGCATCCGTTGTCCGATCAACGCCAACGGACCGACTGGACGTGGAGCGACTGGAGTCGCGAACAATCAATTCCGGCACGAGTGGCGCAAGCCGCTGACTTACGTCCTCGCCGTTCTGGAGATCGAGCAGCAAACGCATCGCACGTGCGCCGAGTTCGGTGATGTTGACGCGCATCGTGGTCAGTGATGGCGCAACGTAACGCGCGATCGGAATATCGTCGAAACCCGCAAGCGCGATCTCATCAGGCACACGAGCGGCATCGTGATTGAGGGCGAACAGGCAACCGAGCGCCATCATGTCGTTGGCCGCGAAGATCGCGTCCGGACGCTCGTCCGACTCCAACAGCCTCTGCCCTGCCTGATGTCCTGAGGCCTCGCTGAAATCCCCCTGCACCACCCAGGGCGTGGCCTCTGGCACGGCTTCGAGCAACGCATCGCAATAGCCGCGTAGACGCTCGAAGGCATCGAAGTTGTCCAGTGGGCCAGCGATGAACGCGATGCGGCGGTGCCCGGCATCAAGCAAGTGCGCCACCATCGTCCGCGCGCCGCCGTAGTTGTCGATGCCGAACGCAACGTGTCCCGACCCGGAGGGCTGCGAATTGATCAGGACTGCCGGCAAAGCGGCGAGATTCTCGCTCAGGGACGCGATGTCGCCCGCGTGCGGTGACATCACCAGCAGACCGTCGACACGGCCACGCATGGCACGCAGAGCCGACGCCTGCTCTTCCGGATGACCGTGATAACTGGAGACCAGCAGGTGCAGACCGCATTCGCGGGCCACCTGATCGATGCCACGCACCAGTTCAGAGAAGAATTCGCCGTGCAGATCCGGCAACACGACACCGATGGTATGGGTGCGACGGCTGCTGAGGCTGCGCGCGGCATGATGCGGGCTGTAGCGCAGCTCGTGCGCAACCGCGAGCACGCGGCTGCGAACCGCTTCGGTAACGTTGTCGTGACCGTTGAGCGCACGCGAGACGGTGGCCACCGAGACCTTTGCCGCACGTGCCACGTCTTTGATCGTCACACTCAATGCCATCGGCCCAGATTCAGAGGAGGAACAGATTGCGCCGAGGCAATGTAACCGTTTTCACAAATCGATGTAAAGATTTCGTCGCACACGTAGTCGCCACGACTAAAGACATCACAACTCATTGAATCCATTGATTAATCAGCTCGGCAGAGAAGCGCTCAATGGAGGCTCGCGCATGCTGCGCCGCACCAAAACCGGAGGTCAGGCACTGGCCTGGATCGAAAGCGCGTGGATATCGGTCTGCAGCAGGGAATCCAGTACGGCGTAAATCGCCCGATGTCGGGCAACCGGGTTCATGCCGGCAAAGGCTGCACTGATGACCCGCACACGGAAATGACCTCGGCCATCGCGGGCGCCTTCATGACCGACATGCAGATGGCTGTCGTCGAAGACTTCCAGCTCGCTCGGCGAGAAAGCGGCCTGCAGCAACTCACGGATGGCCTCGACGCGGGCTTCCCGCGGCAATGGGCCACGGATCTCCAGGGTACTCACGGCAGCACGGGCCGGAACGGACGCACCTCGACACGGGCATAGACCCCGGCATCGACATAGGGATCAGCATCCGCCCAGGTACGGGCGGCCGCCAACGAATCGAATTCGGCAATCACGATACTGCCGGTGAATCCAGCCGGGCCCGGGTCTTCCGCATCGATTGCCGGGCACGGACCGGCCAACAGCAAGCGACCGGCGTCGCGCAATGCGGTGAGTCGGGCCAGGTGGGCAGGTCGCGCCTGCATCCGGCGTTCAAGGGATTGCGGGGCGTCGTAGCCTTCGATGGCATACCACATGATGGGAGGGTTTCCGATGGCGTATGAAGGCAATGGACAGCGTGATCGGCTGTCATGTGCCGGCCCTCAAGGATAAGGGCATCGCAGGATCGATACAGCCCCTGTTCCGCTTCGGCAGCGCTTCGCTGGACAGAGGCAGTTCCAAGCCGTACTCTAGCTGCCGCACCATCACAGGCTGGCTGCGGCGTCCCATCGAATTCACGCAGGATCTGGAAAGACAGCATCCGCGATCGATCCGCCGCCCCCACCCGGCCAGGTTCACAACCTTTCTATCTGCACTGCCCTGCCACCGGCATGGATGGCTTGGACGTTGTGATCGTTGCCGTTGATCCGCCCGATATTCCCCATGCGTCCCGTCGGATACGGGTCGTATTGCTTCAACCCGAATCTGTTGCAAGCCCGGCCCGCGGCCCGCCGCATCCCTGAGCGAGCACGGAACCATCATGCGCCCGACCGTCCACAGAGACCGGCCGACGCACGCCCCACAGCGAACCCATCACGATCCATGCGCATCCCGCCGTCGAATGCCTCCGCTGCCTGACTCCCATGTCGCATGAGCACTGAAACCGCGTCCGACGCATCCATGCCGATCGACCCGGCAAGCCAGCTCCAGCCGCCTGTGCCAGAGCACGCGCCGCCGTTGCACGCTCCCCAACAGCACGAGATGCGGCTGGCGACGGTATTGGGGCAACCGGTCCTGCAGATCCCGCAGGACCTCTACATCCCGCCGGATGCACTGGAGGTCATTCTCGAAGCCTTCGAAGGCCCGCTCGATCTCCTCCTCTACCTGATCCGCCGCCAGAACCTCGACATCCTCGACATCCCGGTTGCCGAGATCACCAAGCAATACGTGCAGTACATCGGCGTGATGCACGAGATGCGGTTCGAGCTGGCAGCCGAATACCTGGTGATGGCTGCGATCCTGGCCGAGATCAAATCGCGGATGTTGCTGCCTCGCCCGCCCAGCGAGGACGGCGACGAGCACGACCCCCGCGCGGATCTGGTACGCCGACTGCAGGATTACGAACGCTTCAAACAGGCAGCCGAAGACCTCGACACCCTGCCGCGCATGGAACGCGACACCTCCCCGGTAGCGGCCTTCCTGCCCGACTTGGCCAGTGCCAAACTGCCCCCTCCGGTGGAACTCAAGGAAATGCTGCTGGCGCTGCACGATGTGCTCAAGCGCGCCGAGCTGTTCACCGGACACGCGATCAAGCGCGAAGCACTGAGCGTTCGCCAGCGCATGAGCGACGTGCTGACTCGCCTTGGCGATGGCGGTTTCCATCGCTTCGAGTCGCTGTTCGAGCCGCGCGAAGGCAAATTGGGCGTCGTGGTGACCTTCCTGTCCATCCTCGAACTGGCGAAGGAGCAGCTGCTCGATGTCGTGCAGGAAGGACCGCTGGCACCGATCTACCTGAAATCGCTGGCGGTCCGTGAAGACGGTGACGCCGTGATGCCCGAACTCAACAGCGAGTTCGACGACGATGCCGTCGAATCCGCGCCACCACCGCCTGCTGCCAACGACGACACGCACGCATGATTCGCGCCCGATATCGCTCCCTGCAGACACGCTCACGGCCTTGACGTCGAATCAGACCGCCAACGACCCGGTATCCATGGACCAACACTTCATCACCCGCATCGTCGAAGCCGCGCTGCTCGCGGCCAACCACCCTCTGACCATCGTGCAGTTGCGTGGCCTGTTCACCCTCGACGCACCCGCGCCGGAAGGCAGCATCGAACAAGCGCTGACCGATCTGCGCGAGTCCTGCGCCGATCGCGGTATTGAACTGGCGGAAACCGCATCGGGCTACCGCTTCCAGGTGCAGAACGACGTACACGCCTGGGTCACCCGGTTGTGGACCGAACGCCAGATCAAATACACCCGGGCGACGCTCGAAACCTTGGCGATCATCGCCTATCGCCAGCCGATCACCCGTGGCGAGATCGAACAGGTCCGTGGCGTGGCGGTCAGCAGCAACATCATCAAAGCGCTGGAGGAACGCGAGTGGATCCGTTCGGTCGGCCATCGCGATGTGCCGGGCCGTCCGGAACTGCTGGGCACCACCCGGACCTTCCTCGATTACTTCGGCCTGAAGAGCCTTGATCAACTGCCGCCGCTGTCCGAACTGAAGGACTTCGGCGAACTCGACCCGCAACTGTCGTTTGAAGATCCCGACGCGCCCAAGCCGGCCGCCATCGGCGATGCAATCATCGCCGGCATCGACGATGACGCGGAGCCGGACGACGCCGAGCCGATCGATACGGATACGGATACGGATACGGATACGGATACGGACGATACAGGCGACACTGACGGCGAAGCCGTCAGCGATACGCCAAACGCACAAGACATAGCAGAAACAGTGGAAAACGACGGCACGCGCCACGATGCCGACGACAGCAGCATCGACGACAAGATCAACAACACCATCGATGACGGCACCGATGCCGACATCGCCCACCACCATGACGAAGACGCCGCACCGGCGTCCGACGACACCCACACCGCCCTCGTCGAAGACGACGACAGCACCGGAGCCTGACATGAAAGAAAAACGCCCAACGACCCTTTCGCTCAAACGTGAAAAGGACGCCCCCACCGAAACCGCCCGCCTCGAAGAACGCCTGCACAAAGTGCTGGCCCAAGCCGGCCTCGGCTCGCGTCGCGCGCTGGAACAGCGCATTGCCGAAGGCATGGTGAAGGTCAACGGCGAAATCGCCGTGACCGGCATGAGCGTCAAGGGCGGCGACCGTATCGATATCGACGGCAAGACCTTTGTCGCCAGCGCATTGACCGAACCGGCACGCGTACTGATCTACAACAAGCCCGAAGGCGAAGTCACCACCCGCGAAGACCCCGAAGGCCGCCCGACCATCTTTGAAGCGCTGCCGGTGCTCAAGGGCGCGCGCTGGATCGCGATCGGCCGTCTGGACATCAACACTACCGGCCTACTGCTGCTCACCACCGACGGCGAACTGGCCAACGCGATGATGCATCCGTCGTTCGAGATCGAACGCGAATATGTCTGCCGCGTCCGTGCGCCGGAAGGTGAAGACACCGTCTCCGACAAGCTGGTCGACCGCCTGCGCAGAGGCGTTGCGCTGGAAGATGGCCCGGCCAAGTTCGACAAGATCGAACGCATCGGCGGCACCGATTCCAACGAATGGTTCCAGGTGTCCCTCAGCGAAGGCCGCAACCGTGAAGTGCGCCGCCTATGGGAATCGCAGGGCTGCCAGGTGAGCCGCCTCAAGCGCATCCGTTACGGCGACGTGTCGCTGCCGCAGCAGTTGCTGCGCAGCCAGAGCCAGGAACTGCCGACCGCACAGGTCGATACGCTGCGCAGCAAGCTGAATCTGGAAGAAGGCCCGCCGCCGGCGCTGACGCTGCAGCCGGTCATCGGCCAGCGCAAGGCCGCCAAGGCAACCGTGCATGTGGGCCGCGAAGGCCGCAGCCAGGCGTATGTCAACGGCCACAACACCTCCGATGAAGGTCGCGAACTGCGCCGCTTCGACAACGTCCGCGAAGACCGCGGCCGTTTCGGCAACAAGAAGAAGCGCGGCGACCTGACCGTGAGCGGCGAAGCCGCCGCCCGGCAGTCGCAGAACAAACCCTTCAAACAGCGCGCAATGAAAGGCCCGAAGCCGTTGCCGGATGGCAATCCCGCCGCCTTCCGCAGCTGGTTCGTGCCGGAAGGCGTTGATACCGGCCCGACGGGACACCGCAACGCAGACCCCGGCGCCCCGCGAAAGCCCTACGGCAACAAGCCCACCGGCCCCCGTCCAGGCGGCAATCGCCCGGCAGGTGC
>JBGSID010000313.1:0-2707 GCA_041751895.1 Lysobacteraceae bacterium | reverse complement strand
TGCTCGAACGCGGCATGGCGCAGGCGGATACCGCATTGATGGCGCAGGACGGCTTTGCGGCGCGGATCGAACACGCCCGCTATCTCACCACCTACGACCTGACCGCGATGATCGCCCTGCAATATCGCCACGTCGGACTCGGCACGCTGTGGCCACTGCTGGAAACCGCGCTGCTGGCACCGGAAGAAGACGCATGGCTGGACGCGCCGCCGGAACCGCTGTTGCGCTATGCCGAAGGGTCGGTGCGTATCGCCGAATTCGACCGTAGCGGCTGGCAGCGGCGCTATGCCGCTGCCGAACTCGATCCTGCCCGCATCGATCGCGGGTTCGCGCATTTCCAGGCACGCCAGCGCCAGCTCGCGGCGATCCTCAAGGTCCACGGACTGGATGTGCTCACGGTGCCATGCGCCGCGCATCGCGATGCGCGCGCGGCGCTCGCCTGAAGCCCTTCAGAATGAAGTGTCGATAACACCACACGCGACCCGGGGCCCGGAATTGCCGGATGGCTGGGTCGTGTAGTCGTCGGGGCCGCCATGCACCACCAGTGCGCGACCGAGGATATCGTTCGGCGCACCGCTGCCGAGGGTGACGCCGACCAGATGCAGGTCGACATGGGCGACGCCATCCGCGTTCGTCACGAGATTGTCCATGTCACCCAGATGATGGGGGCCAGCCCCCGCACGACCATGCGCCGCAGCGGCCGGGTTGAAGTGCCCGCCTGCACTGCTGCCATCCGCCGCGCTGCAGTCGCCGCGCTCGTGGACATGGATCGCGTGGGTGGCGCCATGACCGAGGCCGCCGAGTTCACCGGTGATGCGGACACCATCGTCGACGGCCATGATCGTCAATCGCCCACTGACCAGGGTGCCGGACACCGGCGCGAGATTGGCCACGGCCTGCTGCAGACGATGCTGCGGTTTCGCCACCGGCTTTGGCGGCGGCGCACTGGTGCAGGCGGCGATCAAAATGGCGAGGACGGAAACAGCGCAAATCCGGATCGGTGTCATGACGGGATTCCTGTGGAACGGGGGGGGGGGAAGACAGCATAGACCTCGCACGCACCGCACGGTTCACGCAACGCACCACTCAGCCACGCCGCGGCTTTCGCCCCGAGCCCAATTTTCGGGTGAGCGTGTTGCGCCCGAGCCCGAGTTTCGCCGCCGCATCGGAACGATGACCGCCGGTGTGCGCCAAGGCGGCATCGAACAACACCTTGTCGAACAAGACACGGGCTTCGGCATGCAGATCCGATGTTCCCTCTTCAAGACGCCGACGCGCCCATTCGCCGAGCGCGCCCTCCCAATCCGTTGTTGTCGCCGATGGCGACACTCCGGTCGCGAACATGCCATCGAGATCTTCCAGCGCGATCACTTCCCCCGGCGCCAGCGCGGCAAGCCGCCAACAGACGTTTTCGAGTTCGCGCACATTGCCCGGCCAGTCGTGCGCCAGCAGTCGCTGCAGCGCAGCCGGCGCGATGCGTTTGGCGGGCGCATCGAACTTCAACGCCGCAGCGCGCAGGAAACGCTCGGCCAACAGCGGGATATCGTCACGACGCGCACGCAGCGGCGGCAACTGCAGGCGCACGACATCAAGGCGATGCAGCAGATCCGCGCGGAAACGACCTTCGGCGACCCGTCCGTTGAGATCCTGGTGGGTCGCCGCGATCACACGGACGTCGACACGGATGAGCTCACGGCCGCCGACACGGAAGAATTCGTTCTCGGCCAGCACGCGCAACAGGCGCGTCTGCAGCGACAGCGGCATGTCGCCGATCTCATCGAGAAACAGCGTGCCGCCATCGGCCTGCTCGAAGCGGCCGATATGACGCTTGGCGGCGCCAGTGAACGCGCCGGCCTCATGACCGAACAGTTCGCTTTCGAGCAGTTCGGACGGAATCGCCGCCGTGTTCAACGCGACGAAAGGCTTACGCGCACGCGGCGATTCGCGGTGCAGCGCGCGCGCGACCAGTTCCTTGCCGGTTCCGGTTTCGCCGGTTACCAGCACGCCGAGCGGCGCCTGCGCGAGCCGGCCAATCGCACGGAACATCGCCTGCATCGCCGGTGTGTCGCCGACCAGCGCGTCGGTTGCGGGCTTGTTCTTCTCGACGGCCTCGCCGCGATGATCCTCGCCGCGTTTTGCACGTGCGGGCGCGAGCGCCTGTGCAGCGAGTGCAACCGCCGCATCGAGGTCGAACGGTTTCGACAGGAACTCGTGCGCGCCGCCACGGAATGCACCCGCAGTGCTGGCGATGTCGGTGTAGGCGCTCATCACGATCACCGGCAGTTGCGGGTGCTGCGCCTTGATGGCATCGAGCAGCACCAAACCGTCATCGCCGGGCATCCGCACATCGGTGAACAGCAGATCCGGCACCGGGCGACTGTCGATGGCGGTGAGCACCGCGTGCGCGGAATCGAATGCGGTCACGTCGTAACCGGCCTCGCGCAACGCGGTCGCCAGCACGAAGCGTACCGAGCGATCATCGTCGACAACCCACACCGACTCAGCTGCATGTCCGTTGGCATCATGCGGCACGGGTTCAAGCGTCATGCGGAGTCTCCTTTGCCTGTTCGGAAGATCCATCAGGCGACAGCGTCGCGAACGGCAGCAGCAGCGCGAACACGGTATGACCCGGGCGCGAGCGGTAACTCAGCGAGCCGCGATGCTCGCGCGCCACCTGCTGCGCTAGCGCAAGGCCGAGGCCGGTGCC
>JBGSID010000312.1:0-9340 GCA_041751895.1 Lysobacteraceae bacterium | reverse complement strand
CACATCGCCACGCTCGAAGCGATGCGCGGGCTCGGCGCGGCCTTGTATCTGTCCGGACAATACGCCGAGGCGCGGCCGACGCTCGAAGCCGCGTACACCCTGGCGCGCGACATCCTCGGCCCGCGTCACGACCACAGCCTGGGGATCGCTTCCGATCTGGCGCTGGTGAAGCAGCAACTGCGCGACTACGCCGGCGCCGAAGCGCTGATGCTGGCGACGCTGGAGGCGCGCGGCGCCGACTACGGCACGGATTCGGGCGAATACCGCAATCTGCTCAACAACCTCGGCGTGCTGTACGGCGAGAAGGGCGACCTGCCGCAGCAGTACGACTATCTGAAGCGCAGTTGCGATGCCGAACACGCGGCCTCCGGCCCCTCCAATCCCGGCACGCTGATCTGTGACCACAATCTGGCGCGCGCGCTGATCGACCTGAAACGTTACGACGAAGCCGAAGCGCTCGAACGGCGGACCATGGCGCTGGCGCTGCCGGTCTTCGGCGCCGAGCACATGTTCATGGGCATCACTGCCTCGGCCCACGCCGCGGCCATCGGTTACCTGGGCAGGGCGCAGGCATCGGAAGCGGAGTTCGCGGACGCCATCGCGCTGCTCGACAAGGCGCTCGGCCCCGGCAACGAACGCACCGCCAAAGCGATCGCGCTGCGCGACGACGTCCGCTCGGTGATGAAACGTAGCCCGTCGGTGGGTGTTGCCGCCAATCGGTGAAATGCTCACTGGCGGATAGCGGGTTTTTACGCCAGCCATCCGGCACTGGCAGCCAGGCTGATAGGAAGCGGTCGCGGATGCGACTGCAGGAATGCGTGTCCCGCAGTGCGGGAACATCGAATCGCGGAGGCAGGGGGCTGTGTCCGTACATGGGGTTGCGCGAATTTCAGACTGTCTGGCGCGCGTGTTCGTGCGTCGCTGCGGGCCACGGGCGCTGCCTGTACTCTTTACCGCACCCGGAACGATCCGGATGCGCGAGGCTGCGGCTCCACGATCGATGCGCAAGATCATCCACATCGACATGGACGCCTTCTACGCGTCGGTCGAGCAGCGCGACGATCCGTCGCTGCGCGGCAAGCCGGTGGTGGTGGCGTGGCGTGGGGCGCGGTCGGTGGTCTGTGCGGCGTCGTACGAGGCGCGGCCGTTCGGAGTGAGGTCTGCGATGCCGGCGGTGCGCGCGGAGCGGCTGTGTCCCGATGCGATCTTCGTGCCGCCGGATTTTCCGCGCTACAAGGCGGTGTCGCGGCAGGTGCGGGAGATCTTCTCGCGGCATACCGATCTGATCGAGCCGCTGTCGCTGGACGAGGCCTATCTCGATGTGACCGAGCCGAAAATCCGGTTGGAAAATGGTGGTGTGCCCAGTGCGACGGCGATCGCGGAGCTCATCCGCAATCAGATCCGCGACGAAACGCAGCTGACCGCGTCGGCGGGTATCGCGCCGAACAAGTTTCTCGCCAAGATCGCATCCGATTGGCGAAAGCCGGATGGGCAGTTCGTGATCAAGCCACAGCACGTCTACGATTTTCTGACGCCGCTTCCGGTCGGCTGTATTCCCGGTGTCGGCAAGGTGGCGCAGCAGAAGCTGAAAGCTCTGGGTGTCGAGACGGTGGGTGATCTGCGCGGTATCGACATCGTTCGTCTGCAGCGCGAGTTCGGCAGTTTTGGCGTGCGTCTGCACGAGCGCGCGCAGGGCATCGATGAGCGCCCGGTCGAACCGGATCAACAGGTGCAGTCGATTTCCTCCGAAGACACCTTCGCCACCGATCTGTTGCTGGATGAGCTCACGCCTGCGATCCGTGAACTGGCGGCGAAGACCTGGGCGGCGACGCGCAAGACCGAACGGGTGGGTCGCACCGTGGTGCTGAAACTGAAAACCGCGCAGTTCCGTATTCTCACCCGCAGTCACACGCCCGAGATGCCGCCGTCATCCCTGGAGCAGTTCGTGGAGATCGCCCTGATGCTCAGTGAACGGGTCGGTTTGCCTGCGCAGACACGCTATCGCCTGGTGGGGGTTGGGTTGGGCGGTTTCCGCGACCGTGAAGCATTGCCACCGCAGTCGGAGCTGTTCGCCGGGTCGGCATGAGTACGTGTGCCGGGCTTCGGACAGGTGGTCCGATCGGGCACGTCTCGGTCATTCCCCGGCATTGGCTTCAAATAGGGCCACGACACGTCAGGATCTGTAATAACGGCATGGTTTTTGCTTGTATGCGGTAGGGCTGTGCCGGGTGGTCTCGGCCGCTCATGCGGTATTCCAGTGACCATGCTGGCCACAGAACGGGGGGTTCTTGGCACATAGACTTCCAGAAGATCTTTGGGATCGCGTCGTTCACGATCGCGTCCGCATGCTCTATGCCCAGGCGCCGGGGGCGATCGTCGTGCATGTCGCGGTTGCTGTCGGCCTGATCCTGACCGCGAGCCAGAATGCGCCGGTGAGAACATTCGGCTGGTGGATCGCGATGTTGCTGGTGTTGTTGGCGGCGCGGGTCATGCTGGCCTTCCTGTTCCAACGCGCCGAGAAGACCTCCGACCCTGTGGATGTCGTGGTTGGTGACCCTGTCGGCCATAACCCCCAGCATTGGGAGTACGCCTACGCCATTCTGGTCGTGCTCAGCGGTGTGCATCTCGCCGCCTGGTCCCTGTTTTTCTTCCCGGGGTTTCCCGAGTCCGACCGTCTCAGCGGTGCCTTGATTCTCAGTGCGATGGCCGGCGGTGGTATCGCCATCCTGTCGATGGTGCGCTGGCTGGCGCTGACGTTCGGGGCGCTTCTGCTGTTGCCGGCGGCGACGATGTTGATCGTGGTGGGTGGCCCTGACGAACGTGTCTGCGGGACGCTTGGATACATTTACTGGTTTGCCATGTTGTTCGCGGTGAGTCGCACCCATCGGCGATTCATGGATTCACTGGTGCTGCTGCATCACAACGCATTGCTGGCCGCGCGGATGGACCAGCAGAGCCAGGCCTTGAGCGACAGCAATATCCAGCTGGCCGTTGCGCAGTTGGAAACGCAGGAAGCGAATCACGTGCTGGAAGAGCGGATCGTGCAGCGCACTGCGGAACTGTACCGGCTCGCGACGCGCGATTCGCTGACGGGGCTTGCCAACCGCACCAGCCTCATCGAGCTCGCCGATGCGTGTTTTGCGCCTGATGGGCCAAAGATGACACTTTTTTTCCTTGATCTCGACGGATTCAAGGAGATCAATGATTCGATGGGCCATGCGGTCGGCGATTCGGTGTTGTATGCCGTGGCGCGCCGGATCGAGGCTGCAGCGGCAAGCGTGGTCGTGATTTCGCGCTGGGGTGGCGACGAATTCGTCATCCTGCGTCACAGTGAAACCGATGTGGAAAATGATCTGCGTTTCGCGGAGTTGTTGATCGAGGCGATCGGCGTTGCCGGAAGTGCGTCGGACGGTGCTCAAGCCATGCCGGTCAGTGTCGATGCCTGTGTCGGCATCGCGAGGTTTCCGGAAGACGGCGCGTCGCTGCAGGATTTGATCTATGGCGCGGATATGGCCGTGTATGCGGCCAAGGACAGCGGCAGAGGCAAGGCATATTGTTTTACCGATGCGCTGGCGGATGTCGGCCGACGACGCGCCAAGATCAGGGCGGCGCTGGCACTCAGTCTCGCGGGTGGCTGTGAAGAGCTGCGCCTCGTCTATCAGCCGGTCTTCGATAGCCGCTCGCAGGAGGTCGTCTCGCTGGAAGCCTTGCTGCGTTGGCATCATTCCGAACTCGGCGAGATCAGTCCGTCCGAGTTCGTGCCTTTGGCGGAGAAGAGCGGCGAAATCATCGCCATCGGTGATTGGGTGCTGCGCGAAGCCTGCGTGTTCGCAGCGAATCTCGACGCTTGCCTGTTGCCCGAGATCTGCGTGAATGTATCGGTACGCCAGCTGCTGCATCCCGATTTCATCGCGCGGACGTCAATGATCCTGTCCGAGACCGGGCTGACGCCTGAGCGGCTTGTTTTCGAGCTGACGGAATCGGTATTCATCAGCGACTACGAGCAAATTTCGCGCGTCTTCGAAGCGTTGGAAACTCGCGGCATCAAGATCGCGATCGACGATTTTGGGACAGGCTATTCTTCGTTGGCATATCTGCAGCGGGTGCCGGCGAGCACGCTGAAGATCGACGGAAGTTTTGTGGCCGCAATCGACAGCGGCGGCTGGCCGATCATCGAGGCGAGTATTTCCCTGGCACGTGCATTCGGCATGCTGGTGGTCGCCGAAGGAGTGGAAACCGATGCGCAGTTGGGAGCGCTCACGCTGCTCGGGGTCGACCGGATCCAAGGCTATCTGCTGGGACGTCCTGCGCCAGGCGACGAGATACAACGCTGGTTATGCGGCCAGGACAGCATGTCGCGTCAGCTGGACTTCGCTCAAGACAACTGAACAAGACAACTGATCAAGACAACGCATCAGGCTCGGACGGAGACCTGGGCCTGTTTTGAGTGCACTTGCTCTGACCCAGTCTCCGGAGCTCGTCACCAGTACATGCCTGTTTGCGCATGGTTACCGGGCATCGGCAGGTTTTTTCGGTTTCGCGCGTGTCAGCGACGCGACGGCTTTCGCGGCATCGATCCGGCCATGGCCGTATCTGTTCGAATGCCCGTTGGATTTGTAGGCGGACGCCGGGCCGATCTTCTTCGCACTGGCGATCAGCGTCGCGCGAACGTCATCGGCGGTCATCTTCGGTTTCAGCGACAGCAGCAGCCCGCATAACCCCGCTACCAGCGGCGTGGCCGATGAGGTGCCGCCGAAGTCGTTGGTGTAAAGGCCATCCGCACTGCCGGCGGCGGCATTCCCAGTGTTGAAGCCACGTGCCGGCGTGGAGACATCGGTGGTGAAGATGGCGCGTGTACCGCCGTTCGACGGCGCGACCACGCACACTTCCGGGCCTCGGTTCGAGTAGCTGGCCAGAATCTCTTCATCGGTCGAGGCGCCGACCGCGATGGCGTTGGGGTCCGAAGCCGGATAATCGACGCGGCCGAGGCCATCGTTGCCGGTTGCGCAGACGATGACCGTGCCTTTGCCTTTGCGGCCCAGACGACGCGCGTCCTGCAGCGCGAATTCGATGTCGGGACTCTTGGCGCCACCCCACGAACACGAGATCACGTCGGCGAAAGCGGCGGCGTAACGGATCGCGTCGGCGACCTGACTTTCGCTGGCGAGGTCATCGGCATGGAACACCTTGACCGGCAGTAGGCGGCAGTTCGGCGCAAGCCCGTACGCATGCGGCCCACGGCCCACGGCGATCCCCGCGCATGCGGTGCCGTGGATATCGTTGCCGCTCATCAGATCGAATGGTGCGCGGAAGCGTTTCGGACGGGGGTTGAAATGATCACCGTCGCTGTCCGGCAGATAGAAATCCCGGCCGCACAGATCCAGCGGTTCGTCCGGGTCGGGGTTGCGCAGGATGTTGCCGCGCAGCTCCGGGTGCTCGACGTCGATGCCATCGTCGAGCACGGCGATCACGACCGCGCGTTTGCCGCGCGTGATTTTCCAGGCTTTCGTCGCTCCGACCATGCGCAGGTGCCACTGCTTCGAAGATGGCGTTCGCGAAGCGGCTGCGTTACGCCGGAACTGCGAGACGAAGTTCGGCGCGGCGAAGGCGACTTCATCGAGTGTCGAGAGTCGTGCAGCGAGGCGGATGAGCTCTTCGCCCGGATATTTCATCTGGCTGTCGGTCAGGATCATCTGCTCCGCGATCATCGGATTGCGCGAGCGCAGCGTCAGGCCGCATTCGTCGATGATCGCCTTGCATACTTTCTGCGAGGCGGTCGGCTTGAAGCGCAGTACGATTTCCTTGTACAGGATCCGCATCAACTGTGTTTCGCGGTCCATGTAGGCGGTGATGGTCTTGCGTTCGAGCACATCGCTCAAGGCTTTGGTTGCCGATTTCGCCCGTGCGAGGGGCGGCGCTGCTTTCAAGGTGCTGCGGATGGGAACTTCGAAGAAGGTCTGCGCTGCGCGCATCATGCGCCCGGTCGTCATTGCGGCGACCGGGGTGCCCGACAGTCGAGCCACGGTTTCGCCCTGTATCGCTTCGAGACTGAGAGGAAGCGGGTCGAGATCGATCCATTCGCCGCTGGCCATGCGCATGCCGATATCGGAGCGGGTGGCGACTTCAGCGGCGATTTCGGCGTGATCCGCCGGCGTGAGTGGATTCATGACGCCTCACGTCCTGTGAAGGGGGGAGGGGGATTATGACCGGATGAACGCGCTTTCGGCATCGAACCAGACGGCTTCGATGTGCTCGTCGCTTTCGATTTTGCCGCTCACGTCGGGCAGGAAAACGTCACTGCCGACGGCGGGCTTGAACAGCGCCTGCTGTTTCGTGAATTTGGCGCGGCCGACGAATTCCAGATTGTAGGCATCGGCGACGGTCTGCAGCGCCTGCTCGCTGGCGTCGTCATCGAAGCGCAGCGACAACAACCCGGTGGGATAACGGTAATGCCCGCCGTCATCGACGATCGTGGGCAGCACGACATAATCGGCACCCAGCAGGCGATGCAGTTTGCGCCAGCCTTCGCGGACATTCTTCGGAGATTTGTTCAGTTTGACCAGCCACCCGGGCACACGACCGCCGAGCGATGTAATGCTGGCCAAGCCTTTCAGGCATGCGAGCCCGGCGGCCTTGGCCGTGATGGCGGCAGGGCGCACGACGAAGAGGCTGGGGCTGAGGTGTTCGGAGATGGACGACATGACGTCCTTCGCGGATAACCGGTTGAAATACGCTGCTTGCAGCGCGATGCGCTAGTTAACACCAGCCGTGAGACTGGCGCAACCGCACCGGGAGTGCCAGCTGAACGGAAACCGGAACCGGAGAGGCGACGAATGGCCTCTCCGGTGATGTGCGGCCTGGATGGGATCGCGTGCGTCTGCAGCTCAGCGCATCGGACGGTAACGCAGGGTCAGTGACCATTCGCGTCCGGGCTGGTTGTAATACGCGGCAGTCTCATAGCCCTTGTCGAAGGCGTTCGCGAGTCGTGCGAGGAGTGCCCAGTCGTTCGTGAAGGCGTATTCGGCACGGACATCGAGTGTGCTGAAACCACCGAGGCGGCTGGTGTTGGAGAGATTGTCGTAGCGCTTGCCTTCAGCCAATCCGGTGAAACCGAGCCGGAATCTTCCGAAGCCACGGTCGAGTTCCAGCCGTGCGGTTTCGCGTGCACGGCGCGGCAGGTCGTTGCCGGTTGCGCGATCTTCCGGATCGAGCCAGCTGGCGCTGGCGCCGAGATCCCAGCCGAAGACGACACTGTCGACGCGCAGTTCCGCGCCGCGCAGGCGCGCGCGTGCGATGTTCTGCGGCACGAACGCGTCGTCCAGTGCGATCAGATCATCGACATCGGTGTTGAACACGTCGAGGCGTACGCCGGTGCGTTCGCCGCGCCACGTCACGCCGATTTCCCGGGTTTTCGACGCTTCCGGCTTGAGGTCCGGATTACTGGTGGGAAACGCGCCGAAAGGCGGGTAATACAGTTCATTGAAGGTCGGTGCCTTGAATGCGGTGCCGTAGCTGGCAGTCACGCGCCAGCCGTCAGCGAAGCTCAGGCCCCACGCGGCGGTGCCGGTGGTTTTACCGCCGAACTGGTCGTTGTCGTCGCGGCGGAATGCGAGTTGCAGATCGTGGGTGCCGGCCGTGGCGGTTTCGAAGCGGCCCTGATACTGCGCGAATGCAGCGCGGTTGCCGCGACTCGTGTCGTCGTATTCGGTATCGCTGTCGACACGGTCGCGCAGCCAATCGGCACCGACCGTGAGCAATTGCTGATCGCTCAGGGTGAAATCACCCTGTACCGAAGCGCTGTCGCGACGACTGGCGAAGTGACCGTTGGCGATGCTGCTGATGAAATTGTCGGACCCGTCCTTGTTGCTGCCGAGATTGAATCGCAGATCGACGCGCTCGTTCGCTTTCCAGCGCAGTTGCGCGCCGAGTGCCTGTTGCACGATGTCGGAATTGTTGACGAAGCTGCCGTCGTATTCGTTGTGTCCGCGAACGTGCAGGGCGTGCGCTTCAAGTTCGACCGAATCGCCCAACGACACGCCGCCACGCAACGAGACCGAGCGACTGTCGTATCCGTCGCGGTCGGGTTCGTTGGTGAAGCAGCCGGCGTAGATGAAGTTGATGTCGTCGGCGAGACCGCGACAGGCATTGATGCCATCAGTGCGTTGATAGGCCGCATCCAGGCCGTACCAACTGCGGTCATTGCTGCCGCCGATGCCCACGCCTGCTTCGCGACGATGGTGGCTGCCCGCACCGACGTGGAAACGGAATTGCGCCGGGCCTTTGTCGCGGCGGGTGAAGATCTGGATCACGCCGCCGATGGCATCCGAGCCGTAGAGGCTGGAGCGCGGGCCACGCACGATTTCGATGCGGTCGATCAGCGCGACCGGCAAATCCTGGAACGAGGCCAGGCCGGAGGTGGCCGAGCCGATGCGCACGCCGTCGACGAGCACGAGGACATGATCGGATTCGCTGCCGCGTACGAACAGCGTGCTGAGTTTGCCGGCGCCGCCCTGATTGCTGAGGTTGATGCCAGCGCGGCCGCGCAGCAGTTCGCCAAGCGAGCCCGCCTGGCTGCGCGCGATCTCGTTGCTGTCGATCACTTCGACCGGCGCCAGTGAAGCATCGGTCGTGATCGCGGTGCGGGTCGCGGTGACGACGACTTCATCGAGGGCATCGGCACCGTTCGATTGCGCCTGCACGGTGAAGGGGAGGGCGCCCGCGATCGCGAGGGCCAAGGGATAGGTTGAAGCCAAGGGGTATTTCAAAAAAGGCATGCAGGACTCCATCGCGCACACCCGCGCGCGGTGAGATGGGTTGGAGTCGCGAATGGAGGAATACAGCGAGCGGCCGACGAAGAAACAGAGGCAAACCGGCGACATCGCCGCAATGCCCTCCGCATCGCAACCGTGAACTCCGTGGCCGGTCTCCGGGCTCGTGCGCGAATCGGAACTGGCGTTCGATTCGACCGTCGCGCCTTCCCGTGGAAATCCACAGTGGCGGATGCGATGGTCTCAGAGCCGATGAAAGCGCTCTGCACACTTACCGTTGCGGGGGCAGCGCCGGCATTGTTCCGATTGCAGTGATCACCATGATCGTGATCTGACCGAGCGGAACGCACCGGCTTCCCGTTTAAACCCTGGACGGATGTCGTCCTCAGGTCACCAGCGAAGCGCGCGCAGTGTACCCGATCGGGTTGCGTCTCAACCGGGCTTACTCGCCCCTGTCGGGCTCGTCGAACAGCCTGAATCCCGGTGAGGCGTCTTCTTCCTGTGCCATGTGGGTCGTCGTGACCGGGCCGGCAGCCGGGCGGCCGCGCGGTGGCGGCAACAGCGCGATGGCG
>JBGSID010000311.1:0-5960 GCA_041751895.1 Lysobacteraceae bacterium | reverse complement strand
AGGCCATCAGCGCAAAGATGAACATGCTCATCCATGCCGAAGGCACGTGGATATAGAGAATGCGGAAGCTGTCGCCCTGCTGATAGTCGGCGGGGGCGACGAAGAGCCCTTGCCACGTGCCCCAGAGCATCACCAGCAGGCCCAGACCGAAGCACCACGGTGCCCAACGCGCGGCGAAGCGGTCGAAGGTGGGCGGCGAGCCGAGTTGGTGGAACCAGCGGATGAGGGGATTCATGAGGAGGTGGAGGGTGTCATCGATGCATTAAGTGAATCTGAAGGCGTGGCGTGATGGCGTTGCCGCGGGTATGTCGATGCGGTGATGGGCCTGTTTTGCGCGGGATCGTTCAGCTGCACGGTTCAGTTCACCGCGATGCGGATCGCCGCCGCTGCAGTCAGCGGCGCCACGACGACGGCGATGATGAGGCCTGCACCCAGCAACAGCAGCGGGCCGACAACATCGAGGCCCTGTGCGCTTGCAGTTACGCTGCCGGCGCCGAAGACCAGCACCGGCACGTACAGCGGCAATGCGAGCAGCCCGACAAGAATACCGGAGCGGCGCATGCCCACGGTCAGCGCTGCGATCACCGCGCCGATCAGGCTCAACAGCGGTGTTCCCAATGCCAGCCCTGCCATCAGCACCGGCAGTTGTGCGTGTGGCAGGTGCATGAGTTCTGCGAGGAAGGGCGTGGCCAGCAGCAGCGGCCATGCGGTCGTCGCCCAGTGCATGAAGGTGCGCACTGCGACCAGCCAGGCCAGGGGCACCGGCGACAGCATCCATTGTTCGAGTGAGCCGTCTTCGGCATCGCCACGGAACAGCGTGTCCAGCGCCAGCAGCCCGGCCAGCAGCGCCGCTACCCACAACACACCGGCGGCGACCTTGGCCTGCAGCGGCGGATCATTGCCCAGCGCCAGCGCGAACAGGACAACCACGATCAATGCGAACAGCGCCGGCTGCAGCGCATCACCACGACGGCGCCAGAGCAGGCGCAGGTCTCGGGAGAGGAGGGCGCGCGCGGCTTCCAACAGCGATGGCGCGCTGCCGGCAATCGCCATGCGATGCGAAGACTGCGGGTCGAAGCTCATGACAGCCGCCTCAAGAACAGTTCGCGCGTCCGCACGGGAGGCGCGGCATACGCGCCGTGCGTGGTCACCAGCGCGGCACCACCGTCGCGCAGATGCGCCTGCACCATGCGATTGACCAGTTCGATGCCGTCGAGATCAAGGTTGGCGTAGGGCTCATCCAACAGCCAGACCGGCGCCGGCGACAGCCACATCCGTGCCAGAGACAGTCGTTTCTTTTGCCCGGCCGAGAGCTGGCGGGCGAGCGCATCCTGAAAACCGTCCAGACCCACGATGCGCATGGCGGCTTCCGGTACCTGACCCTGCCGCCGGCCCTGCAGGCCCGCAAGGAATTCGAGGTTTTCCAACGCGCCGAGATCCGCTTTGAGTGCCGGCAAATGCCCCAGATAGGCGAGCGCGCGTGTACGTGCCGGAGCGTCGGTGGCGTGACCGTCGATTTCGATACTGCCGTCGTCCGGACGCAGCAGCCCCGCCAGCACGCGCAGCAGCGTGGTCTTGCCGGCGCCGTTGTCGCCTCGGATCAGCAGCGCCTCACGGGCATCGACAGCGAAATCGAGCGGGCCGAAGACCGGCTCGTCGTTGCGCGCGAAGGTGAGGCCGCGTGCTGCAAGCAGCGGCGGTGGTGATGTGTGGGGTTCTGTCATCGCAAAGGGTCGGCGGGTCGATCCAGCCTTCGCTGGCGATTTTACGTGGTGAACGCCGACTTTGCCTCGATCGGCGCCATGCGCGTGCCGATCCGGTCATCGATCCAGTCGATATGCGGGTGTTCTGGCAGTGTCTGTGGGCGCTTTGCATGGATCCGCAGCCTGACTGCTTCGCCGCGTGTCCACAACAGCGCGCCGATCTGGCCGAATTGCCGGCCGATGGCTACGAACGTAGTTTCGTCAGGGTCGATCACCAGCCAGTTGTAGAGTTTCCGGGCCCGATTCTGCGCGACGGCGCAGGCCGGTCGATGGCGCAGACCATGGCTTTCGAGCGTCTGTTGCAGTGCCAGATCCGCAGCGCGGTTATCGGCATCGTCCTGCTTCACACAACCGGGATTCGATGCCGTGAGCATGCCGAAGCGCATGGCGTCCGGATAGGCGACGTCGAGTGCGGGGGCGGGTTCACCGATGCGGATCGGCAGCCATTGGCCATGCCACTCCCATTTGTAATCGGCCGCGATGTAGATCGACGGCAGCGGAGCAAGTAGGGAGTCCGGATGCGTTTCCGTCACGTCCTGGTCCGACAATGGCATTCACCTGGGCGATGGATCAGCCGCGAATGCTAGGGGGCAGGCATTGGAGTACGAACTCGGATCGTGACCAGTTGCCCCGTTCCTGTTCAGCCTCGCAGCCAATCGATATCGTCATGATCCGCGACCGCCAATGGGCGGGCCGTGTTCATGCGCATCCTGATGGCCCCGTGCGCCGTCCAGTGCAGTGTGGCCAGTTGCCCATACCGGTTTGAAAGGGCATCGAATTCGGCCAATGGCATGTCGACCACCAGCCAGCTCGGTTCACGCCAGGAGCGGTTCGCCGCCGATGAGAACGCTGCTCGAAAGATCCGGCCGCTGTCCAACAGGTCCTGTTGCAGCGCATCGTCTGCGGCCCGGTTGACCGTTTCGGGGCGTTCGATGGAGTAGGGGTTCCATGCCGAGAGCAGGCCGAACTGTCCGGCGTCGGGAAAACGACGGGCGACTGCCGGCGCTGGCTGGCCGATGCGCAGATTCAGCCAGTCGCCCTCCAACTCCCATCGATACTCGGCCGCGAGATAGGCGCGGACGAGTTCGGCGATCCGGGCTTCGCCGGTGTAAAGGATGGACGACTGCATACGCTAAGGTTTAACCCAGACGCGCCGCCCCGTAAACTCTGGCGCCCGCCGATGCGGATGTGCTACGCGCCCGTCCCGGCCGTTTTTGGCGATTCATTCATGACACGGATTCCGAGCATGCCGCACACCAAGTTGCCCAAGGTGGGCACCACCATCTTCACCGTGATGTCGCAGCTCGCGGCCGAGCATGGCGCGATCAATCTGGGTCAGGGTTTTCCCGATTTCCCGGTGCCGCAGCGGCTGGTCGACGAGCTCGACAAGGCGATGCGCGCGGGCCACAACCAGTATTCGATGATGACCGGCATCCCGGCATTGCGTCGCGCCATCGCCGACAAGACCGAACGCCTCTATGGCCACCGTCCCGACATGGACAGCGAGATCACGGTGACCAGCGGCGCCACCGAAGCGATCTTCAATGCTATCCACGCCGTGGTGCGCGCGGGCGAGGAGGTCATCGTTCTCGATCCCTGCTACGACTGTTATGAGCCCGCGATCGACCTTGCCGGTGCCCGGGCCGTGCATATCCCACTCGATCCGCAGACCTTCGCGCCAGACTGGCAGCGGGTGCGTGACGCCATCGGCCCGAAGACCCGGATGCTGATGATCAACAGCCCGCACAACCCTTCCGGCGCGATGCTGACGGCCGAAGACATGGCGATCGTCGCCGATCTGTTGCGCGACACCGGCATCTGGTTGTTGTCGGACGAGGTCTACGAACACATCGTCTTCGACGGTGCCCGCCACGAGTCCGCATTGCGCTACCCGGAGCTGCGCGAACGCGCGTTCGTGATCTCCAGTTTTGGCAAGACCTATCACTGCACCGGCTGGAAAGTCGGTTACTGCATCGCGCCGCCCGCACTCAGCGCAGAATTCCGCAAAGTCCATCAATACAACGTGTTCTGCACCTTCCACCCGGCGCAGCACGCGTTCGCGGCGATGATCGATGCCGAACCCGAACACTACGAACAACTCGGTGCGTTCTACGAGGTCAAACGCGACCGTTTCCGCGAACAGTTGCTGACTACCCGGTTGCGGCCATTGCCGGTACCTGGCGGTTATTTCCAGTTGGTCGATTATTCGGCGGTGAGCGATCTCGACGATCTGGCATTTTGTCGCTGGCTCACCACTGAGAAAGGTGTTGCCGCGATTCCGCTGTCACCTTTCTATGAAACCGCGCCGGTCGGGCAGCGATTGGCACGGCTGTGCTTTGCCAAGAATGAGGTCACGCTCGACGGTGCGATCGAGCGCCTACTGAAGCTCTGAGCCTTGGCTCTTGCGGGATCGACGGAAGTCGCGACTGCAGGAGGATTGATATCAAGTCGCGACTTCCGTCGCTCCTACTGTCCGCCGCTCCCACCGATGGCTTTTCCTATGAACGACCTTCGCATCACTCTCGTACAGGGTGCCACACGCTGGCACGACCCCGTCGGCAATCGTGATTATTACGGTGATCTGATCTCAGGGCTGCACGGCACCACCGATCTGGTGCTGCTGCCCGAGACCTTCACCAGCGGCTTCTCCAACGATGCCATTGCCCAGGCCGAGACCATGGCAGGCCCGACGGTCGCGTGGGTGCGTGAGCAGGCGCGTGCGCTCGACGCTGCCGTCTGCGGGAGCGTGCAGTTGCGAGAAGGCGATGCCGTCTACAACCGGCTGTTGTTCGCGACGCCGGATGGCGCGCTGTCCACCTACGACAAGCGGCATCTGTTCCGATTTGCCAATGAGCACAAGCGCTACGCCGCAGGTCGTGATCGTCTCAGTGTGGATTGGCGTGGCTGGAGGATCTGCCCGCAAGTCTGCTACGACCTGCGTTTCCCGGTGTTTTCGCGCAATCGGTACGACGTCGAGCGCCCGGGGCAACTCGACTACGACCTGTTGTTGTATGCCGCCAACTGGCCGGCGGCCCGTGCCTATCCGTGGAAAACACTGCTGCGCGCACGGGCCATCGAGAATCTCTCTTACGTCGCAGGTTTGAACCGGGTTGGCACCGACGGCAACGATCTTTCCTATGCGGGTGACAGTGCCGTCATCGACTTTCTTGGTCAGCCGATCAGCGAATGCGGCGACGAGGAAGTCGTAGTGACGACGACGCTGCAAGCGAAGGAACTCTCCGCGCATCGCGAGCGTTTTCCGGCGATGCTGGATGGGGATGCGTTCGAGCTGCGCTGAGCGAAGACAGGCAGATTTGAGGTGCAGGCGCGCGACTCACTATCGGGCGCACGCTTCGATCAGGCCGCTCGTCCGGTACCCGTTCGGTATAGGCTCGAATCGCAGCGAACCGTAGCTCCACAGCCAGGTTTCGCCGTTGCGTATCATCCACGCGTGCGGCTCCAGGTAGCCGTCAAAGCCAAGGCTGTAACGCTGCCGCAATGATGCGAGCAGCGTCGACGTCCCGTAGCACTCTGTGTGCGCATTCGCGATGCTGGTCTGCATCAATGTCCAGCGGATGGCTTCGCCGCATCCCAGCGGAATCCAGATCGCCAGCGTCGCCAACGCCAGCCATTTCGCCAGACGTGGCCATCGGGACATCGAGGTGTGCCATGCGCTTCGCAATCCAAGGCATACAAGGAGACTCGTGCCCAGCGCGATCACGGCGAACAGCGGCCCGTCTGACGCCGTGTCGTAAGCGACGAAAAAGATCATCGGCGGAAACAGCAGATAAATCGCCGCGAAAAAACCGATGACCGGAATGAGTTGTACTGCAATGGCGACATGCAGCACCGCCAGCGACACTGCGAGCCTGAACCAGCGAACGCGTCGTTTTTCTTCTGATGGCTTTGCGGCAGGGGCAGAGAGGGATGTGTTCATGTCGCATGCCTGCGTCCGAAATAAACCTGCGAGGCGGCCCAACGCATCGGCGTGGAGCCCAACATCAGATCGAACGGCCAATCCATCTGCAGATGATCGAATGCCCAGCGCAACGCGCGTTTGACGCGATAGTGCGGCGCCGCGCGTTCGGCGATGAGTTCCGGCGACGGCCCACCATCGCGTTCGTGCCGGGCGACGGCTTCGCCGACAGCCCAGCCGTGTTGCCATGCGGAGTGGATGCCGCCGGCCGTCACCGGCGA
>JBGSID010000310.1:0-45698 GCA_041751895.1 Lysobacteraceae bacterium | reverse complement strand
AGGCCATCAGCGCAAAGATGAACATGCTCATCCATGCCGAAGGCACGTGGATATAGAGAATGCGGAAGCTGTCGCCCTGCTGATAGTCGGCGGGGGCGACGAAGAGCCCTTGCCACGTGCCCCAGAGCATCACCAGCAGGCTCAGACCGAAGCACCACGGCGCCCAACGCGCGGCGAAGCGGTCGAAGGTGGGCGGCGAGCCGAGTTGGTGGAACCAGCGGACCACGAGATTGACGAAAGGATTCATGAGGGTTGTGCGACCAGAAACATGTGACTCGATGGGGCCGCTTCCTGGCGACTGCTCGCAGCATTGGCTCCCCCAAGCCAAAGTGCAGCCACGATAAGGCATCAGCGGTAAAAGGCAAAGGATCCCGTCAACTTCGACTGAACCATCGAGCATCCGCTGTTTCTATGCATACCAGTTCGTTTGGCGACGTGCGTCACACTAAAAATCAGCTTGATTTGCAGGCACATGTATCGAGTGCCGTACGCAATCACAGCCTTTCCATTGTTCGCGACTCCATCGCTGCAGCAAGCAGAGGCGATGCGACGACATGCGATTTCACATGCGTTCGAGCCGCATTCTATGTAAATATCCGCGGTTGCAGGAAAGCCCGGGTGGCGAAACGGTAGACGCAGGGGACTTAAAATCCCCCACTCGAAAGGGTATGTGGGTTCGATTCCCACCCCGGGCACCAGCTGCAATTCGCTTGATGCAGCTTGCGCAGTTCGATTTCACCCCGGCAGCGGTGTTGAGTACGATGGTGTTCGTCGACTCGCGCTTGCCGCGCATTCAAGAAGGGGTCTCATGTCGCGCTATGCCGCTTTTTTCGCAAGCCTCGTTCTGACCGTCGCGTCGTTGATCGCGATGCGCTTTATCGCGACAGGTTGGGCGTGGGGCGTCGCCGTATTCGGTGCCTTGGCCGTGTTGGGCGTCTGGGACATGCTGCAGACCCGCAGTACCTTGCGTCGCAACTACCCGATCCTCGCGCATTTCCGCTATGGCCTGGAGTCCATCGGCCCGGAGATGCGGCAGTACTTCATCGAATCGGACACCGCCGAAGTGCCATATTCACGGCAGCAGCGTGCGCTGATCTATCAGCGCGCCAAGGCGGTGAACGACACTCGCCCGTTCGGAACCCAGCAGGACGTGTACGGCGAAGAATACGAATGGATCAATCATTCGATGCTGCCGGCCGAGATCGCGTCCTCCGATTTCCGCGTCCGAATCGGTGAACAGTCTGCGCAGCATTACGATGCCAGCGTTTTCAATATCTCGGCGATGAGCTTCGGCTCGTTGTCCGCCAATGCCATCCGTGCGCTCAACGCGGGCGCGAAGCGCGGCGGCTTCTATCACGACACCGGTGAAGGTTCGATTTCGCCGTATCACCGTGAACATGGTGGCGATCTTGTCTGGGAAATCGGTTCCGGCTATTTCGGCTGCCGCAATGACGATGGCAGCTTCAACGCCGAGTGTTTCTCCAGGAATGCCCGTGATCCGCAGGTGAAGATGATCGAGCTGAAATTGTCGCAGGGCGCCAAGCCTGGGCACGGCGGTGTGCTGCCGGCGGCGAAAGTCAGCGCCGAGATTGCAATGACGCGCGGCGTGAAAGAGGGCATCGACTGCATTTCGCCCTCTCGCCATTCGGCGTTTTCAACGCCGGTGGAATTGCTGGAGTTCATCGCGAAGATGCGTGAGCTCTCCGGCGGAAAGCCGACCGGATTCAAGCTCGCGCTCGGCCACCCCTGGGAATGGTTCGGGATCGCGAAAGCCATGCACGAAACCGGGCTGCTGCCGGATTTCATCGTCGTCGACGGCGGTGAGGGCGGTACCGGCGCTGCACCGGCTGAATTCATCGATCATGTCGGCGTGCCGATGCATGAGGCGCTGATGCTGGTCCACAACACACTGGTCGGCCTGAATCTGCGTGATCGGATCCGGATCGGTGCTGCTGGGCGTATCGCCAGCGCATTCGACATCGCGCGCACCCTGTCGATGGGTGCGGACTGGTGCAATGCCGCGCGCGGTTTCATGTTTGCGTTGGGCTGCATCCAGGCGCAGAGCTGTCACACCAGTCGCTGTCCGACCGGGATCGCCACGCAGGATCCGTCGCGCTGGCGCAAGCTCGATGTGCCGGACAAGGCGACCCGCGTGTATCAATTCCATCACAACACGCTTCATGCCTTGAAAGAGCTGCTGTGCGCTGCAGGACTGGAGCACCCGTCGGAACTCGGGCCGGAACACATCCTGCGCCGCGTGTCGCCGATAGAAGTGCGTTCGATTGGTGCGCTGTATCGTTTTCTGGCGCCCGGCGAATTGCTGGCCGGACAAACCGATCATGCGGTGTTCCGCGAGTATTGGGCGAGTGCGCGCAGCGATGCGTTCGCACAGCCCGAGCGCCTACGCGCAATGCGGGGCAGCAAGTCATATTGAATAAAAAGAGGGCGTGTCCGTTACTGCGGACACGCCCTCTGCTGTTCCGATGCTGCAGCGATGCCGGGGTGTTATCGCTTCTGCTCGGCGATCCAACGGTCGATCTTGGTCTCCAGCACCGAGAGTGGCACGGCGCCGTCCTTTAGCACTTCGTCGTGGAACGCCTTGATATCGAACTTGTCGCCGAGTGCTTTCTCGGCGCGAGCACGCAATTCGGTGATCTTCATCTGCCCGGTCTTGTAGGCCAACGCCTGGCCAGGAATCGCCATGTAACGCTCGGCCTCGGAAACGGCGTCGGTTTCACTCGCAGCGGAGTTCTCCAGCATGTAGGCGATGACTTGTTCGCGCGTCCAGCCCTTGCTGTGGAATCCAGTGTCGACCACCAGACGGATCGCACGCCAGAGTTCGTTCTGCAATTCGCCGAAGTACATGTAGGGATCCTTCAGCATGCCGAGTTCCTTGCCGATGGTCTCCGAGTACAGGCCCCAGCCCTCCGCGTAAGCAGTTTCCCCGCCGAACCGGCGGAACTTCGGAATGTCGGTCAGCTCCTGCTGGATCGCGATCTGGAAATGATGCCCGGGCTTGGCTTCATGCAGGAACAGGTCCTCGCTGTCCCAGGTCTTGCGGCTGGGCAGGTCATAGGTGTTCACATAGAAGATGCCGGGACGCGAGCCGTCCTCGCTGGGCGACTGGTATTCGCCGCCGGCGGCGGACTGTGCACGGAAGGCTTCGACCGGGCGGATCTCGAAGCCGGCTTTGGGCTTGAGGTTGAACATGCGGTTCAAGCCCGGCTCCAGCTGGGTCTCGATGCTGCGGTAGTGGGCCAGCAATGCGTCTTCCGATGCGAACGCGAATTTCTTGTCGGTGTTGACGTACTTGAAGAAGTCCTGCAGCGAACCCTTGAAGCCGACGTCCTGCATCACCTTGCGGATTTCGCCCTGGATACGCGCGACTTCGTCGAGCCCTGTCTGATGCACTTCGGCAGGGCTGCGACGGATCGACATGCTCTGGTAGGCGTTGAAGGCATACCAGGCCTGGCCGTTGGGCAGATCGCCCATGCCCGCAGTGTCACGGCAAGCCGGCAGGTAGTCTTTGGCGATGAAATCGCGCAGACGGCTGAACGCCGGCATGATTTCGTCTTCGATCATCGTGCGGTATTCGGCGGTGATTCGTGCTTTGTCCGCATCGGAAAACGAGGCGGGCATGTTCTTGATCGGTCCCCAGAACAATGTGTTTTCTGCCTTGTCGGCGATGAGTGCGTCCATCTGCGGCAGGACTTTCACCATCAAGGCTTTCGGCTGCACCACGCCCTGACGCATGCCTTCGCGCATGTTCGCGATGGCCTGGTCGAAGATCGGCGCGAGCTTGCCGCCGCGCGAACGCCAATTGTCGTAGTCCTTCACCGTCTTGAACGGCTGCGCGTTGGTGCCCGAGCCCAATTGCGCAGCGAAGCCGGCGATGTTGCCGAACTGGTTGATCGGCATCAGATGGGTCGGAAACTGCTCGCTTTCCAGCGAGTCTTTGCCATTCTTGACGAAGATGTCGTAGCTCAGTCGCGCCTGTCCATCCAGACCGTCCGGGCCGATGTCTTCGATCTGTTTCAGCCAGCGCGCGGTGAAATCGTGCGCCTGCCGACGGGTTTCCTCCGAGAAGAAGTTCGGCAACTGGTCGTTGTAGCGGTCATCGCCCTGGAAGGTCGCCTGCAGTGGGTTGAGTTTCAGCGATTCTTCCCAGAACACTTCGTAGAGCCGATCGAGCTTCTGCGCCTTGGATTCGACGGCGGCTTCAGTGGATTGCGTCCGCGCCGCAGCGTGGGCCGGCAAGGCGAAGATGGGCAGGGTGGCGGTGCCGATCAGCGAGGCGCCAATGGCGATGGCCAGCAATGCGGGCTTGCGGATCAGGAAGAGGGTGGTCATGGCTGCTCCAAGGGGAAAGCCGCCGCGCGGCGCGGCGAACGGACAGGAAACGGCGATCAGGTGCCGTGTCGATACCGGAAGCTTGGCCCCAGAGGCCGGAATGGACATCGGCCAGAGGTCACGGCAGTTGTCGACGGGCTGAAAATCTGGTGGTTGGCGACCTTCGAGTCGCGGCAATCTGTCTTGATCGCACTAGCGGGCTGTTTGCACGGATTGCCCGTCACGGGTTGCCGCCAACTCAGTCGATGGCGGCTTCTTCATGCAATTGCGCGGCCCGCGTGGCGCCCAAGTAGCCGATGATCGCGCGCCGCATCAGATAGATCATCGGAATCAGTGCGATCGCCGCCAGCATCTTGTAGGCGTAGTTCACCGTACTCACGGCCATGAATAGCGAGGTGGGCCAATGCTGCGGTCCGAGGACGAAAGCGATGTAGAGCACCACGAAACTGTCGATCAGTTGGGAAACCGCCGTCGATCCCGTTGCGCGCAACCAGACGTGCTTGTCGCCGGTCATCCGCCGGATTCGGTGGAAGACCGACACGTCGATCAACTGGCCGAGCAGGAACGCGAGTACGGAACCGGCAATGGTCCACAGGCCCTGTCCGAACACGGCGGCGAAGGCGTTCTGATAGTTCGGTACGCCCTGGTCTTTCGCGGCGTCGACCCACCAGCTTGCCGGCGAGAGATGGATCGCGGCGAAAGCGAAGATGAAGCCATACAGGATGAGGGCGACCGCGATCCACGAAATCATGCGCACGCCGCGCTTGCCGTAGAACTCGTTGATGACGTCGGTGAAGATGAAGATGATCGGCCACAGCAGAGTGCCGGCGGTGAAACTCAGCGAGCCCGTCTGGCCGAACAGATTCCACTGCAGCGGCGCGATGCCGAGTGTGTCTTCCAGCGCGAAGATCTTCACGCCGATGAATTCGGCCAGTACCGCGTTGACGCAGAAAAAAGCGGCCAGTCCCACGAACAGCCGTGTGGCGCGGTCATCGAGCAGATGTACGCTCATGGCGATGTGGGCTCCGTGGGCGGTTGCGGTCGCATGGTCGAGGCGCCCGGCGCGCTGAATGGGATGGTGTCGGGTGCCACGGCACCGCCGCTGATGATGAAGCTCATCGCCTGATCCACCGTCCAGTCGGTGGGGGTCATCTTTTCCACCGGCACGATTTCGAGATAGCCGGAAGTCGGGTTCGGTGTGGTCGGTACGTAAACAGCAGCCAATTCGCGGCCAGTTCCGGTTTCGCGCATGACCCGAGTGACGAAACCGAGGGTCTTCATTTCATTGTGGGGAAAGTCGATCAGCACCACGCGCTGTGTGCCATCGGGTTTGGTCTGCAGGATGTCGAGCAGTTTTCGTGCGCTGCCATAGATCGTGTTGGCAAGCGGGATGCGCCCGATCAGTGCTTCGAACCAGCGCAGCAGCCGTTGACCGAAGACGCGCCGCGCGAGTGCGCCGACGCTGAGAACCACGCCCAGCGTGGCGAACAGGCCGATCGCAGTCATCACCCATGGCTCATCGAGCCAGCCCAGTGAATGCGGGGCACGATCGACGAGGTTGTGCAGGATCGGGTCAATGAACGGCCTGCTCAGATCAGAGAGCACGACGAATACGAACTGGATGACGACCCACGTCAGCCAGATCGGCAGAAGTGTGAGCAGACCAGTGACGAACAGCCGCTGCAGGCGGCGGCCGAGCGAGGAGGGAGTCGACATGCGGCGATTGTACGGTGTCGTATCCGTGTCGTATCCGGGGCAGGCGTTACAAGTCGCGTACCAGCCGGAATCCGACGTCATCGTAGCCGCGATCTGCGTCCAGTGGCCGTCCACCCCCCGTACCACGCCAGCTTCTTCCCACGCTCATACGCCTTGCGCAACTGCCGCCGGCGCAATCGTTGAGCCATTCGGCGACGGCCTTGCCGTTGTCGCTGCGCGATGCCGCCTGCGCTTCAGACGCCGTGGGCAAACGGTAATGGAATTTACTGCCTTGGCTGTGCCAGCGTGCGTAGGCATCGGCGTCCTGCCAGGAAACACACACCACCGCGCCGCCGTCGGACTGTTTGAAACCAGGGGCTTCCCAAGTGCGCGGTGCCAGGACCCGAAGCAGCGATGCACGCTCGCGGCACAGTGCCGGTTGACGCTTGGTGGCTTTCACGAATTCGGCGTAATCGCTGCGGCTGACGGATGTGCGCGACACAGCGACCATCTTTCCACTGGCTTCGACCAGTGTCATGTCGCCGATGTTGTCGGCAACATGGTCGCCGGGTTGCGCGATTTTCGAGGCCTGCGACTGCAATGCGGCAATCTGCGAGGCGTTCATGCCGATGGCTTTCGCCGAAGCAAGGACGCGCTGCGCAGCAGGCCGATCGAACTTGGCCTGTGCCTGTTCCATCCGTGACGAGAGCGTTGCCGCCAGGCGTTTCCAAGCCTGGGTCATTTGCGCGGCGCCCCGTGTCCGATCCTGTTCGGCCAGACGTTGCATCCGGCTGACCAGATCACGGACGACCGCATCGTCCCCTTTGCGCAGACTTTGATTGGCTTCATCGCCAAGCGCTGCGAACAGGCGCTCGCTCATCGAAGACAAACCATCATGGCTCGGATCGGTGCGCCAGGCGGTCATCACGCTGTCGTAGGCGTTGTCGCCCGATGGAGAAATCAGCCGGCGTTGTTGCAACTGCCGTTGCGCGTCCGTGACGAAGCGCTGGGCGGCCGATTCCGGCGCCGCGCGCAACATCGAATCCGTCGGATCGGGGACGGGAGCGCCCCGGGTTAGATCAAGGTCGGCCGACATCGGTGCCGGGGTGCCGTCATTCCCCATATAACTGGCGAGTGCGCGTTCGGTGTTGCGTTGATCGAAATGGATCAGGAGCGCGATCGCGCCGACCAGACTTGCAGTGATCGCGCCGCCGATCAACAGCTGTTTCGGGCCGATCCGGCTGCGCAAGCGGGCGATCGCCGTGCGGAGCGGTTGCCGCTGCGCGTGAGGCACCCGGTGCATCGCATCGAGCATGTCCTGGGCATCGGTGAAGCGCTCGGTGGGTGATTTGGCCAAAGCACGATCGAAAAAACGCTGCCAATGTCCGAGATGCGGTGGCAGGCGCGGGATCGGATCCTGGACATGCTTCAGCGCCATCGACAGACCGTCTTCGGCTTTGTAGGGCAGGCCGCCCGCCAGCATTTCCCAGGCGAGCACGCCAAGGCTGTACAGGTCTGCGCGCAGATCGACTTCGGTGCCGCGCGCTTGCTCGGGCGCCATGTAGGCGGTGCTGCCCACGGCGACGCCGGCAGTGGTCACTCGTGTCCCGTAGCCGCGACGCAGGGCGATGCCGAAATCGGCCAGCATCGGCCGCTCGGCTTCGTCAAAGAGCACGTTTTCGGCTTTCACGTCGCGATGGATGACACCGCGGCCGTGGGCATATGACAGCGCCGAAAGCAGGGCTTCTAGAATTTCGCGAACGCGGGATTCGTTGCGGGTGAGGTTGCGTTTGCCCAAGTGCCCGCGAGGCAGGACAGGCATCACGTGGTAGGGCTGGCCCTCCGGGGTTCGTCCGACTTCATGGATATGAACGATATGCGGGTGATCGAGACGGGCGATGGTACGGGCTTCGTTCTCGAAGCGGCGCCGGCCGATTTCATCGGTCAGCGCCTCTTGGAGCATGACTTTGATCGCCACATCGCGCCCCAGCGAGAGCTGTTGCCCGAGATAGACCGTGGACATGCCACCATGCCCGAGGATGCGCAGCAGTCGGTAGCCGGGAATATCCGGCATGCCTTCCTGGCGCGGTTCCGTTTGCGTAGAACTCATGTACCACTCCCCCTGTTACGTGCTCAGCATACCCAAGGCGGCGGGCGGAGTGAATGCGCTGCTGACCGTAGACCCATGACGGTATTCTCATCCGACTTAACGAAAAGTGGACGATTGATGGCCAGATGGCTGAAACGGGCAGGGAAGGGCGTACTGGCTGTCGCCGCACTGGCGATGACGCTTTGGGCTACTTCCCGGTTGCAGGGGCCGACGGATGCTCAGGACGCGGCCTTGGCGACGATGCGCAATATGCAGCCGCTGGAAGGGAGAAACGCCTTCGGCGCGCTGTGGTTGATGCCTTATGCCGTGCCACCAGACCAGCAGGATGCGATTCTGTCCAAGGATTTTGATCGGCAGGGCCTGGCGCATGCGGCCGGTTCTTCCGAGGCTGAACTGACTGAGCACCTGCAAGCCAGCAGTGCCGGCGCACGTTTTCCGGATCAGAGCCCGAGCGTGGAGGACTTCGGCCTCTTCTGCGGCGGCATGGATGCCTGTCTGCAGAAAGTGGCTGCCGCACCAGACACATACCGGAGTCTTCTCGAGCGCCACCGCGCTTTGCTGGATCGGGCTGAAACTCTGCAGGAATATCGTTCGATCCGTCAGCCGCTGCAGGGAGCAGAGACGAGATTTCCTCCCTATCAATACGGCAAATTGCCGGCGACACGTTACGCGCTTCAATTCGTGGAGGGCCACCCCCTCGAAGCGTTCGACGGCGTCTGCCGTGGCACTGCCACCTGGCGACGACTGGGTGTCAACAGTGACACTCTGATAGCCAGGATGATCGGAGTGGCTTACTCGGGGGATGTCTACGGCCGTCTTTTCGCCGAGATGCTGGCGCAGACGCCGCGCAATTTCCGTTTGCCCGCTTCCTGCGCGGACGCCTTCATGGCACCTGCAGGTAAGGAGGTCGAGTTCTGCCAGACGATGCGCGGTGAGTTCGCGTTCTTTACATCCACAGTCCGGATGACGGACGTGGGCATGATGACGGAAGTGTCGAAGCTGGAGCGATGGCTGCTGCCTTTGCTGTTCGATGAGGAGATGGCCGAAGCGGACTATGCTGAAAGTCTGGCCTATTACTGCAGCGACGAAGCCGCACAGGCAATGGCCGAGGACCGGCCGTTGGTGAGCCCGAAGGTTGATCGTGGTTGGCTCAGGTTCCAGTGCATCGGCAATCCCATGGGCTGCAGGTTGGCTGCCATGAGTGAGTCGGGCCTGGATACCTATGCCGACCGTGTCGAAGACAGTAACGCGTCTTTTCGCCTGATCGCGCTGATCCTGGCGCTTCGCGCCGGCGATACCGATGCGTATGCCTTTGCCGGGAAAATCGAGTCCGCCGCTGCGGAGGTGGGCAACCCCTTGCGCGAGATCGGCGTCAGTCCCGATGGGCACGCCCTGCGTATCCGGAACTACAACACGCAATGGCGCGAGTACCGGGATATCCCGCTGCCGCCATATTTCCAGGCGGCAGGCGGAGCTGCATCACGCTGATGTGATTTTGTCCTGCTTCCTGCGGATATACAGCTGCTTGCGCACGCGGGCGACCACCTCGCCGCCGGCATCGACGATCTCGCTTTCGAACCAGCGCAGGTGTTTTTCTCCGTCGGCGGAGGCGGCACGCATCTCATCCAGCATCGTATCGTCGAGTCTGAACACCGCGCGCACCGTGCCACGACCGGGTTTGCGGAATTGGATCTCGCCAGCCCTGTCCCAGACGATGTAGTCCCGTCCCAGCGAGTGGAGGGTCAGCAGCATCCAGAACGGGTCGGTCATCGCGAATAGACTGCCGCCGAAATGCACGCCGACATAGTTGCGATTCCACCAGTGCGAACGCATTTCGACCTCGGCGTGGCGCCAGTCGTCGGTGATCGACCGCACACGCACGCCGGCGAACAGGAATGGCGGCCACAGATTCAGGATATGGCGCAGCCCGCGCGGAGAGAGTCGCTTGAACATGTAGCGGTCAGACCAGCAGCAGCGAGGCCATCTTCCGGCGGTATTGGCCGACAAGATCCTCATCTTCGATGATCCGGAACGCATCGATCAGTGCCTTGCGCGGCAGACCGCCGTCGAATGTGCGATCCCTGCGCAGGATGTCGAGAAACGCTTCAAGGCCTTCCTGCGAGTGCCCGCTGACGATGTGATGCACGCCGAGCAGATGGCGCGCGCGCAGGTCGGCTTCGTCGGCGGCGAGTGCAGTCTGCAGCGCTTCCACTGGCGGCGCATCCTTGAGCAGGGCAGCGAAGCCGAGCCGTGCACGGGCCCGCACCGCGCGATCATCGGTCGACAGATTCGCCGGCAGCCCGTCCAGTAGACGCTCGGCCTCTTCCGCATCGCCGGTCTGCAACAGCGCCAGCGCAAGGTCGAGGCGGAGCTCGTCCTTCTCCGGCGTGGCCGCAATCTCCTCGCGCAGGCGGGTGACTTCAGCCAGTGGGTCGACGGTTGCAGGTGCCGCTTCCTCTTCTATCACCTCTTCTTCGGTAGCCACTGGCGCGATGGCGTGATGATTCAGGAACTCGCGCAACTGTCCTTCAGGCAAGGCGCCCTGGAAACCGTCCACCAGTTGTCCTTCCTTCACCAGCACGACGGTCGGAATCGATCGGATCTGGAAGGCCGCACCGAGCTCCTGTTCGGCCTCGACATCGACCTTGGCCAGCAGAAAGGCGCCACCGTACTCGGCCGCCAGTTTTTCGAGAATCGGGCCCAGGGACTTGCAGGGTCCGCACCATTCGGCCCAGAAGTCGATCAGGACCGGCGTCTGCTGCGAACGAGCCATGACTTCGGTCTCGAAGTTCTGGGCGGTAGCGTCGAACACGTGGGGAGCAGTGGAGGACATGTGGCGATTCCGTGGGCATGTAAGCGCACTATTGTGCCAGCCGCCAGCGATTCCAAGGCCGAAACGGTCTGTCCTTGCGTGTTGCGCGAGCTTCTTGCCACTGCGGCAAGGGGAAGGTCGTCCCGCGTGCGCTGTCCACATCGAGGTCATGGGTAGTGGTGAGTGTGTGGAAGCGCGGCATCGTGGCAATTTCAACGGGCGTTGACACCATGTCGCCGGAATGTACTGTGCTTGGTCGCATTCGACAGCCATCTGCGCTGCAGTGGAGGCGATGCGTTGCGCGCCCTTGTTGGTTTTCATGTTCAAGCAGTCGCGTGCCTTCGGCTTTGTGTGCGGAAGTTTTTTGTATGGGAATCGACTCGATGCGTTTATCTGCAGCGTTTTGTGGGCGGCTGGCATTGCCTGTTTTCGTTGTCGCCCTGCTTGGATTCGGCGCGGCGCTGGAAGGTTATTCCCAGTGGGTCTATCCGGTCGCATGGCTTGGCGCGGAAGGCATGCCCGGCGCGATTGCCTTCAATGTCGCTGGTTTCGTGCTTCCGGGCTCGCTGGCTGCATTTGCACTATGGTCGCTGCGTCCGGCATTGCCGCCGGGTGCGCCTTGGAGCGCGCGTATCGGAGCGCAGCTGGTCGTACTGTCAGCGCTCGCGTTTTCGATACAGGGGCTATTGCCGATCAATCCGGAGGATCCGGATGCCGGTGCCCATGGGACTGCCTGGACGTTGTGGTGGCTGACGTTCAGCGCGGGCGCATGGGCCTTGGCATGGGGTCTCCGCCGAATATCGTCGCGGCCCAGAGTCGTTTTGACTTGGGTATTGCCGGGGGTGATCGTTCCGGCATTGGCCTTGTTGGCGCCGCAATGGGTTGCCAATGCAGTGGCCCAACGGGCCGCATTTCTGCTTTGGTTCTCCTGGGTGGCCTGGATTGTCCAGCATCCCCGGTCGCACTCAGGCACCGAAGGCACCGGCTGAGGATCGCTACCTCAGCCGTGCTTGAGCTTCAGTCCCAGAATCGTCGCGGACAGCAGGAAGGTGACGACATTGGCCAGGATCATCGGCATCGAATCCATGGCGATGCCGTAGACCAGCCAGAAGGCGATGCCGATGGTGAATACCACGTACATGCCAAGCGAGATGCTGCGGGTGTCGCGCGTGCGGATCGTTTTCGCCGCCTGCGGGACGAAGGCGAGGGTGGTCATCGCCGCGGCCACATAGCCAGCCCATTCCATGTTCGCCATCGCCAAGGTCAGTCCTTTCCGCCTGGACGTTTGTACACGGTGCCGTCCTTCATCACGAAATCGACATGCATGACAGTGGCGATGTCCTCGATCGGGTTGCCCGGTACGGCGACGATGTCCGCGCGCTTGCCGGGCTCGATCACACCCTGGTCGTCCACACCCAGGACTTCGGCAGCGAGCAGCGTCGCCGATTGAAGGGCATACGAAGCCGGGATGCCGGCCTCGACCATATAGATGAATTCCTTGGCGTTCTCGCCATGCGGGCTGACGCCGGAATCGGTGCCGAAGGCGATCTTCACCCCCGACTTGTATGCCTTGGACGCGGTCGTCTGGATCAGGGCACCGATGCGTGCGGCCTTGGGCCGGATGACCTCCGGGAAATAGCCGTCGATCTTGGCTTTGTCGGCGACGAATCGGCCGGCGGCGATAGTCGGCACATACCAGGTGCCTTTCTGCTTCATCAGCGCCATGATTTCATCGTTCATGTAAGTGCCATGCTCGATGCTGGTCACGCCGCCGAGCACTGCACGCTTCATGCCTTCGGCGCCATGCGCGTGCGCGGCCACGCGGTAGCCGTAGTCTTTCGCGGTATCGACCACGGCTTTGACTTCCTCGACCGTGAACTGTGGCGCATCGCCCGAGCGGGCATAGCTGAGCACGCCGCCGGTGGCGGTGATCTTGATGACGTCGCTGCCTTCCTTGTAGCGCTGGCGAACGGCTTGCCGCGCTTCATCAACGGAATTGATCACGCCTTCGGTGGGACCGGGTGAGCCGACGAGGTGGGCGAGCGTCGCGTTGTAACCGTTGGTCGGATCGGCGTGGCCGCCGGTGGTGCCGATCGCGGTACCCGCAGCCCAGATCCTCGGGCCTTCGATCAGCCCCTGATTGATCGCATCGCGCAGATGCGGTGTCGCCTGGCCGCCCAGATCGCGCACGCTGGTGAAGCCCGCCATCAGCGTGCGTCGCGAATAGGCCACGCCGCGCAGCGCGAAGTCGGTGGAATCGAGCCGAAATTCTTCTTCATAACTCTTGGGGCTGGATTGGTCGCCCAGATGGACATGCAGGTCGGTCCAGCCGGGCGTACAGGTGTGCCCGGCGAGGTCGACTGTCTGCGTGCCGGCGACTTCGACCCGGCCGTTGCGTACTTCGGCGATTTTGCCGTCACGCACCACGACCGTGTGCGCCCCCAGCAGTTGAGCCTTGCGGCTATCGAACAGGTGGTCGCACAGCAGTGCATAGTCGGCCGCGGCAGCGACTGATGGTGCGAGACAGGACAGTGCGATGGCGGCGGCGAGCGCGGAGCGATGCATGGCGGACCCCCTCAGGAAGGAGCCGCGATCATAGCCTGTCGCCGCTTCGCTTACACCTTGACGACCATCGGCTCCACCGTCACCGCAGGTAGCAAGCGTTGGGTGAAGTACTTGTCCTGGAAGTATTTGATCTTGTCGCACAGCACCGGATGCGGGATGCCTTCGTAGAAGAAGATTTCCTTGTCGAAACCGATCGCCTTGAGTTCCTGCGGCAGCATCAGCGCACGGCGCTCTTCGGATTCGCTGCGCGAGAATTCGCGGCCGCGGGTGAAGCTGTCCTTGCGCACGGTGGTGTAGCCGAGCATTTCGGAGTAGTCGTTCGCGTCCTGCTGCTCGCGTGGCGCATAGACGATCTGCAACGCATGGTTGGTGATCATGGTCCGCGACAGGTCTTTGCCGTAGGTCGCGTCCAGCTGCGACATACTCTGGATGATCGGCAACAGGCGGATGTTGTAGCCGGCCATGTACGAGACCGCAGTGGAGATGATGTCGACTTTGCCGATCGAGGTGAATTCGTCCATCAGCAACAGGCACTGGTGTTTCAGCGCCTTGTTGTTCTGCGGCAGTTCCTTGGTGTTGAGATTGATCAACTGACTGAAGAACAGATTGATGATCAGCCGGCTTTCCGCGAGCTTGTTCGGCTGGATGCCGATGTAGATCGTCATCTTCTTCTTGCGGACGTCTGTCAGCAGGAAGTCATCCGCGCTGGTGACGGCATCCAGGATCGGGTTGATGAAAGCGTTCAACGGTTCTTTGAAGGTGCCGAGGATCGAAGCGAACGTTTCGTCCGCCTGCGACAACATGCCCGAGAATGCGGTCTTGGCATGGCTGCTGAGGAACGGCCGCTGCGAGAGATCCTTGAGGAAGGGTTTCAGCTCGCTCTGTCCATCACCCGATGACAGCCGGTAGATCGCGCCCAATGACGGCGGCTTCGAGAACGGGAAGCCGATCTTCTGGTCGTCTTCGTACTTCTCGAAGAGATACAGCGTGAACGCCATGAAGGCGTTGCGCGCCTGACTGACCCAGAACTTCTGATCTTCTGCACCATCCGGGTAGAGCATCGCCGAGATGCTCATCAGGTCGGAAACGCGGAACGCCGGATCGTCCGACACATAGGTCAGCGGGTTCCAGCGATGACTGCGACGGTCCTCCGCAAACGGGTTGAACAGATAGATCTCATGGCCGACGCTGGCTCGCCAGCCGCTGGTCAGATCGAAGTTCTCCTGTTTGATGTCCAAGACCACAAGTGATTCCTGGTAGTCGAGCAGGTTCGGAATCACGATGCCGACGCCCTTGCCCGAGCGTGTCGGTGCGGCGAGGATCACGAACTGTTGGCCGCTGAGCCGCAATAGCTTGCCGCCGAACTTGCCGACGACGATGCCGTTGTCATGCGGTTTGAACATGCCCTTTTCGGAGAGATCGCCGCCGGTCGCGAACCGGGCGTCTCCGTGCAGGGTCTGTTGTTTCGGTTTGAGTGCAAGGATGGCCATGCCGATCCACAAGGCCATCGGAAAGCCGAAGCCGATGCCACCACTGATCTTGATCTTCTTGACGAATGGTTTGAGCTGGGGCAAGTCGATGGCTTTGTAGTAATCCAGCCACGTGCTCCATGAAAGCGGGACGTTGCGCAGTTTGAGCTGCATCAGCACCACGTACCCGGAGAGGTACAGGCCGGCAACGATGGTGCCTACCAGCAATGCCAGGAGAAAGAAGATCTTGCCTTTGGTGTTCGAGTTCTGACTGCTCACGTAATGGCGTCCTGCGGAGATTCAGGGGGCGGGGGCATATGAAAAGTAGTGTCCGGCATGGAGTGCTGACCGGTGATGTTCAGAGGGGCGACCGCCCTCTGCGAGGGTGTTCACTGGATTGTTTCAATTGCAACCTTATTGATCAATCCTGTCGTGCATCAGCCCCCTGCCGATCAATGCAGATCTTACGTCATAGACCCGCAGACCCTGCAAGCGGTCCATGCATTCGATGCAATCGCATCCCGATGACGTGTCGATGCGTGCTCTGCAGGCTCGTTCTGAGACGGAGTGTGCTTTTTGCGGTATTCTTGGTGCACAGATTGCGTTGACAGTCGGCATGGGCCTGTGGAGTATTGACTCGGGCAAATGGAGGACAGGGGATGCCCCGATTTGGTATTAAATGTCGCAGCAAGCTGATGGCCGTAATGTCTGGATGGGGGGCGCCGTCTTGTTGCCAGGAATAGAAATGATGGGATGCCAGGGTTTGGCCGTGCCTTCCGAGGTCATGCATCACGTGGTGCAGGTCGAGTCTTCGTACAATCCGTACGCCATTGGCGTGGTCGGCGGGCGTCTTGTGCGTCAACCCAAGAATCTTCCCGAAGCGCTCGCCACCGTGCGGATGCTCGAAAGTCGCGGCTTCAATTTTTCCATTGGTCTTGCCCAGGTGAATCGTTACAACCTTGACAAGTATGGCCTCGACTCCTACGAAAAAGCTTTCGACGCCTGCGCCAACCTGTCGGCGGGCTCAAAAATTCTGGCCGAATGCTATCGACGCGCGGGTGGCGATTGGGGCAAATCTTTCAGCTGCTACTACTCAGGCAACTTCTCCACCGGGTTCCGTCACGGTTACGTGCAGAAGATCTACAGCTCGATCCGCCAAGGTCGCGAGGTGGATGCGGCGCCGGGGTCTCCCGCGATCGATGTGGTCGACCGTGGCGCCCGTCGAACAGTCCCGGTTTCCCGCCATCCGCTTTACAGTGGGAACGCATCGACCGAGGTTCCGGGAGTGCCATCGCCATACACCCGCAGTGCTGTTGCTGCGCCTTCCCGGGTCCAGAGCGTGCCGTCCAGGTTCGAATCGGCTGATGTTGTCGATCCAGTGGCTGCGTTCATCGCAGCCGCTCCTCCCCAGCGCGCTTCGGCCAGCCCCGAACCCACGCCGGCGCCGGTCGCATTGCCGCCGGATATCGGGCGCGCCGTGCTGGCGTCGGATGCCGATATTGGAAGGGCGGTCGTTGTTGGCCAGCCTGCTGGGAACGCATCTGCCTCAGTTGATCAGCAGGCTGCTCCCAAGCGACGCACGTCGGCGAGCGACAAGGCATACGTTGTCACTAATCCCGATCAAGATGATGCTTTCGTGTTCTAACCCCGGGCTGCACTTCGTGTCGGCGCCGGATACATCTATGTTGTAGCTAGAGTTCCACCCCACCAACCCAAGGAGAGTACCAACAATGAAAATGTCCAATCGTCAGGCCAAAGGCCAAGTTTCCTCGCTGCTGATGGCAATCGTGTTCGTCGCAGTGCTCGCAGTGCCGAACCTGCTGCTCGCACAGACGTTCGAAGGCGTCGATCAGCGCGTTTGCGGCTTCTTCGATGATGTCCGTGGCCTGTTGAACATGGCTTCTGTTGCGGTCGTCACCATCGCCGTGATCTTCTGCGGTTATCAGATTGCCTTCGCCAACAAGCGCATCTCGGACGTTGCCCCGATTTTCATCGGTGCTCTGCTCATCGGTGCGGCCAGCCAGATCGCCGGTATGTTGCTGCTCGGTGACGGCGCCACTGCCGAAGCCGATTGCACCGCGATGGTTATGAACGCGCTGCCGGTCTTCAATGCATAAGAACGTACTCTTTCGCGGCTGTACCCGTCCGGCGATGTTTCTGGGCGTGCCATACATCCCCTTTTTCGTCGGGGCGGGTGGGCCGTTGTTGCTCGCAGTTTATTTCGGTCTGCAGTACCTGCTGCTGATACCGCCTGCCATTCTGGTCATGCGACAGATGGCGAGGCGGGACGAAATGATCTTCCGTCTTCTTGGGCTGAATTTGAAGTTCAGAGTTCGGGTGCGCAACCTGAAAGAGCATGACGGCATGTGGGTTTTTACTCCGAATGCATACCGGAGCAATCGCCCAGGTGGGAAACGCAGTTTTTCAGGGGCCATGGCCATCAGCGGTAAGATGACTGGTCCTACGAAGACTGTCACCCGGTCGTCCGCAACGTGATCTTGAGCCTCCCTGTGTCCGGCCCGTAAGGTACGGCACAGGGAGTGCTTGGTTCTGCCGATGCCATGCGTGGCACCACAACGGCTTCTATTGCGTTGTACCAGTAAGTCAGTGAAACGTTATTTCCCGGTGAGGGTTGCGGCTGCACCCCTTACACCGAGCTCCGGCAACAGCGTCGACGTCGCCGGCCCCGTTCTGATGTCAAGTCTCGACCCCCGAAGGCGTATGTTTACACCCGATACCCCAATCAGCGAGTTCGTCCCTTTCTCCTCGCATGTGTCTCCCTCGGTCATCAAAACGCGTGAGGGCGACTACCTGATTTGCTGGCACCTAGAAGGCTTGCCTTTCGTCGGAAGGGAAGAGTGGGAGATTGAGCATCGGCACAACACCTTCAACCGACTGTTGCAGACCCTGCGTGCGCCTGATTTCGTCAATGTCGCGTTCTGGGTCCACGATATCCGGCGTCGTCGACGCGTCAACATCAAAAGCAAGTTCGGGCATCGATTCAATCAGGAGATGTCGGACGCCTATTACGCCGCGCTTTCGTCCCAGAAGATCATGCAGAACGATCTCTACATGACGATGGTGTACAGGCCGGTGGTGGGTGGGAAGCGCTTCGTAGAAAAAAGTGCGGACCATGCCAAACTCAAAGCCGAGGAAGAGCAGTCCATCACCAAACTGCAGGAACTGGCTGGCAACGTCGAGGCAGTGATCAAGGATTACTCGCCGTACCGTCTCGGCATGTATGAAGGCGCCAATGGCGTTGTGTTCTCGGAAACCCTGGAATTTCTCGGTTACATCCTGAACCGCATCGAAGAGCCGGTGCCGGTGATGCATGCGCCGATCTACAACTATCTGCCGGTCAGTCGGCACATGTTCTCGGCCAAAAGTGGCGATTTCGTTGTCAATACGCCGAACGGCGCCAATCATTTCGGCGCGATACTCAACGTCAAGGAATACGTTGACGGTACATATCCCGGTATTCTCAATGGTCTGAAGTACTTGGACTTCGAATACGTGGTGACCCACTCTTTCAGCCCGATGGGCCGACAAGATGCCTTGAAAGTGCTAGATCGCACCAAGGGTATGATGATTTCCTCCGGTGACAAGGCGGTCAGCCAGATCGTCGAGCTGGATTACGCGATGGACCAACTCTCGTCGGGTAACTTCGTGCTCGGCGAGTATCACTTCACGATGGCGATCTATGCTGACAGTCAGGAATCCTTGGCTCAGCGTGTAGCCACTACCCGCGCCGAGTTGTCGAATGCCGGGTTTGTTTCCTCGAAAGAAGATCTCGCGGTTGCGTCTTCTTTCTATGCGCAATTGCCGACCAACTGGAAGTTCCGCACGCGCATCGCAAACCTCAGCTCATTGAATTTTCTGGGGCTCTCGCCGCTGCATAACTTTGCATCGGGTAAGCGCGACAACAATCCATGGGGGCAGTGCGTCACTACGCTGCAGACCACGAACGGGCAGCCATACTATTTCAATTTCCATGCTACTCATCCGGCAGAAAACTCGCTGGGCGAGAAGGCGATTGCCAACACGATGGTCATCGGTAAGTCGGGTACCGGTAAGACCGCGCTGATCAACTTTCTGCTCAGCCAGGTCCAGAAATACAACCCGTCACCGACCATCTTCTTCTTCGACAAGGACCGTGGTGCCGAGATTTTCGTGCGCGCCTGCGGTGGTAATTACTTGGCACTCGAGAACGGTCAGCCAACTGGTTTCAATCCATTCCAGTGTGAGCGGAACGAAGCGAACGTCCAGTTCCTCGCCGACCTGATCAAGGTCCTGATCGGTAAAAAAGACTACACCTCGCGCGACGAAGAAGACATCTTTCGTGGCGTCGAGAACATGCTCGATACACCGTTACATCTGCGCAGCATGACGAACTTCCAGAAGAGCCTGCCGAACATGGGCGACGATGGCCTCTTCGCGCGGATGCGCAAGTGGACCAACGCAGGATCGTTGGGTTGGGTCTTCGACAATCCGATCGATACCATCGATCTCCAGAAAGCAAACATCATCGGTTTCGACTATACGGACATCATCGACAGCCCCGAAGTCCGAGTGCCGGTCATCAACTACCTGCTGCACCGCCTCGAAGAGCTGATCGACGGCCGTCCGCTCATATACGTGATGGACGAGTTCTGGAAAATCCTGGATGGCGAAGGCGGTCTCAAGGAATTCGCAAAGAACAAGCAGAAGACCATTCGTAAGCAGAACGGTCTCGGCATCTTCGCGACCCAGAGCCCAGAGGACGCGCTCAAGAGTTCGATCTCGGCGGCATTGATCGAGCAGACGGCAACGATGATCCTGCTGCCGAATCCGAATGCCAATCGCGAGGACTACATTGATGGCCTGAAATTGACCGATGCCGAATATCAGGTCATCAAAAGCCTCGACGAACGGTCGCGCTGTTTCTTGGTCAAGCAGGGTCATGCTTCCAGCGTCTGCCAGTTGAACCTCCGTGGCATGGACGATGCGCTGGCGGTCATCTCTGCCTCAACGGATAATATCGAAATCCTGCACCAAGTCCTTGCCGCGAAAGCAGGGCAGAAGGGGGTTTCCGAGAACGATCTGCACCCGGACGACTGGCTGGATGACTTCTATGCCAACCGGAAGGGGTCGGGCAAGGGAGCCGCTGAGTCAGCCGACAAGAGCCGTCGGGCGGCTGGCGCTTGACTTGTGATCGGAATCGCGTTTTAAGACAATACAGAATTTGAAGTGATGCATGCCCGTCTGTTCTCTAACTCAGGCCCCAAACCACACTGGAGGTGTCTCATGATGATCAACCGCAAGTCCTGCCGCTCTCGTAAGGCCCCGTTCGTTACCTGCTTGGCGCTCGCCTGTGCCTTCGTGGCCGGAAACGCGAGCGCGGGCATCCCTGTAATCGATGGCAGCAGCATCGCGCGCAGTGTCGCCGAATATATTGCCAAGGCAGCCAAGTGGGGGCAGGATCTGGCGCACTTCAAGTCGCAGATCGATCATATGACCCAGCAGCTCATCAGCCTTGATCAGATGATCAGCAATATGGGCCTGACGATGACGGATATGAACGAACGGCCAAACAACGAAGGCGTCGCCGAGCGTTGTCAGGGTGGTGATGGTTCGATCTTGTCGAACTTCTTCGCCGCAGTTGGCCTGAACCTCAATGGTGATATCACTGCTCAGCAGAAGCAGAAGTGCGCACAGATCGTTACGTTGGAAAACATGAAGTACAACGAACAGGTTCGCATGCTGAAGAAACTGCAGAACTCTCAGGAGAAGATCACTCAACTGAAGAGCAATTTCAGCAGTGCCGACACTAACGGCAAAATGGATACCAATATGGGGGCCGCCGAGGGACTGGTTGCTCAGATGACGGCCGATGCACAGTATGCTCAGACCATCATTCGCGTCTACGATGGAATGATCGTTTCGCTCAAAGAGGACCAGAAGCAGCTCGCGAAGCGCGCTCTGGGTGGGCAGACTTCCGCGATTGGTTCGCTTGTCTCTACAGCAGCTTTGGCGGGTGCATTGCAACTCAACGATTGATATCTGGTGGCTATTGCGCAGTCATTTAGATGGCTGCGCATCGTGCCCTAATGGTTCAATTGAAGGCAGATGCTGAGGGCTTCATTCTGAAGCCCTCTTCAAAATTTTGGGGATAGGGGCGTACAACATGGGTAACGCAATGGCGAGTTTATTGGTGAGTATGGGCGGAGACATGCTCGGTGCGCTGTTGCATCCGCTTGCCCAGTCGATCGGAGACTTGGCATATTTCACGTTGATATACGCCTTCCTCCGTGACCAGATTCAGGATTTCGGCCTCGATCTGATGCAGTCTGCTGCAGGTATCGTCGGTGCCTCTGCGCTGGTGTTGATGACGATCTGGATTTTCTTCCAAGGGCTTCGCATCGTGACCGGTCAAAGCCGGGATTCGATGATGGTGCTGGTCATGAATTCGCTGAAGGCCACTCTTATCGTCGCGGCCGCGACAACGTTCGGGCTCGCCGGCAGAGACGTTCACGATTTCCTCACGGTCGATATGAAAGGCGCAATCACCGAACTGGTGACAGGTGAAGACAGCATCACTGCCGAGGACATGATCGACAAGAATCTCGCGTACATGCAGTTGGGCCTCTCCAGTATCGATGCAATTCAGATCGTTGACGATCCGAACCTGCATGAAGAGAAGAATCAGGCGATGTGGATGGTGGGTATCGGTACAGCGGGCCCTGCAATGGTCGGCGGTGCGATGCTCCTCCTCTATGAGGTCGCGATGGCATTGTTCGTCGGATTGGGGCCAATTTTCATCCTTTGTCTGTTGTTTGATGCAACCAAGTCACTCTTTCAACGATGGTTGATGTACGGCATAGGCACGATGTTCTCATTAGCTGTGCTGGCTGCAATGGTTGCCATCGCGACGAAGACGGTTTTGGCTGTCGCTGAAGCTTTTTGGGCTACCGCGTTGGTTGGTAGTCTCCTCGGCGCCGATTTCACCAGCGGCATGAAGAGTACGGCGCTTCAGCAGGGTGGCATCGGCCTCCTTCTGACAGTGTTGATCATCAGCACTCCGCCGATGGTGGCCAATTTCTTCCAGGGCACGCTCGCCAACTTCTCCCCGTACGCACAGATCAGTGGCAGCCATGGTGCTGCTGGTGGCTGGGGCGGTGGTCGTGGGGGCGGTGGTGGTGGTAGAGGGCAACAAAGCAATTACCCTAACAACAGTCAGCCAAACAACTATTCGAACAACACCCCTGACAGCAGTAACGCGCGCCCAATGGGGCTCCAAAATCAAGCTCACAACTACGGTACATCCTCAGTTAAGTCGCAAGATGAGATTAAGAAGACATCAGGGGCACCTACTTAATTAAGGAATTGTAGTCATGAGGTTCATTGCGATCTTCGCCGTTTTTTTTCTCTTTTTCACTGGCAAGAGTTTTGCAGAGGGGCGTTGCCCGGACGGTTATTTTCCGATCGGTGGCGGCGACGCAGGGTGGGAAGGCTGTGCCCCGATGGGGCCTGCTGAAGAATTACCTTCACATCAGCAATCACAGCCTAAATGGGAGACGCGTTGGGGTGCGATTGCCACTGGTGGTAGTGGTTTTGGTGGGGTTGGCAACCTCGCGTCGGAGTCTGAGGCTGCTAGTTTGGCCATGATCAGATGCCGAGAGACGGCTACTGGTGACCCTTCTCGCTGTAAAGTGCAAACTTATTACAACCAATGCGCGGTCTTGGCTTGGGGCTTGACAGGCAGTGTCATTCAGTCGGCCGTTGACTTGCAAACAGCGTCCCGCATGGCAGTCGACAAATGCAGTGCCCTCTCTGAGGACTGTCAGGTTTACTACAACAACTGTAGTTATGCCGAACTTGTCGATTGAAATTAGCCAAAAGCCAAGCCTGATCGAGATCCCACAATGAAGTTGCAGCTGGCGGCGTTTATCGTCTTGATGTTGCTCACGAGACTTGTAAATGCTGAGGGACGTTGCCCAGACGGTTATTTTCCAATCGGCGGCAGCGATGCTGGGTGGGAAGGCTGCGCGCCTATGGGGCCTGTCGAGGATGATCGCCCCGGGCAAGAGAATGGGCCTCAGTTCGCAAGTCGTTGGGGCGCTATTGCCACTGCTGACGGGGCTTTCGGTGTGGCGAAAGATGCCGCGACCAGGGCAGAGGCCGTCACTTTGGCTGTAGCGCAATGCGATAGAGAGTCGCATCAGGCTCGATGTTCGGAGAGGGCTGTCTACTTCGATCAATGCATTGCTTTGGCATGGGGAGATACGATGAATGTCGCCTCAAGGTCGCCAGATATTGCCGATGCTGAACGTAGTGCCTTGGCAGGATGTGGGGAAAAGACTGCCAATTGTCGAATCTTTTATTCTGCTTGCAGTTACCCAGAACGGATTCGCTGAGCCACGTCTGGGTAAAGTAGTTATGACCAGATACTTGCTGATTCTATTCTTGGTTTTACTAATGGCGGCTCGACTTGCTTCGGCTGAAGGTCGTTGCCCTGATGGGTATTTTCCAATTGGTGGCGGTGATGCTGGGTGGCTGGGTTGCGCGCCTATGGGGCCGAAAACCGAGGGTGATGGTGATTCCGGGCCGCCTACGCAAAGGCCTGCACAATACGTTGCTCAATTGCGCGAGGTAAAGGCGGAGCATGGGGCGCTGTGAGTAACTTTGCTTCTGAAGAGACCGCAAAGGATGCTTCAATCCTTCAGTGCGAAGAAAGTGCGTCGGTGAAGCCTGCTCTCTGTGGAATTGTGTTGACCTACTACAATCAGTGTGTTGTTTTTGTTTGGGGTTCGGGAAAAGGTGAGGCGCACTCCGCCATTGATATCCCGAAAGCGACCCATAATGCTATCGCCAATTGCAGTCTATATTCGGATGAGTGCGAGATCATTTATTCCAACTGCAGCTATGCCAAGTTGGTTGAATGATCAAGATGTCGAGGATATGACCACTCTATCCGTTCCCAAGCTCATGCTGCTTTGGATTTGGCAAGAGTCATGACTTCATGATGATAAGATTCATGGCCTTGTAGTTTTTTTCGATAGGTGATTGCGTTCTATGTCGAATGCTTTACTGTCTCGCTTCGGCTGCGATTCAGGACAGTAACGCCATGCGTTTCATACGCAGCCGAAGCACGCTGCTTTCCTTGTCTCCTTGAAATTGCTAGCCTGTAGGCCTCGTGCTCCTCCGACTTGCGCTCCAGTCCGTTGGCTGAGCCGGTCCAGCTCCAATGACACGGATAGAGATGAGGCATTCCTCGACATTGTCGCTCTGCAGCTTGCTTGCGCTGGCCGTCTGCATGCCTGTCGCCGTGCTTGCTGCTCCGTTGGGGCAGCCCATTCCTGCTGGTTACCAGACAGAAACCACGGACACCGAATTTGGCAGCATCACGGAGGTCTCCGTGCCAGCGTTGGAAGAACTCCTGCGAACCTACGCTTCCACGCCCGGGAGGCCTTGGCACGTCTTTCAGGACGCTGCTGGCCTGCTGTGGCGCGATCCTCTGCCGCGAGAGAATACGGACATCTATGATGCCCGATACCGGTTCTCGCGCAGTGGCTCTCTGCTCCTCTCGGGTTTCGATGCGATCCTTCTTCCTGATTCAAGCATGTTGGATGAGGTCCGGGACGGGAATGAGGGGGAGTCGGGCTTGACGCTGTCGGGCGATGCCGAGCATGTCCATGAGCTGTCCGTCGTGAAGTTCTATCCGAGTCACGACCATGTCGATGTGCTGGAGCGCCAGTTCGCATCCGCTACTTCGATCAATCGCTACGACGCCTCTGCCAGCGCTGGCGTCGAGCACCAGAGTCATGCGGTTTACCGTATCCATATGAATGGGTTCGCCCCGATCTATGCGGAAGTCTGGCTCGACGAGGAGGGCAGCTCACATGGTCCGGGCTCGACCACTTTTGTTTTTAACACAAGCAGTCCGGAACAACGGATTGCTGATATGCGATGTCGTGAGGGATAGCAGACGCTGAACGACACTCGTTGAATATCCATTTGGAGACAGCTTGATGGCTGATATTCGACAAAAGGCAGTGGCCACTGCCAGTGAGTACCAAGAAGGGAATATCGCGACACTGGACGACGCGATGACCCGCAGGCTGATTGCCTCGACCGTGATGAGCGAAAGCCACGGCGGCGATCTGTCCACGACTAACCGACTTGGCTTCGTCGGGCGCTACAAGGCTGGGGCGGAGTTTCTTGCCGAGGCTGGCTATGTCGACAGAGACAAGCTCGATCATGCGATGGTCGGGCACAGATCGGAGTGGTCGTGGGCCAAGACCGGAGGTATGGCTTCTTTCTTGCAAGAGCCTACCAACTGGAGCAGAGGTCTCGACCTTGATACCTACAAACAGTCCCCCGAGTTGCAGGACCGTGCGTTCAAGGCCAATGCTGAGAAGGACTATCAGCGTGCGCAGGAGCAGGGGTTTCTCGGCGAAGATGAAAAGCCCGGCCGGGTAGCCGGCTTTCTCAAGGCTGCGCATGTCGTCGGTTTCAACAGTGCCCGGGAAGCGATGACCGGCGGGCGCGCCTACCGCGACATCAATGGCGTCAGCAACTACGATCATATCCATGACATCAGTCGCAACGGCGATGGCTTGGACAAGCTGATGGCGGCAAAAAACGTCGAACAGGCCGAGAGTCCGCCGGCCCGACAGGCTGTCCCGTCGTCGGTTGCGCATGCGGATCATCCAGAGAACAGCCGCTTTCGCGACATCCATGCAGCCCTCGCAGGTGTGCCCGGGATGGGAGGTGACCAAGAGCGGCAGCAGGCCGCAGCATCGATCATGGTTGCGACCAAGGCCGCAGATATGCAGCGCGTTGATCACCTTGTAGCTGGTCCTGGAGGAGTCGTGTTTGCCGTACAGGGCGATCTCGCCGACCCATCCCACAAACGGCTGACGCTCAATCTTGCCGAGCTTGCTTCGCAGCCCATCGAAAAATCTACTGCTCAACTGGCTGCGCTTTCGCCGCAGTCTGATCCGCTGGTCGAATCGGCCCGGCAGGAGCGCGCGCGAACTGCATGATCTTTGTGTTGTTTTTTTACTTTTTTTGCCGATTGAATTCACGAATGAACGAGGAAGTGGAAATGCGTTATCGAAATGCCTGGATGCTCACCATTGCGTTGTTGGCCGCAGCGTGTAAGCCGACTGCGCCTGTTGCGGAGGCCGCCGATGGCTCGCCTGTGGTTGCGCCGATTCCCACTGTTGCATCCTCTGATGCATCTTCTGAAAAAAAATCACTGGCACCTGTAACGATCACTGCTGGCTTCGCCAAGGAAATGCCCTATGCGACACTGCGCCGCACATTGCTTGATGCCGGATGGCTGCCGCTACGTGATCCGATGTGCAGGGAGAATGTGGGCGGTGAAGCACGCGTCTGCGGTGTATTGCCGGAAACCGAAAGTTGTAGTGGCGACGGACACTGTCTGATGCATTTCGCCAGTGCCTCTGCGAGCCAGAGTATCAGTGTCAGCACATACGGGCCTTACGATCGTTGGAACGTCACAGGAGAAGAATCCACGTTCGCGGTGCAGTCGTGGGCCCTATCGCCCTTGCAGACAACGAAGGCCAGCGACAGTGCGCCGCAGTCATGTCCTTCGCACGATTTCGATTCCTTTCTCAAAGCATTTGCAGCCGATGAGCGCATCAAGCAGGCATTCACCGCGCCGGTGGTGAAAGTGGCGGAACTCGGCGGAGGAGAGGACGGCGACGACACCGTTTTCGTTTATGTGCTCTCGTCGAACTACACCGGCTTCAATGTCGGATTCGTTGGCAATGCATTCCATTACATCGATGCGAGCGGTAGCAGCGATGCAGCACCGCTGGACCTGAAGGTTCAGTCACAAGGCAAGAATACCCGCGATGTCAGTTACTTCTATGGCATGTCGGAAGGCAATTCCTACCGGTTCGAGGAAAGGGATGGCTGTTGGTATCTCACCGAGGATCCTGATCCGCCGAGCCCCTGATAGCGGAGGCCAGTCTCTCGTTCCCGAGAGAAATTGAAAGAAATAATGGTGGGAAGCGATCAGATGCGCTGCCGGCCAACCACAGAAAAAATTGAAACAGGAGTTCACGACCATGCCCAAGATCACCATCGTCGAAAGCGTCGGCAGCAGTATCCAACCCGTCCATAACTATCGAGATCTGGAAAACCACCATCCGAGCAAGGGGTTGCACGAAAGCGGTCGGGTGTATGCACGTGTCGGTGGCGAGCAGGAAGAAATCCTTGGGGATTATCGCGGGACCGCTGTGCTGACGCCTGGTGGCGAGTACATGGTCAGCAAAGACATGGTGTTGACCGCTACAGGGCTCGACAATGGTCGGGTTCCGATCCCGTCGCCAGCTGCGGGCGTCATCGGCAAGATCGATCGCGATGATGGCGTCATCACCATCAACGATCCCAAGACCGGCGATACGATGTTCCAGATCCGGCATGCCCAGATCGATGCGAATCTCAAGGCGGGCGACGCGGTTGCATACGGTCAGTCGCTGGGTCTGCAGCATGGCTACAACAACGGCAATCCGAACGCATTCCCCGATCATGTCCACTTCGACGTCAATACGAAATATATTGCGCAGGCTGACAAGTGGATCAAGGATATGGACAGCGGGGCGCTGACGACTGATCGTCGCCCGACGCAGACAGACAACCTGGTGACCGACAGGCCGAGTTTTGTCCAGATATCCGGCAGCTTCCCCAAGCCTTCTGATCCGCCGCTTGCCGATGGCAAGCTCAGCCATGGCGAGAGGGGCGCAGAGGTCGAGGCCCTGCAGAGGGCGCTCAACGCAGCAGGCGCGCGCGATGCGAAGGGTAATGCGCTGGACCCGGACAAGGGCTTCGGCGACCGTACGCGTGAAGCGGTGGAGAGCTATCAGCGGAGCCACAATCAGCCGGTGACCGGTGTCGCCGACAACAAGATGTTGACTGATCTGGGCGTGATTGGTCAGCAGCAGACGCCAACGCAACAGACACTGACGCAGCAAACGCCTACACAGCAGACACCCACACAGCAGACACCCACACAGCAGACGAATCCCTATGGTTTCGGCTCACAGAATGAGCTGGGCAAGCTGATTGGTCACGGTGAAGGTGGCTACAACTCCTACAACCGTGGCGTTGCCGGTGATGCGAAGGGTGCGCAGATCGACTTCTCGCAGATGACTGTCGGTGAAGTGATGAGTCGCCAAGACCTGGCCAAAGGCGATCCGAACCGTTTGTTCGCAGTCGGCAAGTATCAATTCACGCCGAATACGCTGGAGGAAACGGTCAACGCGCTTGGCATCGACAAGAACGCCAAGTTCACGCCGCAGTTGCAGGAGAAGATGTTCAACGATTACCTCATCGACGAAAAACGTCCGGCGATCAAGGCCTACATCACGGGCCAGAGCAGTGGCCCCGAGGGGCTGGAGCGCGCGCAGCATTCGCTCGCGCTTGAGTTCGCGAGTGTCGGCGATCCGCGCAAGGGTGGGCGTGGCGCTTACGACGGTGATAGCGGTGGCAACAGCGCATCGATCAAGACCACCGAAGTGGCGACGGCGCTGAACCATATGCGTGACGAATACCAGAAGAATGTTCAGGCGGGTCAGACACCGGATCAAGCCTACCGATCGCTCAGTGGCGATCCGAACAAGTATTCGCAAAGTGCCGGTGCGACGACCCAAGCGCAGGGCGGCAGTGTCAACGACACGCTGTTGGTCAAGGAGGAGCGTGGCGAAGGTGTGAAGCATCTGCAGGAAGCGCTGAACAAGGCGGGCATCCGTGATGCACAAGGGCAGCCATTGCCGACCACGGGTTACTACGGCGACATGACTGAAGCGGCCGTGCGCAAATACCAGGAGCAGAAAGGCCTTGAAGTGGACGGCAAGGCTGGCAAAGACACGTTGACATCGCTGGGAATCTATCCTGGGCAGCAGCAGACGACATCGACGGAGAAACCGCAGCAGCCAGCGAACACTGCCCCGGCAGGTCAGGTGGACAAACCACAGGCGCCGACCCATGCGGACCCGCAGCAACCGACCCAGACAGATAAACCGCTGATCTCCAATCCGAACCATCCGGACAACAAGTTGTACCAGCAGGCGGTGTCGAATCTGGAGCAACTGGGCCCCAGTGGCGGCTTCAATTCGCGCGAGGAGTTGGAGAAAGCGGCAGCGGCGGTGGCAGTCGATGCCAAAGCCAGTGGTCTTCAGAGCATCGATCACATCAGCAAGACGTCTGCGCAAAGTGGTCAGAATTTTCTGGTGGCGGTGCAGGGCGATCCGACGAGTCCAGCAGCGAAGAATTCCTATGTCGACTACGGTCAGGCGGTGAGCCAGACGGTCGCGCAGAGCACGAGCATGGCCGAGGCGCAAAAGCCAGCGGTACAGATGGCCCAGCAGACCGAGCAGCCGCAGCAGGAACAGAGCAGGGCAGCTGTCGGCGCCCGATAACCGTCCAGCGGTCTATTCGATCAAGCCAAGCGGGTTGCTCTGTGGGCGGCCCGTTTGGACTCAGCGCTATAGGTGCAGCGCTCAGTAGGCTGCGCGTAACTTGGCTTTCAGATACTTTCGCCCGGACTTCTTGGCAAAATGCGCAGGGCTTTTTTTCAGGATGTTGCGCTCTCTGGCCTGAGATCTTCCGTGACCGTCGTGCGAGCGGAATGTATGAGGCCACATCTTGGACATGTTTTGCATCGTCAAGGTATCTGATGCAATACATTCGCAAGTTGCTGGTTTGACATTTTCTATATGCACTTGTAACGTCACCGTCATAAGGCAGGGCGAGTATTGCTAGTTCGCAGGGGTACGTGTAGCCGTATGGAAACGATACGTGTTGCCGTATGGAAACGATTAGATGGCTTGATGACTAGGGCTGGTGGATGTTCGGCAAGTATCCGTTGACGTTGCGAATCTTGGCTTTCGTGGTTGTACCGATGCTGGGGTGTGGTGTTGCGGCTTGGGTGCATTTCCGCAGTAGCCTTCCATCCCACGATGTGCCCTCGATCGAGACCGGCGTCAGATCGGCTGTGAAGCTGTCGCGTGACGAGCATGGCATCACCTATATTCGCGCCGCCAGCGACCGGGATGCCTTCTTTGCGCTGGGCTACGCCCATGCACAGGACCGACTGTGGCAGATGGAACTGCAGCGACGCATCGCCCAAGGGCGGTTGGCGGAAATCTTTGGCCGCGCCGCATTGCGCCAGGATGTATGGATGCGCACGCTGGGTCTTTACGCTGCGGCAGAGTCCTCTTGGGGTGCGCTCGATCCAGAAGCGCGCGAATCGCTGAGCGCCTACGCCGCTGGCGTCAACGCCTATATCGCCAGCAAGCCGGTGCTGCCGCTGGAGTTCGCGCTGTTCGGCGTTGAGCCAAAACAGTGGCGTGAAGTCGATTCACTGGCTTGGTCCAAGGTGTTCGCGCTGAACCTCGCCGGCAACATGAAGAACGAAGTGACGAACTGGGTTGCGGCGCAATACCTGACGTCGGCGCAGTTGGCCGATCTCGGCTTACCGGTCATACAACCGCAGGATACCGCTACGCGCGAGGCGCCTCAGGGGCTGGTCCGTCTCCAGCAGGAGATTGAGAGTGGACTGAGGATCGGTGGTCGTCATGTCGGCAGCAATGCCTGGGTCGTTTCAGGCAAGCATATGCGCGACGGCCGCGCCGCGCTGGCCAATGACACACATTTAGGCTTGCAGATTCCGTCGCTGTGGTACGTCGCTAGTCTGAAAGGCGACCGCCTCGACGTTGTCGGTATGACTCTGGTCGGTCTGCCGGTCGTCGTGTTCGGCCGTAATGCGCATGTTGCCTGGGGCGGTACCAGCATGATGGCCGATGCGCAGGATCTCTATCTGGAACAACCCAACCCCCAGGATCCGCGGGAATACGCTCGCGGCGACGAGTGGAAGCGCTTCGAGACGCACACTGAATCGATTGGTGTCAAAGCGGATTTTCCAGCTGCGTTGCGTGGCCGTGTCGCCCCAGTGACGATCCAGGTGCGCCGCACCGAAGCAGGCCCGATCGTCAGTGATGTCGTCGGTGCAATCGATCAGCCCGTCGCGCTGAAATGGACGGCGCTGGAGTCAGGCGACACTTCATACGGTGCGTTCCTGCGCGCGAATTACGCTTCGGATTGGAATTCTTTCCGCAGTGCTTTCGAGCCTTTTGTCGCGCCGGCACTGAATCTGGTCTATGTCGACGCCGACAATAACATCGGCTCCTTGGGTGTCGGACGCGTGCCTGTGCGCAGCAAAGGCGATGGACGCATGCCGGTGCCAGCGTGGTCGGGTGATTATCGCTGGAACGGATATGTGCCATTCGCCGAATGGCCGCAGCAATTCAATCCGCCGGGCGGCATCATCGTCACCGCCAACGACGGTCCGGCTGGCCCTGATGGCGGCCATTTCATTTCCGCAGACTGGGCGCCACCGTACCGGGCCACGCGCATCCGCGAATTGCTGCAGCGCAGCAGTGGCGGTGCGCTGACGCTGGACGATTTCCAGCGAATACAGGCTGACACCGTCGACAGTGGGGCGGCGGCACTGCTGGCCTACCTGCGCACGACGCAGACGGCGGACGCGAACCAGCAGCGCGCGCTTGCCTATCTTGCGAAGTGGAACGGTGACATGCGTGCCGATAGCGTCGCCGCAACGATCTTCTACGTCTGGACGCGACACCTGCGCGATGAACTGTTTCGCAAGCCGCTGGCTGGACATTGGAACCGTCCGCTCCAGCGCGACGAACTCGGCCTCGTTGCGGCGAATGCCAGCTATGGCCAACTGTTGCAGGTGCTGACCGGATCGTCATCCAACTGGTGCGACGGCGCTGCGCTGGCGCCGTGCACCGACGCGGTACAGCGCTCGTTGGCCGCAGCGTTGAGTGAACTGGAAAAGTTCCGTGGCGGCAACATGGACAAATGGCGCTGGGGCGACGTGCACCATACCGTCTACCGGCACCTGGGCTTCAGTGATGCCGGTGCGTTCGCTGCCGTATTCGAACGCCGTATTGGCAACGGCGGATCTTCGGATACGGTCAATGTCGCCAGCGCGGAATATCGCGAATCAGAAGGCTACGAGCAGTCCTTTGGCCCTGGGTTCCGCCAGTTGGTGCAGTTCGGTGATGTCGTGCAGCATCGCTACATGAACTCGACTGGCCAGTCCGGCAATGTGCTCAGTCAGCACTACGACGACATGGTTCAACCGTTCCGCGATACGCGCTTTTTCGACCTTGCCGGCGAGTCACCCGATGACAGCTGGGCAACCCAGCTGGTACCGGAGCATCACTGATATGGGATTGTTCACGCTGTTTTCGAGCAAGGCGCCGAACCGCGTTTTCCTTTCCATCCTGCTCGGAGCGCTCGCAGGCATCAGCTATGCGCTGCTGATTCCGATCGTACTCGGCAGCTTCGTTGACGGTATTCAAGGCACGCCGGATAGGGTCGCGAATTCAGCGCATTTTCTCGGTTACGAAATTTCGAACTATCGCTTTGCGCTACTGTTCGCGGGCATCTGCTTGTTCATCCTGCTGGCCCGCACGCTGTCGCAGATCCTGCTGTCAAGAGTCGCCCTGGACGCGACCACGGATCTGCGCATTCGCGTCTACCGGTACATCATTCGTGCGCCTGTGGCGGAACTGGAAGCCTTGGGCCCGTCGCGATTGATTGCGGCCATCACGACTGACGTCGGTCGCATCATCAATGGTGCTGTCGTCGTGCCCAACGTCCTGGTCGCGCTGGTTACGCTGCTCGGCATGTTGACCTACCTGTTCTTCCTCAACGCCGACGTGTTCTGGTTCGTCATTGGCGCGATCGCGTTCGGCGTCGTGACATACCAGGTGCCGATGTACATCGGGAACAAGTACTTCGAGCGCGGCCGTGCCAATATCGATACGCTGCAGGAGGCAATCCGCGGTCTGATCTACGGAGTCAAGGAACTCAAACTCGGCAAGGAAAAGCGCGAGCGCTACTTTGACGACATCCTGCTGCCCAGCGAGTACGCGGTGAACAGGAACGCCAAGGGCGGTAATACGATTGTCACCGCTGCGGCCAACTACGGCGATCTGCTCAGCTTCTTCGTCATCGGCGTCGTCGCTTATGTCTTCGTCAGCTATCACTCAATCACGACCGCCAGCCTTGTCGGCGTGATCATGGCGTTGCTGTACATCACCGGCCCAGTCAGCCTGATTCTCAACTCCATCGGCCAGATCGCGATGGCGCAGGTCTCGCTGCGCAACGTCAACCGCATTTTTACGCGATTGTCACAGGAGCCGGCTGCAGACACGGTCGCGCCGTTGCCGCCGTGGCGCAGCGTTGTGTTCGATAACGTGTCTTACCGTTACGGCGAGGCCGACAGCGGCTTCGCGCTGCAGCCGCAATCGTTCGAGATCGTCCGTGGCGAAGTGACCTTCATCGTTGGCGGCAATGGCTCGGGCAAGTCGACGCTGAGCAAGCTGATCTCGATGCACTACGTATCGGCCAGCGGCAGCATCCATTTCGGCGAAACATTGGTTGATCTGGAGACGATCAACAGCTGCCGCCAGTGTGTCAGTGCAATCTTCACCGACTACTATCTGTTCGACCGCCTGCTCGGTGCGCTGGACGAGCATACACAGGCGCAGTTGCTGCGCTATCTTGCCGAACTGGAACTGGACAAGAAGGTCAGCGTCGACGATGGTCGCTTCTCGACGACGGCGCTGTCAGACGGCCAGCGCAAGCGCCTCGCGCTGTTGGTCACCTTCATCGAGGATCGCGAGATCTACCTGTTCGATGAATGGGCTGCCGACCAGGACCCGCGTTTCAAGGAAGTGTTCTATCACACGATCCTTCCAGCGCTTCGCGAGCGTGACAAGGCGGTTGTCGTCATCAGTCATGACGACCGCTATTTCCACGTCGCCGACAAGGTGCTGGTGATGGAGGACGGCCAGCTGATCCGCACCGATCGGCCACGGTCGCATCTGCTCGAAACGCCGGCAGCGGCTGAAAGGATCGCCGTGCAATGAGTCGCACTCTGTCAGAGGTGCAGCCAAGCGCCTTTGCGCTGACTCTGCCGCAGAGCAGCATTTATTTCGACCAGTTGCGCAGGCCTGCCAGCCCGACCTACAACGTCGGCGGCTATTTGCGTTTGGAGAACATCGACCCGGTGAGGCTCGCTGCGGCCCATGCAGCACTGGTGCGCGATCACGACGTCTTCGGCCTGCGCATCGCCTCAGGTCGTGACGGCTTACTGCAGCACGTCAGCGATGTGCGCTGCGAGGCGCTGCCGCTGGTCGATTTCCGTACCCATACCGACCCAGGCGCAGCTGCCGATGCATGGATAGCGCGCCAGTTCGAGACGCCGTTCGAGGTTGATGGACGCGAGCTGTTTCGTGCTTGGTTGCTGCGGGTGTCTTCAACGAGCTATCGCTACGTCGGTGTCGCCCATCATCTGCTGATGGATGGCTGGGGTTTCGCCAACTGGGCACGCGAGCTCGCGTTTCGCTATAGCGGCAGCGTTTCTCCACCGTCGACGTCCTGGTCGGAAATCGCCGATGACGATGCTGATTATCTGAACGGGCCGCGCTACGAATCTGATCGCGTGTTCTGGCGCGAACGCTTGCAACAGCATCATGCACGCGCTTTCGGTGGTGGCAGACTGGACCGGAAAGGCCGCAGCGAGCGCCTGCGCATTGCATTGGATGCTGCCGGCGTTGCACGGATAGAGGACAGCGCCCGCCAACTCAACGCCGGTGCGGCGCACGTGCTGCTTGCGTTGTTTGCCCTTTGCATTGGCCTGGGCGTTGAGCACGAGGAGTTGATTGTCGGTGTGCCGTTCCACAATCGTCGCTCTGCCGAGCGCAGACGCATGCTCGGTGCCTTCGTGAACATGACGCCGCTGCGCGTCGCCCAGTCCAGCAGCGAGAGTACGTTTGCGACGTTGGTGCAGGAGATCGCGCGCGAGCAGAAGGCTTGCCTGCGGCATCAACGCTATCCTTCGAGTCATATGGCGGGTGATGGTGGTGGCAGCGAGGGCATGTTCGATGTCGCCTTCAACTACCTTGTGCTTGACAGCAATCCGCCGTTTGACGACGCACCGGCCGAGTTGGTCTATGTCAGTCACCGGCACGAGCAGCGTGCCCTGATGTTGACCTACTGGGCCGTGGTCGGCGGTGAGGGAGCGGAGCTGCAGCTTGACTATGGTCTCGCCCATTTCGACGCTGCTGACGCGCAGCGATTCGTCGCGCGTCTGTGTCACCTGATCGCTGCGCTGCCTGATCTTGCAGCGCAGCGCCTGGACCAGATCAATGTGCTACCCGAGGCCGAGCGGCAACTACTGTTGCAAGGCTTTGCCGAAGCGGAGGTCGAGGTCGATACTGACGCCTGCCTGCATACGCTGTTCGAACGCCAGGTGGCGCTCACGCCGCAAGCGGTTGCCCTTTCGGATGGGCAGTGCCGCCTCAGCTATGCCGAACTGAATGATGCGGCGAATCGACTGGCACGACAGCTGATCGATTCTGGCGTGGTGCCAGAAATGCCGGTCGGGATCCATTTGTCGCGCTCGATCGGCTTGCCGGTCGCCGTGCTTGCCGTGCTGAAGGCCGGCGGCAGCTACGTGCCACTTGATTCGAGCTATCCGCCAGCACGTATCCGCATGCTCATCGAGGATTCCGGACTGCAGCTGGCGCTGAGCGAGGACGCGCTGGCGCCGTTCATGCGCGACTGTGGTGTCGCGACGCTGTCCGTCGCTGCAGCGATTGTCGATAACCAACCGATGCCGAATCCGCAGGTCGCCATGCTGGATGCGCGCAATCGCGCCTATGTGATCTATACCTCCGGTTCCACAGGCAAGCCCAAAGGGGTGGAAATCTGCCACGCCAATGCGGTCGCGTTTCTCGCTTGGGCGTTACGTACCTATTCGCGCGAAGACTTGGCCCGCGTTCTGGCTTGCACCTCGCTGAGTTTCGACCTGTCGGTGTTCGAGCTGTTTGCGCCACTGGCATGTGGCGGAGAGATCGTCGTTGTCCGCGATGCGTTGGAACTGCTGGAGCGCAATGTCGACGTGACATTGGTCAATACCGTGCCGTCGGCGATCCGCATGCTGATCGACCACCGGCGCGTGCCGGGCGGTGTGCGCGTGGTCAATCTCGCAGGCGAGCCGCTACCGCAACGCACCGTCAACGATCTGCTTGAACAGCGACTGTGCGATCGCGTCTACAACTTGTACGGGCCGTCCGAGGATACGACCTATTCGACCTGTGCCTTGTTTGATCGTCCGATAACGGAGGCACCGTCGATCGGTCGTGCTATTGCCGGCAGTCGCGCTTACGTCCTCGATGCGCATGGACGGCTGGTGCCGTTTGGCGCCAAGGGTGAGCTCAACTTGGCTGGAGATGGTGTTGCCCGCGGTTATCTTGGGAATCCGGAGTTGACCGCGCGCAAGTTCGTGCGTAACCCGTTCGTGGCTGGTCGCAATGAGCGGATGTACAAGACCGGTGATCTGGTGCGCTATCGCGCCGACGGCGCACTTGAATATCTTGGCCGAATCGACGAACAGGTGAAAGTGCGAGGCTTCCGCATCGAACTTGGCGAGATCCGCCAGGCACTACAGCAGCAGCCCGGCATTTCCGGCGCCTGCGTGCTGTACGAGGAAAACGCGGCAACGGGTCCGCGCCTGGTTGCCTTCGTCGAAACCGGCGACGCCGCATCCAATTCTTCCGCGCTTGTGGCGTCGTTACGCCAGGCACTCCAGAACGAATTGCCGTCCTACATGGTGCCGGCGGCGATCGTCGTAATGGAGCGCCTGCCGCTGATGCCGAATGGCAAGATCGACAAGGCGCGCCTGCAGATGCTGGAGACGCCGCTCCCTGCTATCGTCGCGCCGGTCGGGGAGACCGAACAGCGTCTTGCCGATATATATGCACGTGTGCTCGGTATCGAGGTCATGCAGGTCAGCGCCGACGCCAGCCTGTTCGATCTTGGTGGCCATTCGCTTCTGCTGGTACGGCTGGTCAACGATATCGATGCGGCCTTAGGCGTGATGCTGACGCTGCGCGACCTGTTTGGCGTCGCCGACCTGCGCAGCCTGGCCCGGCGCATTGACATGGAACGTGACGCGGTCGACACGCGGCGCTACGTCGAAACGCAACTGCTCTCGGCCGAAGTGCTCAGCGAAGGTACGCTGTAGACGTGATATCGGATCCATAACGTTTTCGGAAGAGGTACGATTTTGGACAAGCGGATTGAAAAAAAGCCATTGCTGGGACGGAATCGCAACAAGATTCTGGCGGCGATCGCTGTTGTCGTTGCTTTTTTCATCTATGGCATCACCACCGGCACGAGTGTCGGCGGCCAGACTCAGAAACTGTCGGCCAATACTCTGACCACGGCCAAGGTCAAACAGGGCCGCTTCGACGAGACACTGAGCGTACGTGGCGTGCTGGGCTCGCGCACGACGATCTATCTCGACGCAATCGCCGGAGGCATCGTCGAGGAAAAGGTCGTCCAGCCGGGTGTGTTCGTCGAAAAGGACCAATTGCTGCTGCGCTTGGCCAACACCAACCTGCAGTTGGAAGTGATCAGCCGTGAGGCGCAGATTGCCGAGCAGATCAATTTCGTGCGTAACAATCAGCTTCTGGCGGAAAACAGCAGACTGCAGTTGCGCAGTGACATCCTGGAAAACGACAACGAGGTGGCCCACCTCCGCGACAAGATCAGCCGCACAGAGCCGTTGGCCAACAAGGGACTGGTTGCTCGTAGCGAATTGGTCGCGCTGCAGCAGGACCTGCGCTACTACGTGGAGCTGAACCAGATCGCGCGTGAGCGACAGCGCCAGGAAGATGCAATACGCGCGCGCCAGCTTGCACAGATGCAGGAAAGTTTAGCTGTGCTGAAGAAGAGCTTGTCCGAATCGCGCCGTGTGCTTGAAAACCTCAATGTCAGGGCACCGGCAGCAGGGTTTCTCAGTCAGCTCAACGTCGAGCTGGGCGAATCCAAGACGCCGGGTACGCGCTTGGGCCAGATCGACGTACCGGGCAACTATAAGGTCACTGCCGCGCTGGACGAGTACTACCTCAACCGTGTATCGATTGGTCAACCGGCAATCCTGACCATCAACGGCAAGCGCTTGACGGCGACGATCAGCAAGATCGACGGACGTGTCGATGGCGGTAAGTTCCAGGTCGACGTTGACCTGCCGGAAGAATCGGGCCGTAACGGTGAGATCAAGGTCGGGCAGGGCATCGATGTCGACTTCGTACTCGGTGCTGGCAGTGATCAAGCGCTGATGATTCCGCGGGGCGCCTTCATCAACGACACCGGCGGCAACTGGATTTTTGTGCTGAGTCCCGACGGACGCTCGGCCGAGCGGCGTACGATCAAGCTCGGGCAACGCAACAAGGATTTCATCCGCATCGTCAGCGGCCTCAAGGCCAACGAAGTCGTGGTCGTCTCCAGCTACAGCGCCTTTGACAAGGCCGACAACCTAATCCTGAATTGACATGGCGAGAACCCAGATGATCCAGCTCAAGCAATTGTCGCGAGTGTTTCGTGCCGAAGACGTCGAAACCACGGCGCTGGACCGTATCGACCTGACCGTCGACGAAGGCGATTTCCTGGCCGTGATGGGGCCGTCCGGCTGTGGCAAGTCCACGCTGCTGGCGATCCTCGGCATGCTCGACTCGCCCAGCTCCGGTGAATACCGTTTCGACGGCGACAATATCGCTGGTTACAGCGAGCGCGAATTGTCATTGGTGCGCAAGCACTCGGTTGGGTTCGTATTCCAGAGCTTCAACCTGATCGATGATCTCACCGTCGCACAGAATGTCGAGCTGCCGTTGCAGTACCAAGGGGTGCCCAAGGCCGAACGTCAGCAGCGCACGACCGACATCCTCAAGCGTTTCCAGATCGAGCACCGTGCCGGCCACCTGCCGCAGCAACTGTCTGGTGGCCAGCAGCAGCGCGTCGCCGTCGCCCGCGCGCTGGTGATGAATCCCAAGCTTGTACTCGCCGACGAACCGACCGGCAACCTGGATTCGCGCAACGGCGAAGAAGTAATGAGCATGCTGCGTGACCTGAACAAGGCCGGCACCACGGTCGTCATGGTCACGCACTCCGAGCACGACGCCGGGTATGCGAGCCGCATCGTGCGAATGCTCGACGGCCGCATCCACTCTGACCGCATCGAAACCCAGATCCAGGCGGGTAGCTGACATGCTCGCCAGCTACCTGACCACCGGTATCCGCGCGCTTTTGCGGCAGAAGCTGCATTTCGCGCTGAATGTGCTCGGCCTGGCGCTGGGACTGGCCGCGACGTTGCTGGTGACGGCCTACGTACAACGTGAGCTGTCGTTCGACCGTTACCAGCCGAACATCGCGTCGACCTATCGCATCGCCCAGGTGCACGTCGATGCTGGACAGCTCAGTGACTCCATGGTCGCGACCAGCCTGACTTCGCTTGCGACGCAGCAGATCGCGCAGAAACAGCCTGGTGTCAAGGACCTGTTCGCGCTGTTTCCGGTGTCACGAGAATCGGGGCTTCAGGTACAGATCGACGATCAGAACCTGCGCATCTACGAGGTGTTTGCCGCGACGGCGAACATCCGCAAATTCGTCCGCATCGAGGTGATCGGCGGCGATCTCGACGCCGGCCTGAAGGCGCCGGGCAACATCGCACTGGCACGCAGCGCTGCATTGCGCCTGTTCGGTACTGTCGATGCAGTCGGTCGCACGGTTAACCACCAGTTCGGCAAGTGGACTGTTACGGCAGTGTTCGAGGATCTGCCTGACGATACGCATTACACCTTTCAAGCGCTGACCTACGCCAATCCCAATCGAGATGCCGAGCAATTCTGGGGCTATACCTATGTCCAGCTCGCTGACGGCACCGATACGGCGGCACTTGCTGATCGCATCCGAGAAGGTATCGACGCTCGTTCATTCCAGCGCTGGCAGATCGCGCTGATGCCGGCGGGGGAGATCCACATCCGCTCGGACAATAACGACAAGACGGTCAAGGTCTGTATCGCCCTGGCGTTGCTGCTGCTCGGTATCGCCGCGTTCAATTTCATCAACATGAGCACCGCGCAGGCTTCGCGCCGAGCCAAGGAAGTTGGCGTGCGTAAGGCGCTCGGCGCCAGCCGCGCGCAGCTGATTACTCAGTTTCTGGTGGAATCGACAATGGTCGCCGTTGTCGCTGCGGTCATCGCTGCGGTCATCGTCCAACTCGCGCTGCCATGGTTCAGTGCGCTGGTCGAGGTGCCTATCCACGCATCGCTCCTGGGGATGCTTGGTGTGGATCTGCTGGTCATCACGCTGGTGGTCGGTGTCATCGCCGGCCTCTATCCGGCGTTCTTCATTTCCTCGTTCAGTGCCAAGCGCGTGCTCAGTGGCGACCTGCAGACCGGTAGCACAGCGATCGCCGTGCGCAAGGTACTGCTGATTGCGCAGGCGGCTTTCTCGGTTTGCTTGATCGTCGCGACCTTTGTCGTGTTCCGCCAGATCGATCACCTGAGCAATTTGCCAGTCGGCTATGCCAAGACGCAGCGACTTGAGGTGCGCGGTCTGGATCCGAATGCGACCTTCGATCCTGGCAACGCCGCCCTGATCGACGCGCTCAGACGCATCGACGGCGTGCGCAGTGCCGCGCCCTTCGACCGTTCTCTGACCGAGGGTTCGGGTTCTGTGCTCGACATCATCTACCCCAATTCACCGGACGCGAAGAGCGCCGCCGGCTTCAGCGCGACCGGTTACGGGTTCATTGATGCCGTCGGCCTGCAGCTGGTCGCTGGCCGCGATTTTTCTGCTGATCATCCGTCGGATTGGTATCGCAAGGATGACCAGGGTAACGAGACCGCATCCATCGTCATTACCGAATCGATGGCGCGCAGTGCCGGTTATGCGTCGGCGCAGGATGCCGTTGGAAAGATATTCCGCTTGGGCATCGACGGCCAAACCAATCCGTTCAATGTCACCGTCGTCGGCGTGGTCAAGGATGTCACCGTCGGTTCGGTCAAGGTGCAGACGCATCCGATCTTCTTCATCTGCGGTTTTTCCTGGGCACCAGAAAGCACGCTGATGCTGCATATTGATGCCACTGACGTTGGTCAGCTGCGCGGCCAGGTGCAGGCAGTGGTGAAACAGTTTCTGGGCGTGGAAAACGCCGATATCCGCATGATCGAGGAAAGCTACGAAGCGATCTACCGCTACGAGCGCAGGCAGGCCGAGCTTGTGCTGGTATTTTCAGCGTTGGCGATCTTTCTGACCTGCGTTGGACTGTTCGGCATCGCCGCGTTCACGACTCAGCAACGCAATCGCGAGGTCGCGATCCGCAAGGTCCTCGGTGCGTCGTCGCTGAGCCTGATCAGTCTTTTGACGCGCGAATACCTGATCCTCGTCGCCGCAAGCTCCCTCATTGCATATCCGCTGGCCTACTGGCTGACCAGTGACTGGCTCAACAACTTTAATGAACGCATCAGCCAATCACCTCTGAACTATTTGGCGGCGACCGTGCTGATCGTCGCACTCGCCTGGTTGACCATCGCCGCACTGGCGTTCCGGGCCGCCAGCGTCAGGCCTGCGCAGGCCTTGCGATACGGGTGAGCGATGGAAAGTGTGATGAAGCGAAGGAAGTGGAGTAATCGCCATGGCGAACTTTTATGTCAATCCCTGGTTCCAGGTGGCTCGACCGGCGCCGGACGCCGCACTGCGGCTGTTCTGTTTTCCGTATGCGGGTGGCAGCGCGACAATTTATGATGGATGGGGCGCAGCGCTGCATGGCGACGCTGAAGTCATTGCTGTGCAGTATCCGGGCCGTGGCACCCGCTTTCACGAACCGTTGATCGGTCGCTGCAGTGATATGGTTGCCGCATTGCTGCCGCAGATCCGTCCATTGCTGGGCAAGCCGTTCGCTTTCTTCGGCCATAGCAACGGCGGTCTGATCAGCTACGAACTGGCGCGCGCACTGCAACGCGAAGGCGCATCGCGGCAAGTGCACCACTTCGTCTCCGGCCATCGCGCCATCCACCTGCCACGTACTGATAGCGCCAAACATCTGTTGCCGAATGAGGAGTTCATTCGCGAACTGGCGGACCTTGGCGGTACACCGCAGGAGCTGCTGGAATCGCGCGAGCTGCTCGACCTGTTCCTGCCGGTGCTGCGCGCCGATTTCGCCTTGAGCGAAACATACACCTTTCCCGGCGGCGCGCCGCTGCGTAGCAATATGAGTCTGCTCTACGGCAGTGAGGACTTCGATGTGCCGGAAAGTGATGTGCTGCGCTGGGCCGAGCTGATCGACGGACGCATCGACTGCCGCTGTTTCGATGGAGGCCACTTCTTTATTCAAAGTCATAAACAGCAGGTCATCGACTTCGTCGGCAACTGCTTGCGTCAGTTGCTCGGCAAGCCGGCGCGCGCTCACGCGGCGACTCGGGACATAGACCTCGTACAGGAAATGCCGTGATTCAGACGGTAGAGATTTCCAATCTGGTTCGCATTGCGGCGCAGAACGGCGTCTTCCTTCGTGTCGAGAATGGCGAGCTGCGCTTCAAACTGACTGTCGCAGAATTCCCTGCAGCGCTGAAGCAGCGCATTCTGGCGCACAAGTCCGACCTCATTGCTTTCCTCGGGCACGGCGATTCGACGGCTTCGCAAGTGTATCTGCGCCGCGTCAACGATTCTGCAGGTGAGATGCTGGCTTCGTCCGGGCAGCGCCGTCTGTGGCTGCTGGATCGTCTTGGCGCCGGTGCGAGCTACAACATGGCAGCGGTGCTGCAGGTCTGCGGCCGTTTCGATGCGGATCTCGCAGAAAAGGCGCTGCATGACGTGATTGTGCGGCACGAGCCGCTCCGGACGATTTTCGTTGATACGGACCACGGTCCAAGGCCACAGGTTTCCACCGAATTCGACTTCGTGCTCGACCGCGTCGAGATGGTCGCCGAGTCTGCCGACGCGATCTCCGCATGTATCAACGCAGAAGCGCGGCGACCTTTCGATCTGGCTCGCGACCTGATGCTGCGCGCCCGTTATTTGCACACCGCTGACGACAGTGGCGTGCTGCTGTTGACGCTGCACCATATTGCGGCCGACGGCTGGTCGTTGCAGCTGATTGCTGACGAATTCGCCAACGCCTATCGCGCATCTGCCGAAGGTCGGTCCATGGCGATGCCGGTACCGCCGTTGCGTTATCTCGACTATGCCGCATCACAGCAGGATTGGCTGGCCACGGCCGACGCAGAATTGCAGCGCGCGTATTGGCGCGAGCATCTGGCTGGCGTAGCAGGTGCCGCGCGTATCCCGACAGATAGGCCAATGCGCGGCATCCATCCAGGTGCATCAGCGCGCATCGCGTTTGCGCTGCCGGGTGAAACGACAACAGCGTTACGGGAGCTGGCGCAGCAGCATCGCTGCAGCCTTTTCATGTTGTTGCATGCTGCACTTGCTGTGCTGATCGCCCGGTACGGCGACAGTGACGATATCGCCGTCGGCACGCCGGTAGCCAACCGCCGTCACAAGAGTCTGGAGGGCTTGGTCGGCTTCTTCGTCAATACATTGGTGCTGCGCGTCAACCTCGCCAGTCATTTGAGTTTCACCGATTATCTTGAACGCGTGCGGCGTGTGCACTTGGATGCACAGGTAAATCAGGAGCTGCCGTTCGACCAGGTCATTGCCGCATTGGGCGATGACCGCCAAGGCGGCATGCAGCCATTCCAGCTGATGTTCGCGTTCGAGTCGGAACCGGTGGCGACGCGTATCGATCTGGGCGATGCGATGCTGCTGCTGCAGCCTGATCCCGCCATCGATGCCAAATTCGAATTGATGGTCACGGCGCGAGAGCGTGCCGACACGATAGCCATCGATATCGACTATGCGGTTGCCTCTTTCGACGCAGGAACGATCCAGCGCTTGGGCAGCAATTTCCAAGGCATCCTCGATTCGCTTGTTTCAAGTCCTTCGGTGACGTTGGCGGAGCTGGGACGGCCTGACGCCGCAGCGCACCAGCGGCTCCTGGTCGATCTTTGCGGTCCGGTGGTTGACTATCCACGGGATCGCTGCATCCATACGTTGTTCGAGCAGAGGGTTGAGTGCAGCCCGCAGGCGGTCGCACTGCGGTTCGAGTCCATGTCGCTCAGTTATGCCGAACTCAATGCACGCAGCAACCGGTTGGCGCACTACCTGCGCACACAGGGCGTCGGGCCGGACGTGCGCGTTGGTCTCTGCATCGAGCGCTCGCTCGAGATGGTCGTCGCGATCTTCGCCATCCTCAAGGCCGGTGGCGCCTATGTGCCGCTGGATCCCGACTATCCGGCCGATCGTCTGTCCTACCTGCTTGATGATGCGGCGCCAGCGCTGGTGATCTGCCACGCTTCTGTGCAGGAACGTCTGCCAGAGGACCGCGTTCCGGTGTTCTGCCTCGACACGCAAGCCGATACGTTACTCGACTACCCGGCACACAATCCCGATGCTGCCGCAATCGGGGTCAGCTCGCACCATCTGGCCTATGTGATCTATACCTCCGGCTCGACCGGGCGTCCCAAAGGCGTGATGAACGAACACGCCGGCGTGCTTAATCGTCTGCTGTGGGCGCGGGACCGGTTTGCGGACCAGCCCGGCGAACGGGTGCTGCAGAAGACGCCTTTCAGCTTCGACGTTTCCGTCGGCGAGTTGCTGATGCCGTTGTTGTCGGGTGCGGAATTGGTGATGGCGCAACCGGGCGGCCATCTGGATCCTGTGTACCTGGCCGACACGATCGTCGAGGCAGGGATTACAGCGGTACATTTTGTGCCGTCGATGTTGCAGGTGTTCCTCGACAGTGGCATGGCCGAGCGTTGCACGGGTCTGCGCCGCGTGTACTGCAGTGGCGAGGCATTGCCGCATGTGACGCAGCAGCGTTTCCACGCGGCATTGCCGCAGGTGGAACTGCACAACCTGTACGGTCCGACCGAAGCGGCGATCGAGGTGACGGCGTGGCAGTGCCGTGCCGACGATGGGCTCGGCATCGTGCCGATCGGTACGCCGATCGCGAATACGCGGATCTACCTGCTGGATGGTCGCGGTGAATTGGCGCTGGAAGGCGCGGTGGGTGAGCTGTATCTGGCTGGCGCGAATGTCGCGCGTGGTTACCTCAACCGGCCGGAGCTGACGGCGGAGCGTTTCTTGCCCGATCCGTTCGCGGAGGATCCGTCGGCGCGGATGTACCGGACTGGTGATCTGGGCCGCTGGCTGGCCAATGGCGCGATCGAGTATCTGGGCCGCAACGATGATCAGGTGAAGATCCGCGGATTCCGGATTGAGCTGGGCGAGATCGAGCAGCAGGTGCTGCGGATCAGCGGCGTCGACAGTGCGGTGGTCGTTGCTCGCGAGGATCTTCCGGGGGATCTTCGCCTTGTCGCCTATGTCACGGGTGCCATCACCGATGAGGAGGTGATGGCGGCACTGCGCCACGCACTGCCCGAGTACATGATCCCATCGGCGGTGATGGTACTGGCGCGTCTGCCGCTGACGGCCAACGGCAAGGCCGATCGCAAGGCGCTGCCTGCGCCGTCGTATGTGGACACCGACTACGTCGCGCCGCAGACGCCCATGCAGCAGCAGTTGGCGGAGATCTGGGCCAGTCTGCTGCGGCGCGAGGTCGAGACGATCGGTGCGCGCTCGAACTTTTTTGCGCTGGGCGGTCATTCGTTGTTGGCGGTACGTCTGGTTGCCGAGATCCGCACGCGGATGGCGGTGGAGCTGCCGTTGCGCGATGTATTCG
>JBGSID010000309.1:0-20983 GCA_041751895.1 Lysobacteraceae bacterium | reverse complement strand
ACGCCGACACCGGCCAGTTCAACGGTTGTGCGGTCACCGGCGCCGGCTCGGTTGCGTGTTGGGGTTGGAACATCAATGAGCAGAGCACGCCGCCAGCCGGCAGCTTCCGCAGCGTCGCCACCGGGCTGAATCACAGCTGCGGCATCCGCGACGATGGCACATTGAATTGTTGGGGTTACAACGCCGAAGGCCAAGCCACCGCGCCGGCCGGGGTGTTCAAGGCGGTCGACGTCGGCGAACGCCACAGCTGCGCCATCACCGAAAACGGCGGCCTGCAGTGCTGGGGGCTCGGTACCGAAGGCCAGACCACGCTGCCGGATCTGCCGGGTGCGACCTATCGCGCACTGGCGGTGGGCGCGTTCCACAATTGCGCAATCATCAGCAACGGCAGCATTGCCTGCTGGGGTCGCAACGACAGTGGGCAGGCGACACCGCCGGAAGAAGGGTTGTTCACTGCGATCGCCGCCGGCTTCGCGCACAGTTGCGCGGTGCGCGACGACGGCGTACGCCTGTGCTGGGGTGCGAACACCCATGGCCAGGCGCCACAGGTGTCGGTCAGTCCTGCCACTTTGGCGCCGCTGACGAACGGGGTACCGGTCGCGATCGATTTCCGTATGGCAGGCAGCGGCGGCTATGCTCCGCCCGGCCCGAAGTTCCGACTCTCCTCCGGTGCGCTCCCTTACGGTCTGTACCTTGACGACTTTGGTCAGGTGCGTGGTACGCCTGCGGATAATCCCCGCAGTTTTCCGATCACCATCGAAGCCCGCGACGAGAATGGTTTCACCGCGACCCATGATTACACGCTGGTACTGAGCCGTGCGCCGGATGTCTCGGCGCCTTCGATCGAGCCGATTTTCAACGGCGGCTACGACTATCGCGACTGGTTCAATGGTGATGTCAACGTGCACTGGCAGATCGTCGAACAGGAGTCCTCGATCACATCCACCATTGGCTGCGGCGATGTGAATATCGTCAGCGATACCGATGGCATCAGTTTGACGTGTACCGCCACCAGCGAAGGCGGTACCAACAGCAGAACAGTCGTCATCCGCCGCGATACCGTCAGCCCCACGACCCGGTTCGATGGGCCGCAGCCGCCAGTGTTCTATGTCGTTCCGACCTATCAGATCGCGATCGTCCAATTCGCCTATTCCATGGTGGAGGGAGATCTGTCGGGCCCTGCTCTTTACTTCCAGTGCAGTTACACGGGTGCAGTCGATTCCTACTTCGATTGCCGCACGGGCGATCAGTACGGGTTCCATGCCTTGGACACGCCTTATCGCTTCTACGTGCGTGCGCGGGATGCTGCCGGCAACCTCGATCCGACACCTGTCATGCACGAGTTCCATGTGCGGACGGACACGACCAAGCCGGTCGTCACTCCGCAATTGACCGGCACCCTGGGCGACAACGGCTGGTACACCAGCGATGTCTTCCTGCATTGGGTGTTCGAAGATCCGGAAACGCCGGTCACGCCGGGGCAGGGCTGCAGCGACCGCAGCTTCCTCACCGACACCACGGAAGTCGGCCAGATCTGTTTCGCGAGCAGCTATGCGGGCGAGGCCTGGAACATCGCCCTCGTCAAGCGCGACACGGTCGCGCCGACCGTGTCCGCTTCGGCCACGGCCCTGCCGAACGCCGCCGGGTGGTACCGGCAGAACGTGACGGTGTCGTACAGCTGCACCGAAGCCACTTCCGGCTATGCCACGCTGTGCCCCGCGAGCGAGACGATTTCCCAGGAAGGCACGGGCATCTCTACGACCGTGAAAACGGTGCGCGACATGGCTGGTCATGTCGGCAGTTCGAACATCGTCACCGTCAAGCTGGACAAGACGCCGCCGCTCACCTCGGTCACGCCGACCACCCAGCCGAACGCACTGGGCTGGTATCGCAACAACATCGTCGTCAATTTCACCTGCACCGACGCGCTGTCGGGCATGGTCGCGCCGTGCACGCCGCAGATGGTGGTCAACACCGAAGGCGCAAACAATCCTGGTGAAGTGGTGTATGACGTGGCCGGCAACAGCAGTTTCACCGGCGGCACCACGTTCTTCCTCGACAAGACCGCGCCAACGATCAGCGCCAGCGTGTCGACGCAGCCCAATGCCGCAGGTTGGTACAACTACAACCCGACGGTTGACTACACCTGTAGCGACATGGTGTCCGGCATCGCCAGTAATGGCTGTCCTTCGCCGCAGCAGTTCAGCCAGGAGGGTGCGGCGGTCGTGTCGTCGGCATTGACCGCCAGCGACAACGCCGGCAACGTGAGTCAGCCCAGCAACGTGTTCACGTTCAAGATCGACAAGACCGCTCCGGTGCTGTCAGTCACGCTGCCGCCAGCGCAGCTGTTCCTCAACGCAAGCCACAACTTCAATCTCAACGCGAACGATGCGCTTTCCGGGATCGCCAGCCAGAGTTGCGGAGCAATCGACACCGGCAGTCTGGGCACGCGTACCGTCACCTGTGTTGCGACCGACCGTGCTGGCAACAGTGCCAGCCGCTCGGCGACATATCGCGTGGTATACGACTTCGTACCGCTGTCGGCGCCGCTGAGCAATCCGGCCGAGTTGTATCTGGTCGAGGCGCCGCGTTCGGTCCCGTTCGAGTGGCGTGTGCGGGATGCCAACGGCGTCGCGATCACCAACGCAACCTTGACGCAGACGCTGGTGACGCCGGTGTCATGCCCGAGCACGGGTGTGCCGCTGTCGACGCCGCCGGCCGGCGAGACCAATACGTTCGAGAATCTGGGCAGTGGTCGTTACCGCCGGAATTGGTGGATCAACCCGACCAACCCGATCAGCTGCGTGCGGCTGGACGTGGTGCTCAACGATGGCATCACCCACAGCGCGACGATCCGGATCATTCCGAAGATCCGCCGCACCGGCGGTCCCGGGCAAGCCGTGCAGCAAGCGACACCGGCTGCACGCGCAGCGCCTGCCTCGCAGTCGCGGCCGGTACAGCCGATCAAGCCGAATCGCCGGATCCAGCGCGGCGTGAAGCCGAAGAAACGCTGAGTTGATCAATCGCCGTCGCTGCCCGGAGACACGAGCAGCGACGGTTGAGCGACGGTTGTCGGGCGAGTTGTGGCGGTGTTGCTCAGTCCGCGCTGATCGCTGTTTCAGCCTTCACCGCTTCCGGGCTGACCTTCTCGATGGTATGGCGCAGCTCGCGGCTGAGAATGGTCTTGGCGTCCTTGGCCCAGTGGTCGAGGCGCTGGTCGAAGACGAGTTTGTTGTTCTCGTCGGGCCACATCAGTTTCATCTCGCGCAGCTTCTGGATGAAGCTGCGGAAGAGTGTTTTGTCGAAGAATTCCGGCGCTGCCGGCGCGTACAGCAGGCTCAGCCGCTGTGCGGCGAGGTGGCAGAGGCTTTCCAGCTCGGCCGCGCCGAGGGTGCCTGGGCCATTTTTCGCCAGCACCGAGATCGCGATGTAGTAGCGCTCGAACGCCTGTTGCAGCGGGTGCCCGAGTGCGCGCAGGCGGAAGACTTCGTCGGACTGCCCGGCGTTGCGGGCGAGGATGCCGCCGTCGTCGTCGCTGACCTGCTCCAGCAGGCCCTCGCGGATGAAGACCGCGATGGTGCGTTCGAGCTGGTCGACGAAGCCGCACTCATTCCAGGGCAGGAACAGCTCGGTCTGCATGAACGGATATAGCGAACGTCCGATCCGCAGCAGGGTGCTGCGACTCATTCGCCGGTTGTGCTGGAAGCAGCAGGCGACCCATGCGGTCGCGGTGAACAGGTGCAGCACGTTGTTGCGGAAATAGCTCAGCAGCACGGCGTTGTCGCCGTCCACGTGCAGCACGTCGCCGAGCGGGTGCGAGGTACGGGTGAGGACGTTGATCTCTTCGCCGTGGGCGACGATCTGGGCCGGCGTGTGCGGGGTGACGGTAACGCGGTCGGAATAGGGAACTTCGGCGAGCAGGGTTTTCGACAGCGTGATCTGCGCCAGCAGGTCGGCTTCGCCCATCGCATGTTTCGGGGTGGACAGGACTGCCAACGCGAGCAGATTGATCGGATTGACGTCAGCGGCGCGGTTGATATTGACTTGGATGCGCTCGGCGAGCGTGTCGATGACGTTCGACAGCCACTGCGGTTTTTCCTCGTCCGAGACCGGTTGGCCATCCCAGGCATCCGCTTGTTCTGCCAGGGAATCGCTCAACTTGATCGGTTCGCCGAAATTCACCACGACTTGCCCGTAGTTCTGGCGCAGGACTTTCGGAATCCCGATCAGCAGATGCCAGATCGACTCCTTCGCCTTGGCCTTGCCGGACAGCTCATCGAGGTAGCTGTTGCCCTCCATCAGCTTTTCGTAGCCGATGTACACCGGCTGGAACAGCACCGGGCGCGTCGGTTGCCGCAGGAAGGCCCGCACCGTCATCGCCAGCGTGCCGCCCTTGGGCTGCAACAGGCGACCGGTGCGCGAACGCCCACCTTCGATGAAATATTCAATGGAATAGCCGCCGGCGACCAGTTGCGCCATGTATTCGCGGAACACTGCCGAATACAGGGCGCTGCCGCGGATGCTGCGGCGGATGAAGAATGCGCCGCCCTTGCGCAGCAGGCTGCCGATCACCGGCAGATTCAAATTGACGCCCGCCACGATATGCGGCGGCACGATGCCCTGCGTGTACAGCAGATAGCTCAGCAGGAGGTAATCCATGTGGCTGCGATGGCTGGGCACGTAGACCACTTCATGGCCGGGAGCATCGTGTTTGAGCTTGTCGAGGTGATGCACGAGCACGCCACGATAGATGCGGTTCCAGACCGTGGTCAGCAGGAACGATGCCGATCGCACCACTGGCGGCGAGTAGTCGGCCGCGATTTCATAGGCGTAGGCATGCGCCTTTTTCCAGGCATCTTCTTCCTTGCTGTTCTCGCGACGCGCGGTATCGGCGATCGCCTGCTTCACGGTGTCCGACGTCAGTACCTTGTCGACGAGCAGGCGTCGCGTCGACAGGTCCGGCCCGATCACCGCTTCGCGGATGTGGTTGAAATGCGTGCGCAGCACCCGCGAGAGTTTGCGCACGATGCGTTCGGGCGGCAGATCCTCGGCGACGACCTCCCGCACCGATACCGGCGCGGCGAACTGGACCATGGTGTCGCGGCCATTGAGCAGGATCGCGAGCACACGGCGGAAACGGCCGACCAGGGCCCAGTTTTCGGAGAACAGCACCGAGAACCAGCCGTTGTTCCGGTCCGGTGCGCGGCCGACGAAGATCGAGACCGGAACCAGCCGCACGTCCAGCTCAGGATTTGTGCGGTGGGCATTGAGCAACCGTGCCAGCGCTTCCGAATGGCGACGTGCGGGACGGGCCATGCGTGGCGGCTTGCCGGTGGCCAGATCGGTGGCGATATCGGCGGCCATGCCCAGTGCGGTGCCGACGTTGCGACGCGACAGCGCGACATAGGCGCGTTTGCGCCTGAGCGGGTCACCGGGGAGTGGCCGCAGCGCCGAAGGCAGTCCCGCCATTCGGCAGGCGCGTTCGAGGATCAACGCATTGGTCAGCCCGTAGTCTTCCAGCACGTAGCAGATCGGTCGCGGATCGGCGTCCAGCGGTGCGGGCAGGGAGTCGATCCGCAGTTCGATCCAGGGCTCCAGCACCTTGCCGAGCAGGCTTGCCCACCATGGGCGACGCCCGAGAACGACGGGAGGCGCAGCAGCAGCGGTCGTGGCAGCGCTGGCGGATGCCGATTCTGGCGCCGGGATGCCATCGGCGGCAGGCGCCGCCGGATCGGGCGACGCGTCCACCACGGGCTCAGCCTGTGCGGTGGGGTCGAAGGGGGTTGGTGGGTTCGGTGGTGTCGGCATGGTCGCCGCCATTATGACGAAGGTGGCGGCGATGTCGGTGTGTCGGCCGGCGGGGGCACCGGCGGAGCGATGCCAGGCAGCGGAATTTCTGGTGGCGTAATGTCCGGAAGTGCGATCTCCGGCGCAGGCGCGGGTGCCGCCGCTGCGCGGGCATGGCGCAGGAAGTCGCTGAGGTACCAGCGACCGTCGATGCGTTCGACAGCCACGAGGGTGTCGATGGTGCTGCCGGCCAGCGGATAGCGCATCCGGACCCGCGCCACGTTGCCGTCCTGGCTCTCCAGCGACAGCACCATCTCATCGAGGCTCTGGTCGAGATCCAGCCCATAGTCGCGAAGACTGCTCTTCAGCGCCTCGATGACCGGACCCAACTGGCGCAGGCTCTCGTCCATGCCCAGCCGTTGGAAGTCCGAGGCGTCATGTAAACCGGTCCGGTGCGCGGCGAGGGTCAGTCGGGCGATGGCGCCCCTGGCGCGCTTGGGGTCTCCCAGCTTCGCTCTGCCACCCCATTCGCTCAGCGCCGAGACCAGTTGCACGTAGTGCGCGCGTTCCTCTGCACTCATCGCAGCGTCACTTTGCAGATATTTCACTCCGAACAGTCCCAGAGCGCTTGCGGCCGCCTTGATTTCGCCGTTGGCATTCGCGAACTGCCTGTCGAAATCGCGACGGAGACGGGTTTCGGCCTTGTCTGCGGACAGGATCCCCAGCATGCCCGGGATTTTCTGGTCGAAAGGCAATTCTTCCAGTGGCCAGCGGGTACGCCCGGCTTGCCAGGCGGCTGCCAGCTGCGGATGGAGCGCGGCCGGCACCGCATCACGGGTGAAGGCTTCCAGATCGTTGTCGCGCAGATGCTGGCTGAGCAAGGCCACCGTCTGCACCGGTTCGCTGGCTTCGCCTTCCGGGAGACCGGCGTCGTGACCGCAGCCACCCGCTGCAAGCGCCAGCAGTGCGACCAGCACGGCGGGCAGCAGAGATCGGGCTCGGATGGCGGCAAGGGAGGACATGGCCCGGGCATCTTGGCGGCAGCGGGCGCCACCGACAAGCGATGACCCAGAAAAAAGGAGACCCGGAGGTCTCCTGAAAAAGTCCGGCCGAGGCCGGAAAATCACGGTTGTGGCATGGTTCCGGCGTGACCGGATACCCAGCAGGGTAATCGCAGGCGACTGTTAATGCAATGCTTCAAAAAACCCTGCTCAACTTATTGATCAACTTGATTTATTGCTTGATCGGTCGCGGCCTTTTCGCCAGTCGCCATGCCCATGTTCAGCGCCTCGCGCTTGGCCTCGCGGCGTTGCTCGCGCGGTTGGCGCCAGTCGTTGTTGAAGACCGCAGGTTCCCAGGAGCCATAGGTTGGATTCGGCAGCATCCACCAGCGCTGGCCGAACCAGCCGTGGTATCGCCCCTGCAGTTCCGCGCGGGCTTCCGGCGTGTTGACGAGGATCTGCGCGAAATCGCCCAACTGGTCGCCGAACTGCATCAGCACCCGGTATGTCCGTCCTGCGAACTGGCGACGGCAAAGTTTTTCCGATCCCTCCTGCTCACAGTCCGCGATGAACGTACCGAGGCCGAGAAAGACGCTGTCGTCCTTCACCGGCAGGCCGGCGGCGCGCAGGTTGGCGATGGTCGCCGGGCCCAGATGTTCGGCGCGGTTGGAGATGTACAGCACGGTGATGCCTTTGGCGGCAGCGGCTTGCGTGAATTCGACCACTCCCGGCACCGGCTGGGCTTTTTCTTCGCGGACCCAGCTGTCCCAGGTGAACTCGTTGTATTCCAGACCGTCACGGACCAGGCGCGCCTGATACGGCGAGTTGTCCAGCACGGTTTCGTCCACGTCCATCAGGATCGCCGGTGGCAGGCCCTGTGCGGGATTGGCACGCTCGTCGGCGGTCAGTGCATCCCAGTTCGGGTCGGCGAGCGCGGCGTCCAGCTTGTCGGCTGCGGCGCGGTAGACGGTTTCGCCGACGGCGCGATATTCGGCCGAACGCTGCATCCACAGGACGGCGTTGAGATTGTCGTCGGCGCTCACGGCAGTCGCGGTGACCACCGGTGCCAGTGAAGGCTGGGCGTCCTGCGCGGTCGCATCGGGGCTGGACAGGCCGCCCAAGGCGAGGATCGCGATGAACAGGGCGGTCAGGGGAAAGGATGGGCGCATGCGGACTCCCGATGGCATCGGACAGGAAACAGAAGACCGGCAAGTGTAATCGAGCGCACTTGCACCCCGTATGACAGCTCAGCGCGACGCGTGTCCTCCGGCACATGCCATGCCGTGGTCGCATGCGTAGGCTTCGGGCGTTCCGGACACTTGCCCTGATCCGCTGGAGACCGCGCGTGAAAACCCTGTTGATGCTTGTCGGCTGGTGCCTGCTGTTCGTGCTGTGCTGGCCCGTCGCGCTGCTCGCCTTGGTGCTGTGGCCGGTGATCTGGCTGCTGTCGCTGCCGTTCCGGCTGGTCGGCATCGCAGTGGAATCGGTGTTCGTGCTGCTGCGCGCGGTGCTGATGCTGCCGGCCCGGCTGCTTGGTCGGCCGATGGCGACCGCGTAGGTCGCCGAGTCTCGGGGGCGGGCATCAGAGCGCCCGCCTCGGTCGAAGACCCAATCAGCCTTCCAGCATCGCCTTGATCGCCGCGAATCCGGCGCTGGCGCGCTCCTGCTTGCGTGCGGCATCGGCGACCGGGTCGGAGCCGTCGCGCTGGATTTCCGCATCCGGCAGCTCATCAAGGAAACGGCTGGGCGAGAGCCGCAGTTTCGTGCCCCAGCGCTGCGCCTCGCGCGAATGCGACAGCCACAGCTGCTCCTTCGCACGGGTGATGCCGACGTAGAGCAGCCGGCGTTCCTCGTCGAGACGGCCTTCTTCGAGACTGGCTTCGTGCGGCAGCGTGCCGTCCTCCAGTCCGATGATGAAGACGTAGCGGAATTCCAGGCCTTTCGCGCCGTGCAGGCTCATCAGCCGCACCTGATTGCCGGCGTCGCTCTTGTCGGCATGGCTGAGCAGTGCCAGTGAGGCCGCGAGTTCACCCGGGCCGGCACCGCCACGCGCGCTGTCGAACCAGTCGCCGAGTTCGTCGAGATTGCCGCGTCGGATCGCGAACATCTGTTCGTTCTTGCACTGCGCGCGCAATGCCGCGAGCAGGCCGGAGCGGTCGTTGAGTTTGCGCACCAGTTCGGCCGGCGTCAGCGTGCGCGCGTCGCTGCGCAGCTCGCGCACGATGTCGACGAACCCGCTCAGCGCATTGGCCGCGCGTGGCTGCAGTTGCTTGATCAGGCCAATCGATTCCGCCGCCCGCGACATCGGCAGGCCCGCCTGCTGCGCGAGTTCGGCCAGTTTCGCCAGTGTCGTCGTGCCGACTTCGCGCTTGGGCGACTGCACCGCGCGCAGGAACGCCGCGTCGTCTTCCGGGTTGGCGATCAGGCGCAGCCAGGACAGCGCGTCCTTCACTTCGCCGCGATCAAGAAATGCGGTGCCGCCGCTGAGGTGATACGGAATGCGCAGCAGCTGCATCGCTTTTTCCAGCGGCCGCGACTGGTGATTGCCGCGGAACAGGATGCAGAACTCGCTCCACTCTGCCTTCTTGGCGTTGTTGAGGAACTGGATTTCGCCGGCGATGCGTTCGGCTTCGTGCTCGCTGTCGCGGCATTCGAGGATGCGGATGCGTTCGCCGTCGGCCTGATCGCTCCACAGCTTCTTCAGATGCTCGTGCGGATTGTTGGCGATCAGCGCGTTCGCGGCGCGCAGCACGCGGTTGCTGCATCGGTAGTTCTGTTCGAGCTTGACGATGCGCAGCGCCGGATAGTCCTGTCCGAGCTGCGACAGATTTTCCGGATTCGCGCCGCGCCAGGCGTAGATGCTCTGGTCGTCGTCGCCCACGCAGGTGAAGTTGCCTTTCTCGCCGGCCAGCGCCTTCAGCAACCGGTACTGCGCGTCGTTGGTGTCCTGGCACTCGTCCACCAGCAGGTAGCCGATACGCTCGCGCCAGCCCATGACGCAGTCGGTGTCGCTTTCCAGCAACTGCACCGGCAAGCGGATGAGGTCATCGAAATCGACGGCGTTGAACGTGGTCAGGCGCTTCTGGTACTTCAGGTACAGGGCGGCGGCCTCGCGCTCGCGCGGGCTCTGCGCGGCCTCCAGCGCCTGCTCGGGCGACAGACCGGCGTTCTTGGCGCGCGAGATCAGCCCCTGCATCGCCTGCACGGCATCGCCCTTCGCGCCGGGCATCAGATCCTTCATCTGTCCAATCGAGTCGTCGCTGTCGAACACTGAAAACCCGCGCTTCAAGCCGATCTTCGCATGTTCGATCTGCAGCACCTTCAATCCCAGGGCATGGAAGGTGCAGATGGTCAGGCCTTCGGCGCCGTCGCCACGGATGCGCTTGGCGACACGTTCGCGCATTTCCTTCGCGGATTTGTTGGTGAAGGTGATCGCGGCGATACGTTTGGCCGGGAAATGCTTCGATTGGATCAGGTGGGCGATCTTCTCGACGATGACGCGGGTCTTGCCGCTGCCGGCGCCAGCCAGCACGAGCATCGGGCCCTCGGCATGGAGCACCGCTTCGCGTTGAGGAGGGTTGAGGCCGTGCATGAAGTCGGTGTGACCAAAGTTCTGTAGGACATCAGTTTACCCGCCCCGACGCGACGATTCGGCTACCGTATGCATCCATTACAGAAATCCCCCTGACGGGTCTCGAAATAATGTCGATGTACCACTCTGTGTTGTTGTCTTCTGCGCTGCTGTCCGCGTCGTGGGGTTCTGCGGTGTACGCCGCAGACAAACCACCGATGGATCCCGTCGAGGATCCGCTGCTGATCACGTCGGGTTTTCTCGACAGCCACCAGGATCTGAAGTTCCGACTGCTCGGTCTGGAGGCGTACAAGCAGCAACAGTACGCCGTGGCCCTGCAGCATTTTCGTCGTGCGGGCTTTTTCGCCGACAAGCCTTCGCAGGGCATGGTCGCGGAGATGTACTGGAACGGTCAGGGCACGCCGCGCGACCCGGTACAGGCCTACGCCTGGATGGATCTCGCCGCCGAGCGTGGCTATCTCGGTTTCATCGGTCTGCGCGAGCAGTACTGGAACGCGTTGAGCGAAGCCCAGCGCGTGCGCGCGATCGAGGAAGGCCAGTCGGTCTATGCGCGTTTCGGTGATGCTGCCGCGAAGCCCCGTTACGAACACCAGCTGCGGATCGGCAGGCGCGAGATGACCGGAAGCCGGACCGGTTTCAACCATGGCGTGCAGATCGAGATTCCCGGCCCATCGGGGTCGCAGTCGATCGAAGGTTCGAAGTTCTACGACGAGCGTTACTGGGATGCCAAGAAGTACTGGGCATGGCAGGACAGGATCTGGATGAAGCCGAAGATCGGCACGGTCACGATCGGTGAGATCGATGAAGTGCAACCGCAGGCGCTATCGCATCCGACATCGCGGATTCCGGAGACGACGCCTGAAGTGGATGCGCTGACGCCCGAAGTCGAAGATCCGGATACGAAGACCCCGGGTACAAATGCCCCGAGTACGAAGGCCCCCCAGACCAAACCCTGAGTCGCCATGACCCCGTCTATGCCTGCATCTGTGCGGATCTTGCCGCCGAGTGCAGATAAATGAGCTTGGATTGCCGCATGCGTGCGCCATGCAATCTTGAGGAGGCATGGACAGTTCCGGCCCGTGTTTCCTTAAACTACGCGGATGGCCAAGCTCTATTTCTACTATTCGGCGATGAACGCCGGGAAGACCACCACGCTGCTGCAGTCCGCGCACAACTACCGCGAACGCGGCATGCGCGTGCTGATCTTCACGCCGAAGCTCGACTTCCGTGCCGGCTCCGGCACGGTCGCCTCACGGATTGGTTTGAGTGCGGAGGGTCGGGCGTTCGAGCGCGATGATGATCTCGAAGCGCTGGTGCGTGCCGATATCGCCGAGCACGGCAAGCTCGATTGCGTGCTCGTCGACGAGGCGCAGTTCCTGAGCAAGCCGCAGGTCTGGCAACTCAGCGAAATCGTCGATCTGCTGCGGATTCCGGTGTTGTGCTATGGCCTGCGTACCGATTTCCGAGGCGAGTTGTTCGAAGGAAGCCAGTATCTGTTGGCCTGGGCCGATGAGCTCACCGAGATCAAGACCATCTGCCACAGCGGCAAGAAGGCGACGATGACCGTGCGCGTGGATGAGCAGGGCCATGCCGTGCAGGACGGACCGCAGGTCGAGATCGGCGGCAACGAACGCTATGTTTCGGTCAGCCGCGCCGAGTACAAGAAGGTCACGCGCGGCGAAGGTCGGATCGACCCGCTGCAGCAGCCGTTGCCCCTGGGCTGAGGCGGATCCTTTTTTTGAATCTTGGTGCTCGCTGCGCCCACAAAATCTTTCGGCGCCGCGAATACGACCCGGCGCTTCAGTCGGCCGGCATCGCCTCGAAATCGTCGCGCTTGTCGTAGAAACCGTTGAGATCGACGCCGGCCGTCACTTCGCCGGCGGTGACGGTGACCGATGCCGGCATCGCCGGGCAGGGTGCGCGGATGCATTGCACCTGCTGCACGTGGCCGCCGACGGGGTACACCGCGTCGGCCGCTGCCGCGATGACGGTGTAGTCGCCCGGCGGCACGCCTTCGATACGGTAATTGGATTGATGCGCGGATGTCCGGGTGCAGACGTGGATCGACGGGTCACCGCCGATCGCGCAGATCCGCATCGCCGGTGGTACGTGTGCGGGATGCTGGATGCCGCCTTCGATCGTGCCCGTCGCTTTCTCGGCGGCACGGCTCGTGGAGCCCGCGCAGGCGGTCGTGGCGAACGACAACAGGACGGCAAGTGCGGCGTGTGAGAACGATTGAAGCGTCGACATGATGGTGTACCCCGGTCAGGAATCAGTGGCAGCGTTGGCGCTCTCGTTCGAATTCGCGGGCGATGGTGCCGCCCTCGGGCATCGTCTGGGCGATTTCCACCCCGATATCTTCCAGCATCTGCGGTCCATCGCCCATCCCCGGTTCGCGACAGTGTTGCAGGGCAATCGCGGTCGACGCCAGCCACGCCGTCTTGCGCAGCTCCGGGTCGGATTTCGGCAGATCGGCCAGTTGTTCGAGTTGCATCAGCACCGAAGGCGTCGGCGGATCGTTGTGGCTCAGATCGAACAGCGCGAGGGAAAGTTCCGCGCGGCGGGTATGCGGGTGCGCAGGTCCGTAACCGCTGCCGGCACGCGTGAGTCTCACCGCGTTCGCCAGGCGTTCGCGTGCGTCGGCGTCCTGACCCAGGGCGGCCTGCACTTCGCCAATCAGACGCTCGGTGTCGCCGATGAGCGGATGATCCTTTTCGAGGCCGGCGATGCGCAGACGCTCCACCTGCAGCAGCAGCGGCAGTGCGGCGCGGTCGCGGCCGGCATCGTGCAACACCATGCCTTTGTTGAACAACATGCCTTGATACAGCGGCGATTTCGGGTCTTTCTTCAAGACTGCCAGCGCACGATCGAGGTGGAGCAATGCGGTCTCGGTCTCGCCGCGCTCCCACGCGATGATGCCGATGCTGCCATCGTTGCGTGCCACGTCTTCGTGGTTGCGTCCGAGCCGGTTCACGAGCCACTGATGACTTTCGCGAAACGCCGCGTCGGCTTCACGGAAACGGCCCTGATCGACATGGATCGCGGCGAGCTGCCGGCGCGCATCGACGGTTGCGGGGTGCTCGTCGCCGTGCAGATCCAGGCCGAGGGTCAGCGCGTCATGGCAGTCGCGTTCGGCGAGCACGATCTGCCCCACGCTGCGCTCCAGTTCGCACAGTCGGCGCTGCAGATCGATGGCCTGTGGATGCCGGTTACCGAGGCTCGCCTGCAGTTGTGCCAGCGCGTTGCGGAAGCCCTGCAGCGCCGCCTCGGTATGGCCGGCGTCGCTTTCGAGGTCGGCAAGGTCGGCAAGGTTCTCGACCACGCCCGCGATGTCTTCCAAGGTGTTGCGACGGACTTCCAGTGATCGCTGGAACAGCAATCGCGCCACTCTCGGTTTGTTCTCGACGCGCTGGCAACGCCCCAGCTCCGAGTAGAACTCGGCCGCTTGCACCGGCAACTGGCGCTGCTGGCTGCGCGCATCCGCCTCCAGCGGGCGCATCCGGGTCACGCAGTCCGCCGCGTAGCCCAGCAGCCGGAGGGTCTTGCCGTAATCCGTGGCCGAGGACAGGCGCAGGCTGTCGGGCGCGTTGTCCAGCCCCAACATGATCGCGTTCTGGGTTTTCAGCAGCCTTTCGGCCTCACGGTAATCGCCAAGACCGAGGCGCAGCCGTGCGATCACGCCGAACAGCTCCGCCCGGTCCAAGGGTTGCCGCATCAGCTCCCGGTTGCCGCGCTGTTCACCTGCTTCCAGCAGTTTGCGTACATCCAGTGGCCCTGGTGTATTGCGGCCGCCCGCCTGTTCGAACAGGCCAGTGACGAAATCCTGCAGTGCCTGCGCACGGCTTGCTTCGCGGATGGCCTGGCGTGCCTGCCAGGTCACCAGGATCAGCGCCGTCGTCAACACCACCAGCACCAGCGCGGTCGTCGCCAAGGCCCAGCGGTGGCGCTGCACGAATTTATGCGTGCGGTAGGCCATGCTTTGCGGCCGCGCCAGCACGGGTTTGCCTTCGAGATAGCGATGCAGGTCCAGCGCCATCGCTTCGACCGACGGATAGCGGTGTTCGGGCCGTTTCGACAGCGCCTTCAACGCGATGTTGTCGAGATCGCCGGCGATCTGTCGCGCGCGACGGCGCAGTGCGGGCGTGCGCGAAGGATCGCTGTCGGCCTCGCGCAGCAGATTCGCCGACGGTTTCTGCGGGTCGGAGATCAGGATCGCCTCTTCCCACTCGGCGTCGGTCTGTCGCTTGAGCTTGTAGGGCTTGGTTTCGGCCAACAGTTCGTACAGCACCACGCCCAGCGAATACACGTCGGTCATGGTGGTGACCGGCTCGCCACGGATCTGTTCCGGGGCCGCGTAGTGCAGGGTGAAGGCGCGCAATTCGGTACGGGTGTGGTCGCGCCCCGGTTCGGGGCCATCGAGCAGCTTGGCGATGCCGAAATCCAGCAGCCGCACTTCGTCCAGCGGCGTGACCATGATGTTGGACGGCTTCAGGTCGCGGTGCACGATCAGGTTGGCGTGGGCGTGGCTGACCGCTTCGCAGACCTGCAGAAAGAGCTTGAGTCGTGCATCGATGCCGAGATCGCGGCTACGGCACCAGTCGGTGATCGGTTCGCCTTCAACGTATTCCAGCGCCAGATACGGCTGGTTGTCGGTGCTGATGCCGGCGTCGAGCAACCGCGCGATATGCGGATGCCCAAGGCGCGCCAGGATCTGGCGTTCGCGGGTGAAGCGCTGGCGCAGATTGGGGTCGGCCAGTCCCGGGCGCAACAGTTTCAGCGCGACCCGGCGTTGATACAGGCCATCGGCACGCCGTGCCAGCCAGACCTGGCCCATGCCGCCCTCGCCCAGCAGCCGGTCCAGCTTGTAGGGCCCGATCATCGTTTCGGGTTTGGCCATCGGCGGCGGTGCCACCACCGGTTCGGACAGGAAGTCCTCGTTGTCTTCCTCCAGCGCCAGCAGGGCTTCGACCTCGGCCGCCAGTGCCGGGTCGTCGTCGCGCAGCGCCTCCATCCGCGCCTTGCGCGCATCGCCATCGAGTTCGAGCAGCGCATCCAGCAGTGGCGACAGGCGTTGCCAGCGTTCTGCGTCCATCGGCCTATCCCGCAGGAATGGAGAGCGGCATCAGCGCGATCCATTCCTGCATCGCTCAGCGCTCGCCGTTTTCGTCGCCCAGCGAGGCCAGCAGGAACATCTTCGCCTTCTGCCAGTCGCGGCGGATGCTGCGCTCGGAGCGTTTCAGCAGTTCGGCGATTTCCTGCTCGGACAGGCCGGCGAAATAGCGCAACTCGACCACCTGTGCGAGCTTGGTGTCGACCGCCGCCAACTTGGTTAACGCCGTGTCGAGGCCGAGCATGTCCTCATCGAGGCGCAGGCCGCCTTCGACATCGTCCGGCAGTTCGGTCACCCGATGCAGGTCGCCGCCGCGTTTCTGCGCGAGCCGCTGGCGGGCGTAATCCACCACCACGCTGCGCATCGCCGAAGCGGCATAGGCGAAGAAATGCGCACGGTCGTCGAACTGCACGTCGCGCCGGCCGATGAGTTTCAGGTAGGCCTCGTGGACCAGTGCGGTCGCATCGAGAGTCTGCCCGTATTGCCCGGCCAGTTGCCGCCGCGCCATCGAATGCAGCTCGTGGTACAGCGTGCCGAGTACACGGTCGAGCGCGGCACGGTCTCCGTCGCGGGCGGCGTCCAGCCATTGGGTGATATCGGCGCTTTCGCTTTCGCTCATGGACAGGCTCGAAACAGGCAGGGATTGGCGGACAGGCAATGCGGGACTATACCGCAGCCATGCCCGGGGCCCGCTGCGCCGGCGTTGCCGGCACGCTTACCGCTGGCAGTGCCCGCACCAGACCGTGGCGCGCTGCGCCAACATCGCCTGTTTCAGTGGGCGTCCACAGCGTAGACAGGGTTCGCCGCCACGGCCGTAGATCGACAGCTCCTGCTCGAAATAACCAGGCGCACCATCCGGACTGATGAAATCGCGCAATGTGGTCCCGCCCCGGGCGATGGCGTAGCCCAGGATTTCGCGGATCGCCTGCGCGATCGCGTCATAGCGTTCGCGCGACACCTTGCCCGCCTCGCGCAGCGGCGACACGCCGGCCGCGAACAGCGACTCGGCGACGTAGATGTTGCCCACGCCGACCACGATCTTCTGATCCATGAGGAAGGCCTTGACCGGGATGGTGCGCCCACGGCTGCGCTCGAACAGATAGCCCCCGCTGAAGTCGTCCGACAGCGGCTCGGGACCGAGATCGCGCAGCAGCCCATGTGTCTCGCCCGGCGGCTGCCACAGCAGACTGCCGAAACGGCGCGGATCGTTGAAACGCAACACACGCCCAGCCGCGCGCCCCTTGCCTTCGATCAGCATGTCCACGTGATCGTGCGTCTGCACCGGTGTATCCGCCGGCAACACGCGCATGCTGCCCGACATGCCGAGATGCCAGATCGCCGTGCCGATCTCCGTCTCCATCAACAGATATTTCGCCCGTCGTCGGATCGCGGAAATCCTGCTCGACGGCAGCAGGTCCACGATCTCGCGCGGAATCGGCCAGCGCAGATCCGGCCGGCGCAGTGTCACCGCGACGACGCGACGGCCTTCGAGATGCGGGGCCAGACCGCGACGCGTGGTTTCGACTTCGGGGAGTTCGGGCATGGGGGCTTGTTGCAATTGTCTGGGTGCATGGTAACGCGCGCAAAACCCAACCAACGACACTGGTATGTGTTCTAGACGCCATGGCCAAATGGTCGTCGCGATGGAGGATGACGATACGACTTGACGCAATATGGCCAAGCGATCGGTTCCCAGGAAAGCATTCATAGCAGCGGTCTCCGCGCGAACGCGTTGTTTTCCTCATTGGCCCTCGGCAAGAGACCGTTCATGACCTCACGCAATATGTTTCTTTGCTGTTCCGTCGCACTGTTGTCTTTCGCAATGATCGGTCCTTCTGCCGCACGGCCTGCTTCAAATCCAGAGGCATCCGTTGCGCAGACGCCGGTCCAGTCCGAGACGGAGCGTCAGCGGAATCAACGGCTGGAAACCTATCTTCGCAGTGAGATGGCGCGGCGCGGCATTCCCGGAATGCAGGTTGCCGTGGTTCGGCACGGCAAGATCTTATTTCTGGGTGCGTATGGGGTCGCCAACATCGAATATGCCCAACCGGTCACACGGCAGACGGTGTTTCCGATAAATTCCGCGACCAAGGCCTTTACCGGCGTGGCGGCGATGCAGCTCGTTGAAGACGGGAAACTGGATCTCTCCGCCCCCGTGTCGCATTACCTTGCCGATCTGCCGGTCGCATGGCGTGCAGTCACGATCAAACAGCTGCTGACGCATACCTCCGGGATTCCGGACATGATCGATCCCGTTTCTGGAAGATTGCTGGTGGAGGACGATGAGGCAGCCACCATGGACAGGGTCAAAGCACTGCCGATGTCGTTCGCCATCGGCGAACGCTTCAGTTACAACCAGACGAACTATCTGTTGCTGGGCCGGGTCATCGAACGGCTCAGCGGGTTGCCGTTCAACCGGGTCGTGTCGGAACGGCAGTTCCGCGCGGTCGGTATGCCGCTGACAGATCGAAGCGGATTCAGCGATGCCTACGATATCGTTCAAGGCGCCGCGCCGACCTACAATTTTTACCGGAAAGTCGACGGCGTCACGCGAAAGACCGACACGCTCATCCACTCGCTTTTTTCCTCGCCTCCGTCGATGTGGCCAGGCGTGGGGATTGATACGACAGCCGAAGAAGCGGCGCACTGGATCATCGCCTTGCAACAGGGGCGCCTGTTCAATAGGAAGGAAACGCTAGTGACCTTGTGGACTCCGGGAACGCTCAACGACGGTTCGCAGCGTGCGTGGGCCATCGGTTGGGCGTCGATCAATCGCCCGGAGCATCGCGCGGTCGGCGGAATCGGCGGCGCCCGCTCCGCGTTTTACGTCTATCCCGAGGACGATCTTGCCGTCATCGTTCTCACCAATCTTCAGGGCGCACAGCCACAAACGTTCATCGACGAAGTGGCGGGGCACTATCTTCCCGATTTGCTCGCTGCGAACGGCGGCGGTTTGTCGCCTGCGATCAAGACGCTCAGGCTGGCGCTGATGAAACGAGGATTCGAAAATGCGCCTGCCGTCTTCAAGCAGGCGAAAGAAGATCCGGCGTTCAATGTGTCGGAAAGCGAATTGAACAATTGGGGCTACGCCCTGATCGAGCAGGAGAAGCGCAGTGAGGCGATTCAGGTGCTCAAGTTGAACGCTCAGCTGTACCCGAATAGCGCCAATGCATTCGATAGTCTCGGCGAGGCCTATGAAGCCATCGAAGAAAAGACGCTCGCGATTGATAGCTACAAACGCGCCCTTGCGCTGGATCCGGGCAACAAGAACGCGGCTACACGTTTGAGTGAACTCGGGAAAGTGGGGCAATAGCGAGTCAGGGTGGGTTGCTCAAATCCACCCGTACCGCACCATGTGGAAAAAGATCGGTGCGGCAAACACGATCGAATCCACACGATCCAGAATGCCGCCGTGGCCTTCGATCATGTGGCCCCAGTCCTTCACGCCCCGGTCGCGTTTGATCGCGGACATCACCAGGCCACCGAAGAAGCCCATCAGGCAGATGATGAAGGCGACCAGCGCGGCTTCGAGCGCGGAGAACGGGGTGATGCCGTGCAGGCCGGCACCGAGGGTGGTGGCGCTGAGGACGCCGCCGATCAGGCCTTCCCAGGTCTTCGAAGGCGACAGTTCCGGCGCGACCTTGTGCTTGCCAAGCAGCTTGCCCCAGATGTACTGCAGCACATCGCTGCCCTGCACCACCAGCACCAGGAAGGCGATCAGCAGCAGGTTGCGGCCTTCGTAGCCGGGAATGTTCAGCGTCATCAGCGCCGGCACGTGCGAGAGGCAGAACACGCAGATCATCAGCCCCCACTGCACTTTCGAGGCGCGTTCGAGGAAGCGGGTGGTGTCGGCGGACAGTGCGGCGAAGATCGGCAACAGCAGGAAGGCGTAGACCGGGATGAAGATCGAATACAGCCCGTACCAGTCGATCCAGATCAGCGCGTACTGCACCGGCAGGGCGATGAAAAACGCGAGCAGCAGCACCAGATGATCGCCACGGCGGGTGTAGCAGAGCGTGATGTATTCGCGCAGTGCGAAGAACGACAGCAGCGCGAACAGGACGATGACGCCACCTTTGCCCAACCAGAACGCGGCGGCGAGCACGCCGACCATCCACCACCAGGCGCGGATGCGGCTGTTGAGATTGTCGATCACCGCGTGCGGCTCTTCCGGGGCGAGGCGCAGTTTCAGGATCCAGCCGACCACCGAAGCGACGACGAGCACCGCGACCGCGCCGGCGAAGATCGGCAGGGCGTACAGCGACGGAAACGGGTTGTGCATCAGCGTGACTCCGGAAGCTCGGATGGCGGGTCGTCCTGGTGGTCGGGACGCAGGGCGAGCATCGCCAGACGGGCGCGTTCGAGGAATGCGGCCTTGTCTTCACCATCGACAGGCGGCAGCGCAGCGCCGAAGGTGACCGTGCACAGCAGCGGAAGCGGCACCAGCTGACCCTTGGGCATGACCCGGGCGAGATTGTTGATCCACACCGGCACCAGCTCTGCACGCGGATACTGCGTTGCGAGGTGGTACAGGCCGCTCTTGAACGGCAGCAGCACCGCATCGGTGGTGTTGCGCGTGCCTTCCGGGAAGATGATCAGCGAATCGCCGCCCGCCAAGGCGGCGACCATCTGTCCGATCGGGTCGGGGCTGCCTTCCTTGCGTTCTCGATCGATCAATACCGCGCGGAAGACCCGGCCGCCGATGTATTGGCGCAGCGCATTCCTGTTCCAGTAGTCGGCGCCGGCCACCGGCCGCGTATGCCGACGCAACCACGGCGGCAGCGACGCCCAGAGCAGCACGAAATCGCCATGGCTGGCGTGGTTCGCAAAGAAAATACGCTGCGCGGCATTGGGGCGGCCGCCGCGCCAGAACGCCTGCGCGCCAGTGAGCAGGCGGACGAAGCCGATGATGAGTCTGGCGGTCAGGATTTCCAGCATGTGATGTCGTTTGATCTCGTTCCCAGGGGACAAACGACGCGCCGGGTTCAAAGACACCCGAGCAGCAACGCCGCGCATAACAATACCTGCACGACGACGATTGCGGTATGCCACCGCCACAACCGCATCGTGCCGCGCAGGCGGTCGTCGAGCGGGCGCGTGGCGGCCATGGATGTTCGCAGCCCAAGTGTTGCCAGTGCGCCGTCGAGCGGGGCCAGCCCGGCGATCCGGCCATCGGCGAGATCGGCGAACAGACCTCGGTCGAAGTGCAGACGCAGCGCCAGACCGCGTTCGAGAGGCGCCGACAAGAGCAGCAGCACGGCAACGCCGAAGAGCCGCTGATGCCACGCATGCGCCATGATCCCGAGTGCGTCGACGACGAGAACGGTGATTGCGACCACGCCCAGGACTGACGACGTCGCCAGCCAGCGCGACATCACTGCGCAGCGTGCGCGTTCGTCGGTGTCGAGTCCGGCCGCCGTCATGCGTGCAGCGCCAGTTGTGCCAACGCGAGTCGGTGCGCCTCGTGCAACACCAGTGTCGGGCGATGGCGCT